>JAVBPF010000081.1:0-35409 GCA_031549735.1 Oscillospiraceae bacterium
GCCTTCTTCCTTCACGCGGCGTTGCTGGGTCAGGGTTTCCCCCATTGCCCAATATTCCCCACTGCTGCCTCCCGTAGGAGTCTGGGCCGTGTCTCAGTCCCAATGTGGCCGTTCAACCTCTCAGTCCGGCTACTGATCGTCGACTTGGTGAGCCATTACCTCACCAACTATCTAATCAGACGCGAGTCCATCCTTAAGCGAATTGCTCCTTTGGTACAAAAGGGATGCCCCTCTCGCACTTTATGCGGTATTAGCGACCGTTTCCAATCGTTATTCCCCACTCAAGGGCAGGTTACTCACGCGTTACTCACCCGTCCGCCACTATGCAATGTCCAACACACAGTGTTGGACATTGCAGTGTCCAGTGTACAGTGCACAGCGTACAGTCGTGGCATCGCGCCATGCGCGATAATTCAATCCCGTTGCGCCTCGCGCAACTCCACAACTGTTATCTGTTATCTGTTATCTGTCACTTCAACGTCCGGCACTCTGTGTCGGGCATTGCACCGTTCGACTTGCATGTGTTAGGCACGCCGCCAGCGTTCGTCCTGAGCCAGGATCAAACTCTCTATTGATGGTATATAACCGTGTTAAAACACGGGTCATATCACTGTCAATATGAGCGCTCTTCCAAGCATCATATTCTCAAAGTTTTGCCTCACGACACCGGCTAGGATGTCGCTCGGGCCCTTTGTGCTGGTCTTTTGATACTCCCCCAGGTTAGAAGGAGCATCTGTAAAGTTTACGTTGTTTAATTGTCAAGGTGCGTCCCCTCCGCCACAACATGTTGGGCCGCTTGGCCCAGACGCTGTTAGCAGGGGTGCGTCTCAACAGACGCTTGATCAGTTTAGCAAAGAATTATACTTCTGTCAATAGTTTTTTTAGAGGAATGTTATGGGATTTCTGCGGCGCCCGAAAACAGACCCTTTCCGGAGACAAAAAGGCCGGATACAACAACGCGGACGCCGTTTCCAAAACAGCGCCCGCGTATTTTATGATTCCATGGTGTGCGCGTCAAAGCCGATCCGACTCGTCCACGCGCCTCAATACTTCCCGCCGAAGGCCCCAGGCTCGGGCAGCGCGTTCCAATCCTCCGCGCCGGCCGCGCGGGGCATCTCAATGAAACGTGGGGCGGCCGGCAGCGAAACCGGGTCGTGCTGGCCCAGCCTGAACCGGGTCACCAGCTCGGCCATCAGCGACGCCTGCGCGCTCATCTCTTCAGACGCGGCCGCCGATTCCTCGGCCGTGGCGCTGTTCTGCTGCACCACCTGGCTGACCTGTGTGATACCCTGATGTACGCCGGTGATGGCGTTGGACTGTTCTTTGGAGGAATTGGCAATATCATTGATCACTTCAAAACTCTCGTGAATGCCCGAGACGATCTCGGCCAGACTGGCCGCCGTATTGTGGGCGATGTCGGCGCCCAGCTCGGCCTTCTCAATGGAGTTCTCGATCAGCACGCCGGTATCCTTGGCCGCGGCCGCGCTCTTGGAAGCCAGGTTGCGTACCTCTTCAGCCACGACGGCAAAGCCCTTGCCATTCTGCCCGGCGCGCGCCGCTTCGACGGCGGCGTTGAGCGCGAGGATGTTGGTCTGGAACGCGATATCGTCGATAACCTTGATGACCTTGTGGATGGACTGGCTGGCCTCGTTGATCTCGCGGACGGCCTGCGTCATTTGATCCATCTGCTCCGAGCTCTTCTGCGCGTTTACCTTGATGGTCTCGGAAAGCTGGGCGGCCTTCATCGCCATTTCGGCGTTGCCGCGCGTCGTCTGCTCGATTTCGCCCATGGTCGTGGACAGAGATTCGATGGTGGCCGACTGCTCGACCGTACCGCGCGCCAACGCCTGCGCGCCTTCAGAGATTTGCAGCGATCCGCTGCTCACCAGCGTAGAAGCCGAGTTGATCTGCGACATGGTGTCGCGTAGCGATGTGATGATGGTGGTCAAAGAGGTCTTGATGGGCGCAAAATCGCCAATGTATTCGATGTCGACGGCAAGGTCAAGCTGCCCCTGCGCCAGGGCGCCCAGCTTATCGGCCAAATCGTCGACGTAGAGAATCAGTTCCTTCCTTGTCTCGTGGATCGCGCAGGTCAGCTGACCGATCTCAGAAGAGTTGCATTTGAGCGCCAGCGGCTCGTGAAGATGCCCGACCGCCAGCTCACGCATGGCCTTGCAGATCTTAATAATGGGCGAGATGACGCCCGCCCGGAAATAGACGGCCGAGATCAACTGCAGCAGCACCAGAACGATCAAGAATATATAACTGAGCGCCTGCTTGGAGTTGGCTTGCCCTATCAGCTCGTCTACATGCGCCGCGGCCCGCGCGTCCAGCATGGTCAGGAACGCTTCATTGGCGGCGCCAATCTTCGCGATGGTCTCATTGTAGCTTGCGCCATAGACCGCCTCGATGGCGCCCGCCTGGTCTCCGGCCATCATCAAATCCATGGCCGCGCTTTCCAGCGGAATCAGGTTGTCCGACAAGAACTTCATTTCCGCAATTTTGGCCTCCTCCTCCTCTGTGATGCCGATATCTCTGAGGTTGGCCACACCGATGTCGGTATTCTTCAACGTATTGACTTCATTCCAGTAGTTGTCATAGTGCTTGCTGTCTCCGGTAACGGCAAAAGCGCGCACCTCGTTGGTGAGGCTGTCCGACCCTCTCATGAAGCGGTTGGCGTTGTAAGTAAGATCAAACCGTTCCTTGTTGGAGTGATGGATATCGTTTGTGAGCTCATCCAACTGTAGCGTCATGTAAAGGATCACCGCAAGGAGAACAATGGACAACCCACTCAAAATCATGGTCAATGTAGACTGTTTCATGCTCTTTTTCATACACTTCACTCCGCTTTCAAACTGAATATAGAAGGAAAGGGTCCCAGACTCATGGTGTACAAAATTCGTATTCTTGTATTTATTATAGTTATTCTCGACCGCCCTGTCTATTGTCAAATAGTCCTATACTTTTTGCATTGTGCCCCGACCGTTTTTTCGTTTTTGTCAACTTTCACGAACCAATTCCGATCTTTTTTTGTCAACTTTAGACGAATCCGATCAAAAAACACGAAATGTTGTGTTGCCGCAAGGTCAACACCGCAATATCTATTGTCGTAACCACCGAGCCCCGCCGTTTTCCCTTTTGTGTGCATGCAGGAGCTCACAACGACAAAAAAGCAGCCGGAGAACATGTTCACATGTGTCCCCGGCCGCTCAACCTTATCGCTATCAGTTATCCGCCGTCTCCAGGCCCAGCCGTTCGACGGCCTCCTCACGGAGCTTATACTTCTGAATCTTGCCCGACGCGGTCATCGGCAGCGCGTCGATGAATAGCACATAGGACGGCACCTTGTGGCGCGACATACGCTCGCGCACATACGCCTTGTACCCCTCCTCATCGGTGTCGGTGCCCGGCCGGCGGATGACGAAGGCGCAGACCTCCTCGCCGAACTTTTGGGACGGCACGGCCACAACCTGCACGTCCTGCACGTCGGGATGGGTGTACAAAAGCTCCTCAATCTCGCGGGGGTAGATGTTTTCGCCGCCGCGGATGATCATATCGCGAATCCGTCCGGTGATGGCGTAGTAGCCGTTTTCATCGCAGGTGCCCACATCGCCGGTATGCAGCCAGCCGTCGCTGTCGATGGCGGCGGCGGTGGCCTCGGGCATGTTGTAGTAGCCCTTCATCAGATGGTAGCCGCGTGTGCAGATTTCACCCGGCGTGTTGGGCGGCACGATCTCACCGGTCTCGGGATCAATGACCTTGCCCTCGGCGTGCGGCAGCAGCCGTCCGACCGTCGACACGCGCAATTCAATGGGATCATCGGTGCGCGACATGGTCATGCCGGGGCTGCACTCGGTCTGGCCGTAGGTAATGGTGATCTCACTCATGTGCATCTTGTCGATGACGCTGCGCATGACCTCCATCGGGCAGGTCGACCCGGCCATGATCCCGGTGCGCAGGGTCGAGAGGTCATATTGCTCGAAATCCGGATGCTCGAGGATGAAGATGAACATGGTGGGCACGCCGTAGGTTCCGGTACACCGCTCGGCCTGTATGGTCTTCATGACCTCCAGCGGCGAATAGACCTCGACCGGCACCATGGCCGAGCCGTGTGTGACACAGGCCATCTGCGCCAGCACCAGCCCGAAACAGTGGAAAAACGGCACCGGGATGCACATGCGGTCGTCGGGGGTGAGCTTCATGCACTCGCCGATGAAATAGCCGTTGTTGATGATATTGTAGTGGGTCAGCATGACGCCCTTCGGGAAGCCGGTGGTGCCCGAGGTGTACTGGATGTTGATGACGTCGTCATAGTGCAGCGTCTGGCCGACGGCGGTCAGCTGCTCGTCCGGGATCATCGGCGCTCTCTGCTCCAGATCGGCCCAGGTATACACGCCCTTGGCCGGACGTGGCGCGGGCTTCGACATGGCCGGGATGTGAATCAGCGTCTTGAGCACCGGCAGCTTGTCGCAGGAGAATTGGTCGGGCTCACAGGTTTTGATTTCGGGGCACATCTCGGTCAGAATGTCGAGATAATTCGAGCCCTTGATGCCGTCGCAGAACACGAGCGCCTTGGCGTCCGACTGCCTCATCAGGTATTCCAGCTCGAAAATTTTATAGTTGGTGTTGACCGTGACCAAAATGGCGCCGATCTTAGCGCAGGCATAGAGCGTGTAGGCCCATTCGGGCAGATTGGTCGCCCAGATGGCCACATGGTCGCCCTTGCCGATGCCCATGGACAGAAGCCCCCGGGCGATCAGACGCACCTTGTCGTCCAGCTGCTGGTACGACAGGCGCAGACCGCGGTCTACATAGACCAGCGCGTCGTTGTCAGGCAGCTTGCGGGCCATATCGGCCATCCAGTCGCCGAGGGTGGAAGCGATCATATCCGGGGTATTCATAGCAAAGACCTCCTGTATAATGGGAAAATCCGTAGGGGCGCGCATCGCGCGTCCGTGGTGACTGGGCATCATGTTGGGGTGCGCTTCGCGCGTCCGTGCGGCAAGGCATCGCTTTCCATCCCTGGCCCCCGCATCCCCCGCCCTTTGGCCAAAACGGCTGGGAGCCGAGCCGCCGCTCGAGGACAGGTTCTTGCTCCGCCGATTTTGGCCAAAGCATTGGATTGAATCGTTTCGCAGGCGAATTCACTTCGCCGGAGAAACATCCTTTTGGGGGGAGTCCATGAGGGGGGCCCGCCCCCTTCTTGATAAAACAAAAATCGCCCCTTGATGCCGAAAGGCATCAAGGGGCGCCTTAGCGCGGTACCACCCTTGTTCCCCTCCGATCCTTCCCCCTCGGGAAAAGACACAGGAGGGCTTCGTTGGACGTTTACGGCGTCAACGGCGGCGCTTGGATGAACGACCGGCGCAAAAGCCAAATCGCGTCACAGTGGGCGTCGCGGCTCACGGGCGAGAAGGAAACGCGTTGACCCGCTGCCGCCTCACACCAACCGGCAGCTCTCTGGAACCCCACGATCCGCGGGGCTGGGGTCTTGGCGAAACCGGCTCCCGGTCATCGCTTTTGGGGATATTGTTGAAAAGTATAGCAGAGAGGATCACGATTGTCAACAGGGAAAAGTACGTCCCGGCCGCTTGCTTATCCCGCCGTCTGCGCCCCGCCGGTCTCATCGTCGGTTCCTAACGCGTCCCCGGTCCCGTTCTCCGGAACACGCGTAAGCGCAAACTCCTGTCCGCCCAACGTTACGGTTAAAACATCCTTTTGAATGGAATACGGGATATCCATCGTGTTGCCTTCCCGGATGAGCTCAATGTTCGCGCCTTTCACCTGATACTCGCCGCTCACCGTCTGCCCCATCAGGGTCAGGGTCATCAGGCCGCTCTCGTCGAACTTGAGCGTCACGCCGACCGTTTCATCCCCCGTCCATGTGCCCACAAGCGCCTGTCCCGGCTGGCAGCCGGCAAGCGTCAGGCAGAGCAGCAGGATGACGGCGATAAGAAGTCGTGTTGTTTTCATTAAAATGCCCCCCATTTCAGATGTTACCGCGCCGGTCGGCCGAACGGTACTGCACCGCCTCGGCCAAATGCTCGGTGCGGATCTCGCCGCCGTCCTCCAAATCGCTGATGGTGCGCGCCACCTTGAGAACACGGCTGTAGGCGCGTCCGGTCATGCCCATGCGCTCGAAAGCGTTGCGCAAAAACGACCGGCCGCCGTCGGTCAAATGGCAGTGTTCCTCGATCTGGCGGGTGGTCATGCGGGCATTGCACGAGGTTTTGGCGCCCAACCGATCCCGCTGCCGCTGTCGAGCCAGTTCAACCCGCGCGCGGATGTCGGCCGATGTTTCGGCGCTCGGCCCGGCCGACAGCTCGTCAAACGTGAGCAACGGCACCTCGACCTGCAAATCGATGCGGTCGAGCATCGGCCCCGACACACGGCTGCGGTAGCTTTCCACCGACGCCTCGCTGCACCGGCAGCGCCCCGACTCATGCCCCAGCCAGCCGCAGCGGCACGGGTTCATCGCGCACACCAGCGTGAACCGCGCCGGAAAGGTGGTCGACGACTGGGCGCGCGTGATGGTCACCTGTCCTTCCTCCAGCGGCTGACGCAGCGCGTCCAGCACGTTCCGGTTGAATTCGGGCAGCTCGTCCAGAAACAAAACGCCGTTGTGCGCCAGTGAGATTTCACCAGGGCGCGGCTGCGCGCCGCCGCCGGTCAGACCCACCGCCGATATGGTGTGATGTGGCGAGCGGAAGGGTCGCGCCGCGGGGAAGGGCGTCTGCCGCCCGGTCAGACCGGCCACCGAATGGATGACGGTGGTCTCGACGCGTTCCTCATAGGAAAAGTCGGGTAAAATGGAGGGCAGCCGCCGCGCCAGCATCGACTTGCCGGTGCCGGGCGGGCCGATCATCAGGACATTGTGTCCTCCGGCCGCCGCGATTTCCAGCGCTCGCTTGGCGTTCTCCTGACCCCTGACCTGTGCGAAATCGGGCATCGGAGACTTCACGTCGGCGCCCCATTCGGCCCACCGCGCCGGCGTCAGCGCTTTTCGGCCGAGCAGATGCTGCAAAAGTGTCTGCACATGATCGACCGGGTAGATGTCGATGCCTTCGGCCAGCAGCGCCTCGGAGGCGTTGTCGGCGGGCAGATAGATCTCTTTGAGGCCGGCCTTTTTCGCGGCCAGCGTCATGGCCAACACGCCGCAAACCGGACGAATCACGCCGCTCAGCGACACCTCACCCAAAAAGGCGGCCGTGTCCGGCGGCGGCGGGATTTCCTCGTGCGCGCTCATCAGACCGAGCAGGATGGGCAAATCATAGAGCGCGCCCTCCTTGCGGGTATCGGCCGGCGCGAGATTGACCGTGATGCGTTTGGGCGGAAACTCATATTGTAAGGTTTTGATGGCGGCGCGTACCCGCTCGCGCGATTCCCTGACCGCCGCGTCGGGCAGGCCGACCACGTCGAAGCCGGGCAAACCTCCCGACAGAAAGCACTCGACCGAGACGACATACCCCGCCACGCCCGAAACCCCCAGGCTGACGACATGCGAAACCATACCCCACCTTCTTCACTGTATAGAATGGTATATCCTGCTGGGATGCTGGGGAAGATATAGCGAAAGAATGGATTGTTGGAGCGGCCATTGGCCGTCCGGGCACGACACGGAATATTGGCAGACGCGCCATGCGCGCCCCTACAGGGCTTCCCCGTATCCACCCCCGCAGGACGCGTCCGTATCTGTTATCTGTTCACTGATATCTGTTATCTAAAACACTACTCTTCTATTCAACCAGAAACATCCCCAAAAAGCAACAAAAAAAGGAGGTCACCCCCCCATGCCGGACCACAACCGAAACAAACCGAAAAAGGACGGCCATATCCCGACCAACGTCACCCTGCCCGCCGCGCAAAAGGCGCAGAACCCCATCACCGGTCAACTCGCGCCCCCCGAGGAAAATCTGGAGGCCATGCGTCAATGGGACGGTGAGAACCAGAGATAGCAGAGCCGAGCAGGTCGGCAGGGAGCGCAGTGAACGCAGCGGGCAAGGAAACTAGCGGCCAACGCCCGAGCCGCGTTTCCGCGCACGCGGAGTGAGCAGTGCGACCGCCCGCCGACCGTCACGAGGCTTGACATCGAAGAGCCGAGCAGGGCGGCAGGGAGCGCAGTGAACGCAGCGGGCAAGGAAACCAGCGGCCAACGCCCGAGCCGCGTTTCCGCGCACGCAGAGTGAGCAGTGCGACCGCCCGCCGACCGTCGCGAGGCTTGACATCGAAGAGCCGAACAGGGCGGCAGGGAGCGCAGTGAACGCAGCGGGCAAGGAAACCAGCGGCCAACGCCCGAGCCGCGTTTCCGCGCACGCAGAGTGAGCAGTGCGACCGCCCGCCGACCGTCGCGAGGCTTGACACAGAAGAGCCTCGTCGACGCGCAGGAGCTCGGCCAATGGCAAAAGAGGAACACGACGCCCGTCGTGTTCCTCTTTTGCCAACTGTTATCTGTACATTGTCAACTGTCCGACACCAGCCGCTCGACGTTGAGCAGCAGCACCATACTACCGTCCTCATGCTTGGCAAGGCCCGAAATGTAACGGTTGGCCTCGCCGGTGGTGGTGACGGCCGGCGGCACGACGTCGTCCTCGTCAAAGGTCTGCACCTCGCGCACCAAATCGACAATCAGCCCGACCGAATCGCTCTCGTCACCGATGTCGACCACAATGATGCAGGTGCGCTCGTTGTAGGGTACAGGCTCCTTGTGGAACCGCACGCGCACGTCGAGCACCGGGATGATTTTGCCGCGCAGGTTGATGATGCCCTTGATGTACTCCGGCAGCTCGGGCATCACGGTAATGGCCTGCACGTTGATGATCTCGGTGATGTAGTGGATTTGAATGCCGTAAGTCTCCGATCCCACCAGGAAGGTGAGATACATATTCTGCATACTTTCGTTATGGAGCGTCTGATTCAGTTCATCCACAGTATGTCCCCCTTAGAAGCTTTCTCTGGTTCTCTGATGGATGCGCCCGCACAATTATTTTGTCGTCGAACCCCGAAAAGCCAAACAGTCGTCGATATACCATTCCACCGAATACGTGCCCGAAAGCACCCCGGTGGTATTGACGAGCAGGGACATCGTGTTGGTCCCCTCGGCGGCAAACTCGAGCGTTGTCGTATATTCGTAGATCTCGGTCGAATCGCCCTCGCGCGTCACTTTGAAATACAGCGTACCGGTTACAGGCGCGTCGACCGAATAGGAGACGTCAAAGACAAACACCGCTTCGGTGTCGTCGGAGAAAATCCCGGTTCCCTGAAGGACATTGTTGGTAATCAACAGGAACTTTCCTTCGGGCACAATCCCGGTCGGGTTGTCCAGCGCACTGTCCTGAATCCTGAACGAGTGCTCGGTATACGGCACCGTGTTGGGACTGCCTTCGGAAGGGTCTGACGCGGGAGAAGGGGTCACAGGCGCCGCGGAGACCCAATCGTCCGTCGGGGTCGGGCTCCCGCCCACGGGAGACGTCTCCGGATCCGGTTCCCCCGAAGTCGGCGCCGCCTCGCGAACGGTGATGGTACACGCCGTACACAGACAGGCGATGAGCAGACACGCCAAAAGAATCCGCAGCGATTTCACCAAAACCCTCTCCCTTCCGTTCAACGGAACGCTTTGCGGCGTTCTTACGGTTTCATCGTACTGCCCTGATAGGCCAAATAGCCGTCGATGTACCACTCCAGCATATAGCTGCCCACCAGAAGCCCCGATGTCTTGGTAAGTAACTGCACCGTGTTGCTTCCCGTTTCGGAAAACTCAACGACATCTGTATACTCGTATGTCTCGCCATCGTGCATCACCAAAAATCGAACCGAGGCGGTAAAGGGCTCGTCGATGACAAATGTAATAGAGAAGGGCAACACCGCGTCTGTTTCGCTTGAAAAAACGCCGGAATTCTGAAACACGTCGTTGACAATCAGCAAGAATTCATCCTCGGGGACAAGGCCAAGATCCAAGTCATAGGAGCGCTCCATCACGTAGAAGTCGTGCTGTGTGTATGGCTCGCCATGACCCTGCTCTGCGGTGGCGGCCGGCGGCTGGCCGGCATCCGGAGCGTCGCCGCCCGGAAGCGGACTTGCATTCGCCGGAGACGTGTCGGCGCTCGTTTCCCCTGTCACCGGAACATCGTCGTAAACGGTGATGGTACACGCCGTGCACAGGCAGGCCATGAGCAGAAACACCAAAAGAATCCGCAGCGATTTCACCAAAACCCTCTCCCTTTCACTTAAACACATTCTGCAAAAACAATCTTACTCCCTCGGCTTTTCAGTCAGACTCTTGACATCGATAATCAAGCTGATGTTGCCGTTGCCCAAAATGGTACAGCCCGAAACGCCGCGGATGACGCCGATGCGGTTGACGATGAACGGCGGGATGGGCTTGACCACCACGGTCTGCTCACCCACCAGGCAGTCGGCGAACAGTCCGACCATACGGCCTTCGTCCTCCATCATGATCATGATGCCGTCCTCAAAGCGCGTGACCGCGCCCTCGACGCCGAACAGCTCATACAGCCGGATGATGGGGAAGGCTTCCCCGCGGAACAGCACCGATTCAAAGCCCTCCGGGTCGACAATGATGTCGTTTTGACGGGGCACGAACGATTCCCGGATGTTGAGCGTCGGCACGATATAGACGTTTTCGCCCGCCCGCAGCTCGATGCCGGCCAAAATGCTGAGTGTCAGCGGAATACGGATGGTGACGGTCATGCCTTCGCCCGGGGTGGAATCGAGCAGCACCGTGCCGCCGATTTTTTCAATGTTCTTTTTGACAACATCCATGCCGACGCCGCGGCCCGACAGCTCGGTGACCTGTTCGTTGGTCGAGAACCCGGGCATCATGATAAACTGATAGGCCTCGCGGTCGGTGTACTCGTTTTCGGGACGGTTGAGCAGCCCCTGCCGGGCCGCCTTGCTGAGGATCTTGTCCCGGTCGAGACCCTTGCCGTCGTCGGTACAGGAGATGAGCACGTCGGAACCCGAGTTGCGCGCTTCGAGTACAATTTTCCCCTGCGCCGGTTTGCCGATGGCCATGCGCGCCTCTTTGTCCTCGATACCGTGATCCATCGAGTTGCGGATGATGTGCATCAGCGGATCGCTGAGATTGTCAATGATGTTCTTGTCGACCTCGGTCTCCTCGCCCAGGATGACAAAGTCCACGTCCTTCGAAAGCTTCCGGGTCAGGTCTCGCACAATGCGGTGCATTTTGTGGAAGGTGGACGAGATGGGGATCATACGCACCGACATGATGACGTCCTGCAGCTCGCCGGTGTTCTTGACCAGCATCGAGGAGGCTTTTTCAAAATTGGGCAGGGCGATGTTTTCAAGATCGGGACAGCCCACCACCATCGAGACCGATATGACCAGCTCGCCCACCAGATCCATCAGCCGGTCCAGCTTGTCCACGTTGACGCTGATGAAGCTCGACTTGGTTTCGGTGGCGGCGGCCGGTTTCTTCGCGTCGGAGGCGGGCGGCGCGGCCGCAGCGGCCACAGGCGCGGCAAAGGCCGAAGGAATCGGCCCCGCCGCAACGACGGGCGGCGCCACCGGCGCTGTCTCGACGGCCGCGTTGGGCGTCACGGAGAGTTCGGGCGCGGGGATCTCCCCGGCCTCGGGCTTGGTCCCGGTTTCTTCCGCCTCCTCCGTACCGGCCACGTCGGCGGCATCGGGGACGGGCGGCGCGTCGGCCGCCGGCTGCACGTCGAAGCCCTTGACAAAAAGCGACTCGTTGATGAGCGACTGGATTTTCTCGAGTGTGCAGTCGGCATAGATCAGCATCGAAAACCCCGCCTTGATGATCTGATCGGAGCAGTCCTCCAGCAGATCCTCAGGGGTGGTAACGATATGATGAGCGATGTCGGACAGGGCGTTTACAATTTGGTAGGCCCGGATGTTCTCCATTTTGCAGCCGTCCTCAAACCGCACCAGCGCCTGAAAACAGGTGCCTTGTGAAGGCGACGGCTGGCCGGCCCCGCTTTGAGGCGACGTCTCGGCCGCTTGCTTCTTCTGGCCCGCCTTCGCCTTCTTTGAGCGCGCATCGCCTTCTGCAGGAGTGTCCGGTGCGGCCGGCGCTTCGGGCACAACAACAGCCGGTTCGGGCGCGCCCTTACCGGTCAAAATATTCATGTACACTTTAATGCGTTCCAAAAGCGGCGTCTCGTCGCCGTCCGAGTCGAGTCCCTGCTGGATTTTGCCCACTTCCTCCTTGAAGAAGTCGGCCGATTCCAGGCAAAGGTCGATGATGGTGACCCATTCGGGGGTGCAGTCCTTGTTCTCGCGGATGTAAAAGAACATGTCCTCGACCGCGTGACCCAGCGTGGAGATGTGCGTGAACTGCATCATAGCCGCCGAGCCCTTGATGGTGTGCATGATGCGGAAGATCTCATTGATGTGATCCTCCGACAGACCGCCCGCGCTCTCCCCCTCCATCAACACCTCTTCCAGGCGCTCGGTGAGCTGATTGTTTTCAAAAATAAACATTTCCAGCATCGGATCGTTAGCCATACGGACACCGCCATTCTCTCAGATTTCTCGTGAGGGTACGGGGCGCTGTCACCGAAGGAACCCTCCAGACAAGCTTTCCCGCCCGCTTGGCCGCGCTCCCGGAGTCTCCATCCGGCTGTCGATGCAAAGCAAAGCCCTACAAAGAAAACCGTCCCCTAAAGCGCGCGGTTGGGAAAGAACACACCCGACTCATTTGGTGTATTTTCGGAAGTTGTTGGCTTCCTCGCTCTCGGTGATCACCCGAAATTCATATCCTTCTTCTATCATGTATCGGAGAATTTTGGGTAAAGCTTTAAGCGTAATTTCTTTTTCGTGAAAGAGCACTATGGCGACCTCTTTGGCAGCGGCCATATTCTTCAAATATTGTATGGTTTCAGTCTCAATGCGTTCGGTGCTGCAACCCTTGGAGGTATCCCCCGAATCGATGTTCCAGTCCCAGAAACGATAGCCGCCCTCGCTCATGGCCTCGCACAGCTCAGGCGTCATATGCGGCACGCTGCCATACGGCACACGCAGCAGCCGGGCGCGCGTATGCGTGATGTCCTCCAGAATATCATTGGTCTTTTCCAGCTCGGCGATCATGGCCTCGCCCGAGCTGTAAAACTTCTTGTGGTCGTGCGTATAGCTGTGCAGCGCCACGACATGCCCCGTGGCGTCCATCCGGCGGATGGCGTTGGGGTTGGACAGCAGATTGGAACCCAGCAGGAAGAATGTGGCTTTGACATTGAACTCGTCAAGCACATCCAGAATCTGATCGGTGATGCCGGCGTGCGGGCCGTCGTCAAAGGAGAGATACGCCACCTTGACATTGGCCGGGGGAGAGGGCGGGGGCGACGGGGAGACCGACGGATCGTCGCCGGTGACCGGAGGCAGCGGGCTGGGGTTGCTGGACATATAGGTGTTGTACAGCGTGGCCAAACGCGCGGCGTTGGTGCTGATGAAGGCGGCGTCGTCAGAAGCCTTGGAGCTGACATGCAGGCGCAGCATGGACCCGTAGATGGTGCTGGGCGTGGAATAAGTCAGTCCAAAATAGTCGGTGACAAACGCCACCGGCACATAATACACCGACCCGCTCTGTACGACCGTGACGGGGTAAATCTGATCCTCATCATAGGCGCGCTGGCCGGCCAGATCAAAGACCAGCGTGACGCCCTCCTTGGTCAGCGACAGCACATCCAGCCGTTGTGTATAGGTGACGGCGATGCCGGTGCCGTTGGAGATGGCGCGGGTGGGCGCATACAGCACCCCGCTTGAGTACATCGGCATGTATTGCTGCTCCAGCGCGAGGATGGTGTTGTCGGTGCAAGCAAAAAAGACATCGGGCTCGGCGGTCGCCGGCAGCGCCCATACAGGCAGCAGCAGCGCAAGCGCCAGGATAAGAGCCGTCAATCTTTTCGGAAAACGTACTTTTGTCATCATTGTCCCAAATTCCTTCTGTTTTATCCTTGGAAGCGGAAAAATCACGCTTCTTTTTCCTGCCAATTGTATCAGCGCCCAGGAAAGATGTCAATGGAAAGGAGAGCACTCGCCGCATCCATATCTGTTATCTGTTATCTGTTACCTATTATCCGCAATCTGCAACGCGCCCCGCTTGCCCAGCGTCTTGGACGCTATGGGCGAGAGATAGACGGTACACTTCCCGTTTCCGTGGCACAACACAAACGACGCGGGCAATTCAGCGCCGACCGCCTTCACCTGACCGGCCTTTTCGGCGCGCTCTAAAAACAGCCGCGTCCGTTTGGACTGGCTGACGCGGTCGAGATCAAAAATACCGATGACCGACGAACTCGGCACGATGGTCTGCCCACCCAAGTGTAAATACATAGCCTTCCCCTCCCGGAAAACGATGAATCATGGCGCCCCGTCGACGCAGAAACGCGATGGCGTGTTTCTCTTGTAGGGGCGACCCGATGTGGTCGCCCTGCTCCGATCCGCGGTGAGCCCCTTCCTCGGCAAAGCGACCCCGCGTCCTTCATTGTCCCTTGTCAATTGTCCGCCGCACACAACCAAACGGTTGGCGTCATGGGGAAACGACGCCACCGGATCGCAGCCGGTAATGAGAATCTGCCCGCCCGACAATCGATCCAGCACATAGGCCCGCCGGTGCGCGTCCAGCTCGGACAGCACATCGTCCAGCAACAGCAGCGGCTCGTCGCCCAGCGTCTGCCGAAACAGGGCCCGCTCGGACAGCTTCAGCGCCAGCGCGGCGGTGCGCCGTTGTCCCTGCGAGCCAACCTGCAAAAGCGGCGCGCCGTCCAAAAACACCTCAATGTTGTCGCGGTGCGGCCCATAGAGGCAGGTACGCGCCGCCCATTCGGACGCCTCATGCTCCTCCAGTTTGTGCAGATAATCGGCGGCCACGCGTTCGACCTCCTGCCGGGGATCGACGCCCGACACGGTGCGATAGGACACACTCAGCGTCTCTCCGCCCATCTCCCGCTGAATCGGGGCGGCCAGCGCGGCGATCTGATCGACAAAGGCCGCGCGACGGCACAGCAACGCCGCGCCCGTCTCGGCCAGACGCCTGTTGAATTCGGGCAGCACGGCCGCCATACCGGAGCGCGGATCGGCCGTGCGCAGCAGCTTGTTCTTATGCTCATGCAATCGTTTATAGGCGGCCAGCTGCGCCAGATAGCGCGGGTAGAGCTGACACAGCGCCAGGTTCATAAAACGCCGCCGCTGTTCCGCGCCACCGCCGACCAACCGCAGTTCATCCGGCCCGAACAGGACGCAGGGCAATTTACCGGTCAGCTCGCGCGGACTTTTGGCCTTGATGTCGTTGATGTAAATCTCCTTGCGCGCCGTCACGTTAAAGCGCACGTCGAGCGTCTGCCCGCGCCCCTCGCAAAACACCTGCGCGGTCAGCCGCGCCTCTGATTGCCCCCGCTGGATGAGCTGGGCGTCACGCGCCTCCCGGTGACTCTTGCCCGCGCCAAAATAGAAAACGGCCTCCAACAGGTTGGTTTTGCCCTGCGCGTTGTCCCCCAGAATCAAATTCAGGCCCGGCGCAAACCGGGCCTCCTGTTGCGTATAGTTGCGGAATTGAAACAGGGTCAGGCTGTTAATCTGCATGGTTACCTACCCATGTGTTTTGATGTTTTTTGCCCCCCGCGGGGAAAACGGCTTAGTGCACATATTTTCAGATTTTCGCTGTCTTACAAGAGAAACGGAATATTTCTGCAAAGTGAATTTGCCTGTAAAGCGAAAGGATATGAGATTGAATCCCGCACGAGGCAAGAATCCTGCGCACAAGCCGTCACCGGATAGAGAATGATGGCTCACAGTACGAATACGCTGTCCGAACCACTTTGACCTCACCGGTTCGGGGACTGTGCATCCACCGGCAAAGCCCGGATGAGAACGTTTGCGCAGAGGCGGTCTGCACATAATAGCCAACCCGCGTCCCTTTGAGCCTCTTTGGTTACTTTCTCCCCGAGGGGAGGAAGTAACCTCCCTTCGTCGTTCATAAATATGAAATTCTACTCCGCGTGCAATCTTACCGGCAGAATCATAAACAAAAAGGCATTGCCCTCATCGGGCACAATGACGCACGGCGAAAGCGACGTGTTGAATTCGATGTGACTGTCCGCCTTGGGCAACGCCCGCAGCGCGTCCAGAATGTATCGGTGATTGAACCCGATCTCCAGCTTTTCGCAGCCGGTCACTTCGGCCTCGCAGGTGTCGACGGCGCGCCCCAGTGTGGTGGCGCTGGACAAGGTCACCTGTCCGGACTCGAGCAGCAACCGCACCGGGCTCTTAATCTTTTCACTGATGATCAGACTGACGCGCTCGACGCCCTGTCGGAACGCCTCGCAGTCCAGCTTGACCGAGATGGGACGTTCCTGTGAAATCGAGGTGTCGAAGTTCAAAAACTTGCCCGACAGCAACCGCGAAATCAGCACCGTGTCGCCCATGGTAAAACTCAGATGCCGGTCGGACTGAATGAGGGCGACTGTCTTTTCCTCATTGTCCTCCAAAATACGTTCTACCTCACGCAGGGCCTGCCCCGGCACCACCAAATCCCGCGCCTCGGCGCAGAGGATGGGCTCGCGGCGCAGCGCCAGCCGATATCCGTCGACAGCGGCCACCATCAGCGACTCCTTGTCGAAACGGAACAACGCGCCGGTCTGAATCACCTTGTTTTCATTGTCGGACACGGCAAACAGCGTCCGCCCGATCATATCCTTCAGCACGCTCTGCGTACTGGTGCAAAACGCGCTGCCCTCCACGCTGGGCAATTCGGGAAAGCTGTCGGCCGGCAAACAGGACGAAATCACATATTCAGCGGAACCGCAGGTCACGGTCAGCGCCATCGCGTCCGACAGCTCCAGCACCACCGGCAAATCGGGCATTTTTCGTACAATGTCCACCAACAAGCGGGCGCCGACCACCACACGGCCGGGCTTCACAATGTCGGCGCTCACCTTGGACACAATGGCCACTTCCAAATTGTAGCCGGTGAGCTTCAGGCCATCCTCCGCCTCCAGCAGCAGACCCTCCAGCGCGGCCAGCGTGGTGCGGGTGGGCACCACACGGCTGACATGGTTGAGCGCCTCCAACAGAATGGCTTTTTCACATGATAGTTTCATAACGTCCCTCCGGGTCATTTCAACTTTGGGGCTGTGCGGATCAAAAGGCCCTATATCAACGCGCTTGTCTGCCTTTTTGGTTGACAAACGGTATATATTCGACTCAATATGGCAATATGTCAATAAAAATACGCTGTAATCGCTATCATTATCCTCAGGCCGCCCGGTGTATTTCCCCTATAGGACACATCATGACCTGTAGGGGCGCGCAGCCAAACAGTCCAAATCAAAACATATAGGCCGTCACCGGACAGGGATAATCAGCGACCATCCAGATTACGTGACCCAAACAACCTTTGACCTTACCGAATCGGAGACCGTGCATTGACCGGCCAAGCCCGGATAACAGCGTCTGCGGATAAGAAATTCTTGTACAAAGCAAACCCCGCATCCCCAAAACGCCTCTTTGGTGACTTTCTTGGCGTGAAGAAAGTCACGTCTTCCGTCGTCCCCCCCGCAGGGGAATCCCCACCGAACAAAAACCTCCTTACCCCTCGCCTCATTTTCTTGGTTCTATCCTAGTATAGAAAAGAATAGTATAGAGGTTATGTTGGTTACGGTGGTTGCTGTACGGGGGATAGGGGATAACCAGCTCAAACCGCTCTCTCCCTAATCATTCCGCTCCCACACCCATTTCGGGATAACCCCGGTACAACCCATCCCCTCCGGAGGACAGCGCCGGGGGATAACCGGGCAAAGGCGTTTTCCTCCACCTCCATCCCCCACCGGGCGGGGATAAGTACAGAACTCGGTTGGGCACGACGAGGGGACGAACGGGTGTTCTCCTTATTTATTCTTGATGTTCTCGGTCATCACCTGCAGATCGCGGGCCAGCTTCACATCGGTGGCCTTCTGCGCCTCGATACGGTCACACCCGTGCGCCACGGTGGTATGGTCACGCCGGAAGAACCGGCCTATCTCATGCAGACTTTCGTTGGTCAGCAGCCGGGTCAGATACATGGCCGTTTGGCGGGCCAGCACCAGGTCGGCGCGGCGGTTGGCGCTGAATATGTCGCTCTTCTCCACATTATAATAACTGCAGACCTCCTGCAGAACCAGAATCGGCGTCGGGGAGAGGCCGGGCCGCTCGCGGATCACATCGGCGATGGAACGGCGCGCCGCGTCCATATCGATGTCGACGCCCATCAGATCCCGGTAGGCCACCAGTTTTTTGACCACGCCCTCAATCTGGCGCACATTGGCCGTGGCCGAATGGGCAATGTAGTCGATGACCTCATCGGACAGGCTGAGACCGAGCCGGTAGGCCTTCACATTGATGATGGCCATGCGCGTCTCGAAATCGGGTGGTTTCAAGTCGGTGATGATGCCCCACTCAAAGCGGGTACGCAGGCGTTCCTCCAGCTTTTCCATGTCCTTGGGCGGCCTGTCGGAGGTCAGCACGATTTGGTGCTGTGACTCATACAGCGCATTGAAGGTATGAAAAAACTCCTCCTGCGAAAAATCACGTCCGGCGATGAATTGAATATCGTCGACCAGCAGCAGGTCGAGCTGCCGGTACTTCTCGTGGAACTCATAGTTTTTACCGTTTCGGATGGCAATGACCAACTCGCGGGTGAACTGCTCGCCGGTCACGACCTGGCAGACCGCCGCGGGATTGGCTTTTTTGACGCGCTCCAGAATGGCATAGAGCAGGTGCGTTTTCCCCAATCCAGAGCCGCCGTACATAAAGAGCGGATTGTAGGTCTGTCCGGGCGCGTCGGCCACGGCCTGGGCGGCGGCATGGGCAAATTTATTGCTCGAGCCGACCACGAAGTTATCAAAGGTAAAGGCACCCGGCTCGTAGTCGATGGGCGCGGCCGGCTCCTCCTGATCGCGTTTGTAGTCCTCGAGCTCCTCCTCGACGACGATTTGGATGGTATAAGGACGATCATAGATCTCTTTGAGCTTGTTGATGATGGTTTCGAGAAACCGGCGCTGCACAACGTCCCGCTTGAAACCGGGCGGCGTGTAGAGCACCAGCAAATCGTCGGTGAACCGAAGGATTTCCATGTCGTCGAACCAGGTGCGCATGACGGTGTGGGAGCTCTCGCGCGCGACCGTCTCGAGAATTTCTTGCCAGGCCTCTTCATGGGAAAGCACGCGTGATCCCCCCTCTCGGTGGTTGATGATGAATTCGTCATGGTCGTAAAACGGGCCGTTTTTGCGCACAGGCGAGGCGCCGAAGTGCAAAAAGGCGTTGTGAATCCAAGTTAATGAAACACGGCCGTGGTGAAAAAGAGCCGCTACGACGTCTTGACGCCGTTGGTCAGCGACGACCCCGGTTCAAAAGAAGAATAAAACGCGCGGAAACGTCCAAAATCGGGCGAAATCCGGCGAAACAACCGATATCTCAAGGTATTGAGTAGTATATCACGCCCTGAAACAAATGTAAACGAGAGAAATCGAAGAGCCGAGGGACGGTGTGACTTTCTCCGCGCCGAGAAAGTCACCAAAGAGCCGCTTAAGAGGAACCCTTTCGATCGGGTTCCCCTTAAGAATTCCTTCCTCAACCGACCAAGGGGCTGCGCCCCATTGGATCCCCTTGGATAAGAACGAGAGAAACGTCAAAAAGATCACGCCATCTCCGTGGGGGCGACCCCATGTGGCCGCCCTGCGCCAGAAAAGGTTTTTTATCTCACGCCCCCGACACATTCCCCCTTTGACATCCCCCCGGGACAAGCATATAATACCCCCAAACTGGTAAGCTCGCCCGCAGTGTCGGGTCCTGTTCCCGCATGCCCCCCAAAAATCCGCGACGGAGGACATTCACATGCACAAATGCGCGCTCTGTATCCCTTGCTACAACGAGGAACAGACCATCGGCAAGGTCATAGACGATTTTAGGCGGGTCATGCCCGAATTGGCCATCTATGTCTGCGATAACGCCTCGACCGACAAAACGGCTGAGACCGCCCGCGCGCACGGCGCTACCGTTCTCACCGAAACCAGGCAGGGGAAGGGTTATGCCATGCGCACCCTGTTTGCGCGCGTCCAGGCCGAGACCTATCTGCTGGTCGACGGCGATGACACCTACCCGGCCGAGGCCGCGACCGCGCTGCTTCAGCCGATTTTGGATCATCAGGCCGACATGACGGTGGGCGATCGGCTGAGCCAGGGCGTTTACGCACACGAAAACAAGCGGCGCTTTCACAACATGGGAAACCGTTTGGTGCTGGGTCTGGTAAACCGTCTGTTCAAGGCGCGGCTCAAGGACATCATGAGCGGATACCGCGCCTACAGCCGCGCCTATATCAAGACGCTGCCCATTATGAGCCCCGGCTTTCAGATCGAGACCGAGATGACGCTGCACACGCTGGACAAGCGGTTGAAAATTGTAGAGATCCCGGTCGAGTATCGTGACCGTCCGCCCGGAAGCGTGTCCAAATTGAATACCATGCGCGATGGCTTCCGTGTCCTTTCCACCATTGTGTCGGTGTTTCGAGATTACCGACCGCTGCTGTTCTTCGGGCTGGTGGCGCTGCTGTTTCTCGCGGCCGGTCTGGCCGTCGGCATCCCGGTCATCGGAGAGTTCATCCGGACGCATTTTGTCTCCCTATTGCCGTCGGCCGTGCTGGCCATGGGATTTGTCCTTACGGCCATGCTCTGCCTGTCCTGCGGGCTGATCCTCGACACCATCGGCCGCCACCACCGCAAGCAGTTCGAGCTGGCCTGGCTGGCGCGCATGGAGGCGGACGACAGGGATCAGTAAATAGTGAACAATGAACAGTTACAGACAGAGACACCCCACCACGCCAAAGGAGGCCCGCCATGACCACCATCCGCGCCGCCGTCCGCCAAACCGCCCGCGCCCTGTTCGCATGGAACACGCCCCGGTTTCTGGCCGCGCTGTTCACCGCGCTGTGGCTGGCCGTCTGTTTGCCCGCCAACGACCTGTTCTACGGGAAAAACGTACATATGCCCTACAAACCGACCTTTGGGCTGCTTGCGGTATTTCTGCTGGGATTGACCGTTTTCTACCCGCTGTATGGCTTTTTGAAGGATTGGAGCATGAAGCAGCACCCGCTGCCCGACTCGAAACCGTGGAAACGCATGATCCGCTACGCCATAGTGCCTGCCATCGCGGCCTATGTGGCCTATAAATCCATGTACCCGGGCATTTTTACGGTCGATTCCCTATCGCAGCTGCGCCAGGCTATGGGCGAGGTTCGGTACAACGCGTGGCATCCGCTCGGCCACACCTTCACCATGGTGACGCTTCCCTGGCTTCTCACCGGCCAAATCGCCGCCATAACGATCACACAACTACTACTGGTAGTATTCACATATGCATATATGTACTATATCCTTGAGACCTTGGGCGTCAACCGCCGTCTGCTGGCCGTGCTCAACGCGCTCATCGTGTTTATCCCGACCAACCTGCTGCTGTCGGTCAGCGTGTGGAAGGACATCCCGTTCACCTGCCTGGGCGTCATTCTCACCGCCCGGCTCATTCTCCTCCACCGTTCCGGGGGCAAACTTTTAGAGAAGCGCTCTTTTGTGATTCTTACAAGTGTAGTCATGGCCGCCCTCTTGATTATGCGATTAAACGGCCTTGTGTTGGCTGTGCTGCTGACCGGCGGTCTGTTCGTGTGTTACCGTAAGAATTGGCGCAAGCTGCTGCCGATGCCGCTCATTGCGATCTCCGTGTATGTGATGGTGCAGGTGATCGGTTTCGGGATTCTGGAGGCTCGCCCCAACAATCCCGGCATCCCCTACCGCTGGTTTACGCAGATCTCGGCCGGCATTGTGGCCGGGGACGGCGACATTTCGGAAGACGAAAAGGCGGAGCTGGAAACCATTGTGCCGCTGGAGGCCTGGAAGAAATACTATAACCCGTATATCAACGACCCGCTGATGAATGTGCCCGAATACCGGGTGCTCGACAACATCGCCGCCCATAAGGGCGCGCTCATCCGTACCACGCTTTCACTGGCGCTGAAGAACCCCAAGCTGGCGTTGAAAACCGAGGCGCGTATCACCACCATCACGTGGCAAATCCTGCCCCAGGGCCCGGCCACCATCACCTCCGCGAAAAACAAACTGGATGACTACGGACTGCAAATCGAGTCGTCGCCGTCCTATGAAATGATCTGGTCGGCCCACGATGTGACAAAAAACAATAAGCTGCTGGCCGTATTCTGTGTGCGGGAAGGCGTGTATCTGCTGATTGCGCTGTTTCTGTTGCTGTTGACATTGCTGCGAAAGCGCACAAAGGCCTGGCTGTGCTTCATGCCTGTGCTGCTCAACGTGGCGAGCATGTGGATTTCCATCCCGGCGCAGGACTATCGGTATGTGTACCTGACCGTCATGGCCTGCCCGCTGCTGCTGTTCTGGACACTGAGCGGACAGCAGCAGGTAGAAAACGCAAAACAGATAGCAGAGTAACAGATATGAACGTCCCCCGTAGGGGCACACCCCATATCCCGTAGGGGCGAACTGTGTTCGCCCGCACACTCTTCACGCGCCTCTACAAATCGCCTACGGACAAACCTCGTCCCCCACGCGTCAACGCGTAACCATAATTTCCGAAAGGACTGAGCACCATGCAAAACTTCTCCTTCCAAAGCACCACCGAAATTGTATTCGGCAAAGACACCGAGTCCCAGGTCGCCGACCTCATCCGCAAATACGGCGGATCCCGCGTACTGCTGCATTACGGCGGCGGCAGCATCAAAAAAAGCGGCCTGTACGACCGCGTGGTCAAAGCGCTGAAAGACGGAGGCCTCTACTTTGTGGAGCTTGGCGGCGTCGTGCCCAATCCCCGCTGGTCGCTGGTACAGGAAGGCGACCGCCTCTGCCGCGCCGAAAGGCTGGACTTCATTTTGGCGGTCGGTGGCGGAAGCGTCATCGACTCGACCAAGGCCATGGCGGCACAGGTCGTAAGCGACAAAAACGTCTGGGATCACCACTACATGGTCAAAAACCCGGTCGAGCAGTCCCTGCCGTTCGGCACCATCCTGACCATCCCGGCCGCCGGCAGCGAAATGTCCAACTCGGCCGTCATCACCAACACCGACGTGGCCATCAAAACCCACGCCTTCGGCCCGGCCATGCTGCCCAAGTTCTCGATCATGAACCCGGTCAACACCTATACCATGCCCGCCTTTCAGGTGGCCTGCGGCGCCACCGACATCATGGCGCACATGATGGAACGCTATTTCACGCGCGACACCGGCGTCGACGTCTCCGACCGCCTGCTCGAGGGCGCGATGAAGTCGCTCATCTTCACGGCGCCGCGCGCGCTGAAGGAGCCTGAGAACTATGAGGTTCGCGCCGAGCTGATGTGGCTGGGGACCGTCGCGCACAATAACTTCCTGGGCTGCGGCCGGACCGAGGACTGGGCGTCTCACGCCATGGAGCATGAGCTGTCGGCCCTGTACGACATCGCGCACGGCGCCGGTCTGGCGATTGTGTTTCCGGCTTGGATGAAATATGTCAACCAAGAACAGCCGTCCCGTTTTGTCCAGTTTGCCAACCGCGTGTTCAGCGTGGGCGGCCAGCTAAACGATTCGGCCGCCATTGTGGAAGCCGGCATTGAGGCGCTCGAGGCGTGGTTCCGCAAGCTCGGAATGGCCACACGACTGAGCGAGTTGAACTTGCCGACCGACGCGTTTGAGGAAATGGCGAAGAAGGCCTGTGTCTACGGTCCGGTGGGCGGCTTCAAGCCGCTGGGTGAAAAAGACGTCGTCGAGGTCTACAAACTGGCCACCTGATCGAGACCGAGGAAACCGAATGAAACGCGCGCGGGTTATGTCAAACAAAAAGCCGTGCAGTGCAACGCCCGCAGACGTTTGTGCGGAATGTTCCACGTGAAACATTCGAAGAGCCGAGACTGGCCATAGCCGGGCAAATAAGCCATCTCCGATCCGTAGAAACAGGAATCGGTTTGCGTAAGAGCCGCTTCCCTGGTTACTCCGGCTCTGCGATTTCTTATTCCACCTATGCCCGGTCACGGCCATTCGTTTCTTGCGCGAGACGACTTGACCTGTTTTCCGGGTACGGCGTGGTCTTATTTCATCTGCGCGTCGACGAGGCTCCTCGATTTCGATCGGATTCCCCTTAAGAATTTCTTCCTCAACCGGCCAAGCCCGGACGTCAGCGTCTGTGAAAAAGCTGTCTGCGCGGAAAGCAACCCCGCGCCCCAATAGGCGATTCTTTGGTTGCTTTCTCATCGCAAGGAGAAAGTAACGGCTCCCGTACCCCGGAGGAAAACGACGCGACTCGCCCAGTGCGCGCCCCACAAGATGGTCGCCTACAAAGCCACGTCCCCCGTCCCTCCGTAGGGTAAACCCCCAAATGTTCCACGTGAAACAATCGGTGGACAACCCGGAGGAAAACTTGTCGATGCGCAGGAAAAATAAACCCACTCCCCCACGCACCCGCCTCACCCCATATAGAGTAAGGAGGAATCCCCATGCTGACCAAGATCATCGAAGCCTATCCCAACTTCGGACGCTGCCTGCGTCTGGAGAACGACCACGTCGAACTGTGCGTAACGCTGGATGTCGGCCCCCGCGTCATCCACTTTGCGCGTCCGGGCGGCGACAATGTGTTCTACACCGACGTCAATTCGGAGTTGGACAGCACCAATGAGGAGCTGAAAGAGAAATACGGCTCCGACGCCGTCTACAAATTCTACGGAGGCCATCGCCTGTGGCGTGCGCCCGAGGAATACTTAATCACCTACTGCCCCGACAATGACCCCGTCGAGTATGTTATCGATGAAAAAAACAACCGCGTCACCTTCACCCCGCCGCCCCAGCCAAAAACCGGTTTGCAGATGTCGATGACCATCACGCTCAACGACCAGACCGGGGAGGTGACCGTCGACCACAAGATTGAGAACGTCGGCAAGCGCAAAGCGACCGTCGCGGCGTGGGCGATCACACAGCTGAAAAACGGCGGCGTGCAGATCCTCCCGCAATCCAAGAGAGAGACCGGATTCCTCTGGGACCGCACCTTGTCCATCTGGCCGTACACCAACATGGCCGATCCGCGCGTCACCTGGGGCGACAACGCCATTCTGCTGCGCGGCGACAGCGCCATCCAGCGCGCCTTCAAGCTCGGCACATTGAACGAGAAGGGCTGGGCGCTCTACTGCACCGAGGAAATCTGCTATCTGAAGCGCTTTGAGCTGCCAAACCGCGACCTCGAATACCCGGACGTCAACTGCAACTACGAAACCTATACCAATCACCAGTTCCTTGAGATGGAGTGCCTGGGCCCGGTCACCCAGCTCGCGCCACAGGAAAGCACCGGACTGTCTGAAACCTGGTCGCTCTACAACTACCCGCTGAACTTCGCGTGGGACGATCCCGAGGCCGCGCTGGCCTTCGCCGCGAAAATCGTCTGAACCCGAAGAGCCGAATACCCGAGCAGGAAGACTTGGAGTCCGCAGGAGATATGAAGCGCAGCGCCCTGCAGGGGCGATCGGTACAAAGGCCGCAGGGCGAGGAACGACCGCCCGAGAGAGCATCGAGGCTTGCCACCGAAACAACCACGGCGGCGCCTCCAAACCCGGAGACGCCGCCGTTTGTCAAAAGGCGCAGTGCGTCAGGGATCTTTTGCCGGACACTGCTGGCACAAAAGTCACAAGACAGGGGAAGAAAGACAATGTCTCGTAGGAATCGATGCCCACATCGACGCGTCCTTTAACCGTACCGGCCGTCACCGCATAGAGGGTACGGCCAATCACAACCACACGCCGCCTGAAACCCCTTTGGCCTCACTGACGCGGAAGCAGTGTGACAACCGGCCAAGCCCGGATGACAGCGTTTGCGCAGAACAGTTTGCGCGGAAAGCAACCCCGCGTCCCCCAAAGGTGATTCTTTGGTTCCTTTCTCATCGCAAGGAGAAAGGAACGTCCTCCGTCGTCCCCCGCAGGGAAAAAGAGTCCCGCGACGGAACAAAAACAAAAGCACAGGAGTCTTACCCCCATAAGGGCGGATAGGGAATCCACCCCTACAAGCAAAGGGAAAACAAAGTCACATCCTCCGTCGCCCCCCCGCAGAGGGAATGAGCACCCCCCGCAGGGACAAAGGACAAAGAACACAACCACATCAGCGCTTTACCAAAAAGGATGATTTCATTGGCCTTCACCAACCCCGAAGACACCTACAACGCGGCCCGCCGCGAAGCGCGCAAGGCTCAACTGCCTCTGCCCGTATTGTCGGAGCAGACCGTAACCGGGTCGATTGCCGGAGAATACCGCCTGGGCACCTTTGAGATTCCGCTGAAGAAAATCCGCGGGACCGTGACCGAGGCACGCCGCCATGTCGTGGATGCCTGCTTCAGGCCGCTTCTGGAGCTCGGCACCGAGTTCGGACAGAAATGGATCGCGCTTTGTCGCGCTCACCTGGAGGAGGGTATTTCCCATCCGATTCAGGTGACCGAATATCTCGGCTACTATTACGTCGAGGAGGGACACAAGCGCGTCAGCGTACTGTCGGCCTTCGGGGCCTATTCCATTACGGCGGAGGTGACGCGCATTCCGCCGCCGCCCGCGCGGCCGGAGGAGCACAGCGATCTGGCCGTCATGCGGGAGTACATGACGCTTGACCGTATGCGTCCGGTACGGCACCTGTGGTTCTCCCGGCCGGGTCGTCTGACCGAGTTGTGCCGCCGTTTCGAGGCGCGCGGGCTGGACTATGAGGAGCTGTATCGCCGGTTTCTGCTGTTCCGGCAGGAATACCACGATCAGGACTTTACCGATTGGCCGCAGACCACCGGCGACGCCTACTATGACCACAGCCTGGCGTTCCCCGATCTTCTTGACGCCGAGTCCGTGAAAGACAGCGCCGCGCAGTGGCGCTATCGCCTGTTGCATGAGAACCAAAAGCCGCCGGCACTCCGTTATCCCGCAGGCCCATCCCGCAACCGCCCGCTGCAGGTGGCCTTTGCCCATACCGGCCGTCCCGCGACCGATGAAGCGACACGCCTGCATGAGATTGCTCGATACCGCCTTGAGGCTGAGGAAAACGACGTGCAGACAAGCGCCGTGTTCGACTTGCCGCCCAACGGCTATGCGTGGCTGGGCCTCGAGGATATGTTGGAACGTGAGCCCGATCTGCTTGTGGTTCCCGACGATCGACTGAGTCTGCTGGCCTTGCGCGCCGGATTGGTGCGCCCCGAGACCATCCCGCTTGTGATCGGCCCGGTGCGGCACCCCGAGTGCAAGCTTTCCACAGCCTGGGCGCTGTTTGACGAACCGGCCTATGTGTTGGGCGCGTTGGCCGCGACGCAGTCCGCGAGCGGTCGGATCGGCATTCAGGGCCCCTTGATGCAGGAGGAGATCGACACGCCGTTCACACAGTTGAACGCCTTCGCGCTGGGCGCGTTATGGATCAATCCACGCGCACGCGTGTACTGCTTCGACCCCGTCGCGCCGCCGGACGATCCCCTTCTTGCACATGCATTGTATACGGAAGGATCGGCGCCCCATGACGGCGCTGCCGAGACCGACGGGGAGAGAGAGCCCGGCCCCCCGACACTCGGACACACAGCCACGCCACCGTCGGCCGAGCCCATGGGCCGCACACAATTCGGACGGCCGGTTTATGGCGCAAAGACGCTCAATCCATTGAGTCCCCAACAGGAGAGCTTTCAGCGCTTTGCGGAATGGGGCGTCGACGTTGTATGGCGGCCGGCCACGCTGTTCGCGCTCAACGCGCGCAAAATATTCCCCGGGTGCTACGCCACCCTGAGCCGCTTCGACCCGGTAACGGCGCGTTTGCAGGAAACGGTGGCGGCGGCGGCGGCGCACTGGGTGTCCCTGTACGCCACGGTGACCGAGGAGCTCCGCCCTCCGGCCGCGTTGCTGGAGGAACTGCGTCAGGGCGCGTTTCACCTGCGCCTGGGACTGGAATCCGGCTTGCTGCGTGTGCATCTGTTCGAGCAGGCACTGCACCCGCAAACGAGCCGCCTGGCGGGCGATGTGGTCTCTCTGGTCAAACTTGGACGGTGGCCGGGCGGCGAACCGACCGCCGGTCGATTCGGAGACCATTGGCCGGACGGAGTTGTAAACCTGAATGCAGTATAGAGAGGACGCCCGGGAGCCTTGAGCGAAACCCAGGTCAAGCAGCACCGCCGCGTTCGACTTGATTTTTGCCCCCAACTGCGATAGAATACCATCATCGCATGCATTGTGGTTTCGGCCACAGATCTGAAAGGAGAGACAAGCCATGGAATTGAAGGGATCAAAAACTGAAAAAAACCTCTTGGCCGCTTTCGCCGGAGAGTCGCAGGCGCGCAATAAATACACGTACTACGCGTCGCAGGCCAAAAAAGAGGGCTACGAGCAGATCGCCGGGTTCTTTGAGGAGACGGCCGGCAACGAAAAAGAGCACGCAAAAATGTGGTTCAAGCTGCTGCACGACGGCAGCGTGCCCGGCACGGTTCAAAACCTGAAGGACGC
The DNA here is from genome assembly GCA_031549735.1 of Oscillospiraceae bacterium. GTDB lineage: Bacteria > Bacillota > Clostridia > Oscillospirales > UBA929 > JAVBPF01. The sequence continues at coordinate 28,504 of JAVBPF010000081.1, forward strand.
CGCCGCCGGCGAGAACTACGAGTGGACCGACATGTACAAGGGCTTTGCCGACGAGGCGCGCGCCGAAGGCTTCGGTGAGATCGCGTTCCTGTTCGACAAGGTGGCCGCCGTCGAAAAGACACACGAGGAGCGCTACCTGAAGCTGCTGAAGAACGTTGAGGAGGGTCTGGTGTTCTCGAGCGCCGACAAGGAGTTCTGGATTTGCCGCAACTGCGGTCATGTCCACGAAGGGCCGATGGCGCCTGAAAAGTGCCCCACCTGCGCCCATCCCCGCGCCTACTTCGAGCGCCGCTGCGTCAACTATTGATTCTGTCCGCGCAGGGTAATCTACTTGCGCCACAGGGCGATGAGCAAAGACCCGCAACTGAAATCAAACACATGAGAGGGTGTGCCGTTTGGCGCACCCTCTCGCTCTATTCCGGTGCTGGCGGCACAAGCAACAGAAACACGCAACACGCGCTCAAACGGATTCATATCCCGGCGTGACGTATCGAGTTAATCCTACAACTGTAGGACATTCGCGGACTTGGAGTGCCGCCCGTGTCTGCGGGCGCGCACAAAAAAAGACGGAACGCAAAAGCATTCCGTCCGCAAGGTTCCATCGGCACAGCTACGCCTGATTTCGCTTCCGTTTGTCGGTTTCCAGCGCACCGGACAACAGATCGAGGTTTTCGTCCGACGTAAGATTGTCATTGTAAGGCGCCGTGCCGACACAGCAGGAGACCTCGACAACACGTCCACTCTTACAAGTGTAGGGAGTCTCTTTGATCAACCGCTGAAGCCGGTCGGAGAGGTTGGCAGCGCCCAGCGGCGAGGTCTGCGGCAGCAGCAGCAGGAACACGTCGCCGTCCCAGCGGAAGCAATAGTCGGTGGCGCGGAGCTGGCGCTTCAGTAGTTGTGACATGGCTTTCAGGCATTGATCGCCCTCACCGTAGCCCAACAGCTCATTGAAAATATGAAAGTTGCTGATGTCAATCAGCATCAACTGCAGACCGTTTTGATACCTACGGTTGTAGGCGATCTCGCGCTCGAAAAATTCCGGAAACACGCGGCGGCTGAAAAACTGTGTCAGCGGATCGCGGTGTTGTCCTTCGAGCAAGGCGCGGAACTGCACGCGCAGGGTTTTATACAGGACGTCGCGGCGGTAGCGCAGGGCGATGGCCACCAGCGCCGCGATGACAAAGGCCAGCGGGAAGCCGTTCAGAAACGCGGCGGGCCATTGATGGGAGCGCCAGACATCGAACAGCGGCGAGAGCAAAAACAACTGCGCCGCGGCCAGAAGCGTCAGGAAGGACAGGCTGAAATCAAACTCTTGAAAGAAGCAGAGAATGAACGGAATCAACAGAAGCCACAGGATGCCTACCAGGGAAGAGGAGCCGAACAGAAGCAGGTAGAACGAGAAGAATGAGAACGCCACCATGCCCACATAGAGGAGAAGTCGGGTCTGCCCGTTTTTCCGAGTCAGCCAGGACAACAGCGCATAGAACAGACCAAAACCCACCCAGAGGAGCAGCTCGCCCCATCGGGACGACAGCGCGTGAAACAGAGCCATGAAAACAGCCAAGAGCGCGAACACAAGAAACATGTGCCGGGTATTGACGCGTTCGGGGGCGGTGTCCTGGCCAAGAAAATACTGGGCATCGAGTTCCTTTTGCAGCCAGGTATCCAGACGGCGTGTCCACTTCACGATGATAGCACCTCCAACGGTTGCGGCATTCTGCGAGGATGGTGTGGGGGCGAAAGACAGGCCGAGCGATCCCAAACGGCAAGATTTCGCGCCACAGCGGCCTTTTCATGCTCAGTATATCGTATGTGTCGATCTATGACAAGGAGAACTCACCACAAAAACCATCAGTGGCGGCGGCCGAGGCGACGAACCATGCCCTCGTGCGGCCGGGCTGCCGCGAGTAATTTTGCAATTACGGTGGGCGTCCTTTTTGCTCACAGACAGCCGTTCAGCGCGTATCCCCAACGCGGTAAAGCCTTTTCAAAGAATCCGCGCTGCGCCAGCAGAAGGTGCTGCTCAAAAAACAACGGAAGAATGGGGCGTTCCTCAAGCCATGCCGTCCAGTAGGCCACGGCGTCGGCCGGGGCGGCGGACAGCGCGTAGGCACTCCACAGCTCCGTCAAAGCCGGGGTCGACTCCGCTCCACCGTAGCCGAGCGGCTCGCCTTTTTCAAAGAGCGTCGGCTCAAAATTTTCCGGCAGTCTGGTCTGTCCGTAATAGAGGTCGAACTCTCCCTTTTCCAGCCGCTCGGTCACGTCATCAAAGGGCAGCGCCTCCACAGACACGTCCATGCCGTACTTCCTCAGCCAGACCGAAATGTTCTCCGCGACGCTGACACGAAGGTCGTTTTCCAGCGACACCAGCAAGGTCAGGCTGACCGCGCGATCCGACCAACCGGAACGGTCGATCAACACGCCATCCTCATTGCGTTCGGTAAGTCCCATGTCGGACAGCAGGATTGACACCTCGTTGGGATCGGAGATCGGCTCGGCAAAGGCTTCCCCCCACGCGACGGACGGCGGGACGGGCAGCGAGGAAGGCGTGATCTGCGTCTTCGGGACACCCAATTCCTCCCAGTCAATGGCCTGCGCCAGCGCGCGGCGGAACCGGGCGTCATTTAGAAAGGGGCGCGCCATATTGACCCCCAGGAAATGCAGGTCGGGCGAGTCAAACGAAAACTGCTCATAATCGCCCGGATAGACCGTGGTCAGGGTGGCCAACGGCTCGCTGACCACAGCGCTGACCGACCGGGACTCCATGGCATAGATCAAATCCCCGGCGTCGCTTACAGGTGTAAGCTCAATGCGTGTTACACCGCTCTGCGAGCGTGACCACCAGTCGGTGTTGGCAACCAGATAGGGCTGGCCGCTCGCGTTTTCCATCCGAAACCGTCCGGTCCCGGGCGGCACGCCGTCATACGTCTTGGGCAGGATGGGAAACGTGAGCAGGCTGGGAAAGCTCGGATCGGCACGGGACAGGGTAATATCAACCTGAAGGTCGCCCACCGCGGTCGCCGAGACGACATACCGCAACGCCATGGCGTGAATGGACGAGGCCTCGCGCGCTGTTTCGAGGGAGGCCAATACATCCTGCGCGGTGAGCGGCGCGCCGTTGTGAAAGTGCACATTGCTTCTCAGCGTGAGATGGTATACCAGATGCTCCTCCGAGGTGACGAGCGCGCAAAGCGCGGGCTGCGCCGAAAAGGAGCCGTCCAGCGTGAAAAGACCTTCATAGACCAAGCTTTGCCATAGCTCATTGAATTTGTGACCGCCCCGAATCGGGTCGATGTCGGCCGCAACGTAGGCCAGACCAAACAGGTCGCTCGTGGCGGGGCCATCCGGGATGTTGGGCGACGGACTGGGCGACGGGCTTTCCTCCGCGCCCAACGAGTCTCCACCGTCCTCATAAAGCCAGCCGTCGATGCTTTCGCAGGCCGAAAGCAGCAGGACGAGCGGCAGCAGCAGAGCCAGCAACCGAACGCGCTGATGGTGCGGCCGGGACGCTCTCCGCTTTGTAGAATGCATATTGTCAACGCGTTTCTCTCTCACGCGTGTTCCTCCTCTTTGATGCCAATGACGGCCGCCATCAGGCCGCGCCGCGCGCCCATGCGCCGGTGGCTGAAAAACAAGTCCTCCCGGCAGCAGGTACAGTGATCGGAGACGGCGATCTGTCCGCGCGGGACGCCGGCCCGCAGCAGCCGCATGACGTTCAATTGCTTCAGATCCATGCTCCATCGGTCTCCGACCCGGTTGACAACGGCGTTCAGTTCCTCTCCAAAGACCTCTCGCATCGGTTGCAGCACGTCGTCATGCACCAAAAAACAGCAGGCCCCGATGCTCGGCCCGACAGCCGCGCACAGCGCAAGCGGGTCGGTGCCGTATTGTTCGCTCATCGCGCGGACGGTTTGGTTCACAATGCCCAGCGCCGTGCCGCGCCACCCGGCATGCACCGCCGCGACCGCCGGGGTGACCGGGTCATACAGCAGGACGGGCACACAGTCGGCGGTGAAGACACACAGTGTCACGCCCGGCCGGTCGGTCATCAGCGCGTCGCGGGGCGACGGCACCGGAAAGGACAGCCCCTGCCCGCAATCGCTCCGTGTCACGGGCTGCACGTGCGCCTCGTGAATCTGCTTGCCCAGCACCAGAGCTTCCCTGCGGACACCGACGGCGCGGCAAAAGCGCTCGAAGTTTTCCAGAATGTTGTCACGCGAGTCCTGTCCGGCCGGGCCGAGGTTGAGACTGTCGAACGGGGCCAGACTGACGCCGCCCAAACGCGTCGAAAAGCCGTGCGCGATGGCCGCGTCAAAGAGACGCGCGCGCAAGACAGGCGGTTCGGTATTTGTCAACGACCAATCCGATGTAAGGGGATGGTTCGCCGACGCCGGGCAGGAGGTCTTTTGCGGCGTGTCAGGCAATGCTATTCTCCTTTGTGCAGGCTGGCCTCGCCGACCTGAACGTTCTCGGTGTGCCCGTCCTCAAAACGAACCACCAGCGCGCCGTCGCGCGACAGCCCGATGGCCTCGCCCGGCCGCACCAGATTGCCCTGCCGCAGGTCGATCTTCCGGCCGACCGTGACGCAATGGCGGCGGTACTCGGTCATATAGGCGTTGCAGCCGTCGCGGTCGAGCGCCATCATTTCATCGATTTTGTCCAGAATGCGGGCGATGAGGCGTGCGCGGGATGGTTTCTGCCCGGTCGCCTCCTCAATGCTGATCGCAAGGCCCTGCAGCTCGGGCGGGTATTCGGCTTTATGGCAGTTGATGCCGATGCCGAGAACGGCCGACGTCATTTCGCCGCTCTCGAAGTCCAGCGAAGTTTCGGTGAGGATGCCGGCCAGCTTGCGGTCGGCCACCATCAGATCGTTGACCCACTTGATGCCGGCGGCCAGACCGGTCATCTCCTCAATGGCGGCGCGAACCGCCACGGCGGCCAGCGTCGTCAACCCCATCATGTCACACTGCGGCCACGGCGCTTTCAGCAAGACCGACAGATAGATCCCCGCGCCGGACGGCGAATGAAAGGCACGTCCCAGACGACCGCGACCGCCGGTTTGCCCGTCGGCCACGACGGCCGCGCCGCAGGGGTGGCTGTCGGCCAGCGCCTTCAGTTTGGTGTTGGTGGAACCCTCGAGCTCATCGTAAACCCTGAGCGGGCGGAGCGGCGTCTTGCGGAAGAGGTTGATAATGCCCTCGGTCAGCTCGTCGGGCGCGGACACGAGACAGTAGCCCCGGTTGGTCGCGGCTTTGACAATATATCCTCTGTGCCGCAGTCGCTCCACACCCTTCCAGACCGCGGCGCGCGTCAATTCGAGCGTCTCGCAGATCTCCTCGCCGGACACATAATCTCCCAGTTTCAGCATAGACAGTACCAGATCGGATGTTTTGGGGGGCATAGAGAACACCTCTTTCAGTGAACAGTTTACAGTGAACAGAGAAGATTGTGGTCGTGCTTCATTTGTGCTTGACATTCGCTCAAAAACATAGTATTGTTGCCTTATAGATGGTCAATGGTTTACAATCGGAGCACGCTTCGCGGTGCCTCTTGATTACTCAGTTTCCAGCATCAGTATATGTTTACATTACCGAGGTGTCAAGATGAATCTTTTTCGCTTGCGGCACACGCTGGCGTCGACATCGCGTCTGGGCATGCTGGCCGCGGCCTCGCTGATGGCCGCCCTGACCGCGTTGGGCGCGTTTATCCGCCTTCCGCTGCCCGCGCCCCTGTCTCCCATCACCCTGCAATTTCTGTTTTGTCTCCTGGCCGGTCTGCTGTTGGGGCCGCGCTGGGGGGCGACGTCTCAGGCGTTGTATGTGCTGCTCGGGCTGATCGGGCTGCCCGTATTCACCGAGGGCGGCGGGTTGCCCTATGTGCTCAAGCCGTCGTTCGGGTTTCTGCTGGCCCTGACCCCGGTGGCGCTGGCCGTGGGGCTGTTGACCCGCGGAAATGTGACGCGGCGGCGTGTTTTGGCGGCTCTGCTTTCTGGTCTGGGGGTATTGTACCTGATTGGACTGCCCTATCTGGCGCTAATTTGCCGGTTGTACCTGCATAATCCTCTGTCGGCGGAGGGGCTGTTTTGGATGTCGTTTGCAAGCTACCTGCCCGGCGACGCGCTGAAAATCCTGCTCCTGTGGAGCCTTTTCCGACCGGAGAGGGAGAATCAAAGAACGCAGAACAAATAACAGACAAAAAAACAGACCCCCGGCCAAGACAAATCGTCTCAGCCGGGGGTTGTTCTCAAGAGATTTTCTCCAGAGCGCTGGCGATCATCAGCCGAATGCGGTTGAACTGGTTGACCTCCGACGCGCCGGGGTCGTAGTCGATCGGCACGATGTTGGAGTCGGGGAACCGCCGACGCAGCTCCTTGATCATGCCCTTGCCAGTCACATGGGTGGGCAGGCAGGCACACGGCTGGGCGCAGACGATGCCCTTGGCGCCGTCCTCCATCAGCTCCATCATCTCGGCGGTCAGCAGCCATCCCTCGCCGCACTGGTTGCACAGCGACAGGACGCTTTTGGCACGCGCGGCCAGTTTATGTATCGTGTCGGCGACCGAGAAACGCCTCGACTTGCGCAGCGCCTGCCGGCTGGGCGCCTCGAGCCGGTCAATGATCCGAATAATCAGTCCCATCACGCCCGACCGCAGACCGCTGGTTCGCAAGTTCTCGTGCCGGATGACCTCGTTGATGCAGCAATACTGGATGAAGCCCAGCATGCCCGGCACCACGGCCTCGCAGCCTTCCTTCTCAATGACGTCGACCACATGATTGTTGGCGTCGGGGTGATACTTGACCAAAATCTCGCCCACCAGACCAATGCGCGGTTTGCGTGGGATATCCCGCAGCGGGAGGTGGTCAAAGGCGTTGACAATCCCACGGAGCAGCTTCTTATAGGAAAGCTC
>JAVBPF010000115.1:0-11840 GCA_031549735.1 Oscillospiraceae bacterium
GGTCGGTTTGTGCCCAACCCGCTGTTTCCATCCCGTCTGCTGGATGCCATCAACTATACGACGGGCGGTGTTGTAGCGGCAGATCGGGACAGCGCGAAACGTGTCGTAAAGGCCGACCTGTCCGCCTACCGCGCGATGCTGGTAGAGGACGTGGAAATCAACCAGGAAATCATCACGTCGCTGATGGAGGATACCGGCCTGCGTTTCGACATTGCCAACAACGGACAGGAAGCGGTCGAAATGTTCGCCGCTCACCCGGATACCTACGATTTAATCCTGATGGATATCCAAATGCCGGTGATGAACGGGCTGGAGGCCACGCGGTTCATCCGCGCTATGGATAGGGAAGAGGCAAAGACCATTCCCATTATCGCGATGACGGCCAATGTCTTTCAGGAAGATATCGAGGAGTGCCGAGCCGCCGGCATTGACGATCATTTGGGTAAGCCGGTGGAGGAAAGAATGCTGCGGCAAAAGGTTTCGCAGACTCTATGGAGATCTGCCGGAAATAAAGCGAGTAGGGAGGCCCCAACATTGAACAACAACGAGAATGTGACGACGCCAAGCGTCATCGAACTGGACGTTGCGCAGCTGAATCCGCACATTGTGGTTGAGGACGCGATGAAGCGGCTGAGGGACAACAAAAAACTGTATGTCAAGCTCCTGAACAGCTATCAGACCGGCAGCGCGTTTGATGACGCCAGACAGGATCTTGAGAATCTGGACATGCAAAAAGCCCGAGCCAGTGTCCACACGCTGAAAGGCGTTGTGGCCAATCTTTCGCTGCAGCTGTTGTATGATCGCGTGGTCGTTCTGGAGCGCATCATCCTCAATGGGCAGCCCAACGATGAAATCATGCAGGCCTTTGCGCTGGTGACCGAAGCCAAGACAGAGACAGATCAGAAAATCGCGCAGCTGTCGGCGGCCTGGTCCGGGGGTGACGGGATTGGATAGAGCTCAGGTATTGGTCGTGGACGACGTAGATATCAACCGCATGATTCTGGAAGAGATTCTTTCGGCGGATTATGATGTCTTTCAAGCCGACGGCGGCATTGCGGCCATTGATTATCTTTTCAACTGCAAGCGAATGCCCTCCATGGTCCTGCTGGATATCATGATGCCCGAGATGGACGGGTATGAGGTGTTGGAGGTCATTCGGGCCAACGAGCAGACCTCGCGTATTCCGGTCATGTTCATAACGGCCGCCGAGGCCAAGGAAAACGAGACGCGCGGCATCAACGCGGGCGCGGTCGATTACATTTCGAAGCCCTTTAACGTGGAAGTGGTGCGGGCGCGCGTGAAAAACCACATCGCGCTCAAAGTCTATCAGGACAGCTTGGAGAGCCTCGTGCAGGAGCAGGTTCAGGAGCTGACACGGACAAAGGAGAATATGTTGGAAACGATGGCCAATATCATTGAATACCGCAACCTGGAGTCGGGACAGCATGTCAAGCGTACGCGGCATTTGGCGGAAATTATGGTCAATCGGCTGGTGATGGATCCGCGTTTCGAGGACGAATTGCGCGATCTGGATGTCGACATCATGGTAAAGGCGGTTCCGCTGCACGATGTTGGGAAAATCGGTATTGCGGACGACATTTTGCTCAAGCCCGGAAAACTGACGCCGGAGGAGTTTGAGGTCATTAAAACCCACACCACCATTGGAAGCGACATCATTGACTCGATGCTGGTTCAGGACAACTCCGCTTATCTGCGCCATTGTCGTGATATTTGCCGCTACCACCACGAGCGCTGGGATGGCAAGGGATACCCGGACGGGTTGTCCGGCCGTGAAATCCCGCTCTCGGCCCGCATCATGGCGGTCGTCGACGTTTATGACGCGTTGACCAGTGAGCGCGTATACAAGCCGCCCTTTTCGCATGAAAAGGCTGTGGGTATCATTTTGGAGGGCGCAGGAACGCAATTCGATGCCAATCTGGTGGATGTCATGCTGAAGATGCAGGAATACTTTCGCCAGGCGGTATAGTTCACTTTACCTGTGAATGGAGGCTCGGTCGCCGCGTTCATCCGGCGGCCGGGCTTTTGCATTGAATTCCCTCCCTCGGTGTGGTAGAATGTTCAAAAACGGCGAAGGGGTGATTGAACCGTGAATGTTCTTGAGGCCATAGCCAAACGGCGCAGCATTCGAAAATTCAAGTCTGACCGTGCGGTTTCGCGCGCTGAACTGGATGTCCTGTTGAAAGCGGCCATGGAGGCGCCCTCGGCGGTCAACAATCGGTCCTGGTGTTTTATCACCGTCACCGATCGCGCCGTACTCCAACAAATCGCGCAGGAGCTGGCGCACACCGCCATGCTCAAAACGGCGGGCGCCGCCATTGTGGTCTGCGCAGACAGCCGAATCCCCAGCGGCATTGCGCGGGAGTATTATCTGCAGGATTGCGCCGCCGCTTCACAGAACATCCTGTTGGCCGCCTTGCCGCTCGGACTGGCGACGACGTGGTGCGGTATCTATCCGAGAGAGGAACGAATGGATTACTTACGTGGTTTACTGGGTATTCCCCAAGAAGTACAGCCGTTCTCCATCATCGCTGTCGGCGCTCCGGCGGAGCAGCCGGCGCCCCGCGGCGGCTATGACGCAGAGCGCGTACACCGTGAACGCTGGTGACATAATCGGATTATTTTTACTTGCCGGGCTTCCATTCAAGTGTACTTTGTATTAGAATAACATAGAGCCAGAGAACATAACACAAATAACGGAGGGCCTCAGATGGACAAACCCATATACAGGCGCGTCCTGGTGAAAATCAGCGGCGAGGCGCTGGCCGGCGACAAAAAAACCGGATTGGATTTCGATGTCATCGGATCGGTGTGCGACGTCATTGCAAAGTGTGTGGCCTCCGGTGTGGAGATCGGCCTTGTGGTAGGCGGCGGCAACTTTTGGCGCGGCTTGAAAGACAGCAACGGTCGCATGGAGCGCACACGCGCCGACCACATGGGCATGCTGGCCACTGTCATCAACGCGCTGGCGCTGGCCGACGCGCTGGAGGCCCGCGATGTACCCGTCCGCGTGCAGACGGCGCTGGAGATGCGCGCCATCGCCGAACCCTATGTTCGCTCAAAGGCGGTACGGCATTTGGAAAAGGGACGCGTCGTTGTTTTCGCCTGCGGTCTGGGCAACCCCTTCTTCTCAACCGATACGGCTGCCGTTTTGCGTGCCGCCGAGATCGGGGCCGACATCATCCTCCTGGCCAAGAACATCGACGGCGTCTACGACAGCGACCCGGCCAAAAACCCGAATGCCAAGCGATTCGACGAAGTGAGTTTTGACGAGGTGCTGGCGCGTCATCTGGCCGTGATGGATTCCACGGCGGCCTCGCTTTCGATGGACAATGACATACCGGTGCTTCTGTTTGCTCTTGAGGATCCCGAAAACATATACCGAGCGATTCTCGGTCAAAAAATTGGAACCATCGTGGGAAAGGAGCTGGCCAGTCATGAGTGATTCTATGGAGAATTATTCCAAAAAGATGCAGAAAACCATCGAGGTACTGGGACGAGAGTTCACCACCATCCGTGCCGGACGCGCCAACGCAAGCGTGCTCGACCGCATTACGGTCGACTTCTACGGTTCGCCTTCGCCCATCGTGCAAATCGCCACCGTGGCGGTGCCCGAGCCGCGTATGCTGACCATCCAGCCGTGGGATGCGTCGTTGCTCAAGGCGATTGAGAAGGCCATTTTGGCGTCCGATCTGGGCATCAACCCGCAGAACGACGGGAAGATCATTCGGCTGACTTTCCCGCAGCTCACCGAAGAACGGCGTCATGAACTGACCCGTCAGGTGCATAAGTATGCGGAAGAGGCCAAGATCGCCATGCGCAACATCCGGCGCGAGGCCAATGAAAAGTTTAAGGACATGAAGAAAAAGTCGGAGATCACCGAGGACGACCAAAAGGACATGGAGAAGGAAATCCAGGAGCTCACCGACAAGGCCTGCAAGGACATCGATATACTGGTGTCGGCCAAGGAAAAGGAACTGCTTGAAGTGTAATGTGGATCAAAAAACGAAGGCATCAGACCTCTGACACATTGGATCTCACAAAACTGCCCCGTCATGTGGCCGTCATCATGGACGGCAACGGTCGCTGGGCAGCCAAACGCGGCTTGCCGCGCACCGCCGGACATATGGCCGGCAGCGAGAACTTCCGCCGTATCGCGACGTACGCCAAGGACATCGGCCTCGAGGCGCTGACCGTATTCGCGTTTTCGACTGAGAACTGGAAGCGCAGCGCCGATGAAGTCTCCGGTATTCTGCAGCTTCTGAACAAATATTTATTGGAAGCTTTGGAGAAAATGGAAAGAGACGGTTACCGCCTCCGTTTTGTCGGTGAACTCTCGGTGATGCCGCCTAAGTTGAAGGCGCTGGCCGATGAGGCCGACCGCAAGTCGGATCGCATCGACGGCATGACGGTCAATGTGGCGTTCAATTATGGCAGTCGGGATGAAATCGTGCGCGCTACGCGCGCGCTGGGGTCACAAGTTCGGGATGGGACGCTGTCTCCGGAGGATATATCCGAGCGGCATTTGGACGACTCGCTCGACACGAAATCCATGCCTTCGCTTGATCTCTTGATCCGACCCAGCGGAGAGTATCGATTGTCAAACTTTCTGCTCTGGCAGGCGGCCTACGCTGAGCTGTATTTCACAGATGTGCTTTGGCCCGATTTTTCGCCTGCCGAATTTGATAAGGCGTTGCTGGCCTATCAAAATCGTGACCGTCGGTTTGGAGGAGTGAAATCGTGATCAAGCGGATACTGGTGGCTTTGCTCCTGCTTCCCGTTTTGGTTGTGGTTCTGTATGTCGCGCCGGCCTGGGTGCTTCCGCTGGTCATCATCGCGGCCTCGGCGCTTTGCCTGTTCGAATTCCTCATGGCCTATGAAAAAAGAATCACCGCCGCCTGTGCCAAGGATCTTCTGTTAGCCGTATTCCTCGTTCTGTGTGTCCAGCTGAATTTGTCACTCGTGGTCGCGCTGGGCGGATGCTTCCTGTTCGCTTTGCTGCTATTCGCCGACGCGTTGTCCGGTTATCCGGAGAAAAAGCCCTCGGCGCTTTTCGTTCATCTTTTCGCCGCCACCGTCATTCCGCTGGCGTTGTCCTCCCTGACCTATATCTACCGGCTACCGATCGGCCGGGAACTCATTCTGCTGCCCTTCATCGCGGCCTTCGGCACCGACATATTCGCTCTTTTCGCCGGGATGCTGTTTGGCCGTCATAAGCTGGCGCCCGACATCAGCCCCAAAAAGACAGTGGAGGGCGCTGTGGGCGGGCTGCTCGGCGCCGTGGCGTTGGCCGCCGTATACCTCTGGGTGATGCCGCTGATCACATCGCAGGACATACATCTCAGCGGGCCTCTGATGCTCTGTATCGTGGCGGCGTCCTCACTGACGGCGCAGATGGGCGATTTGACCTTCTCCCTGTGTAAACGGGAATTCGGCGTCAAGGACTACGGCAAAATTTTGCCTGGCCACGGCGGTATGCTCGACCGGCTGGACAGTCTGATTCTGGCCGCGCCGACCTTCGCGATGCTCTATTTGGCTTTGCCCTTTGCGGCGGAGCTCGTGCCCAATGTGGCGGAGCTTGTCTCTTGACCGCGCCGCCCAAAGCCATTTCGGTGCTCGGCTCGACCGGATCGATCGGGACGCAGACACTGGAAGTGGCGCGTCACCTCGGCTTGTCGGTTGTCGCGCTGGCTGCGCGCCGAAACGTCCATTTGATGGAAGAACAGGCGCGGGTGTTTGCGCCCCAACTGGCGGCCATGGAAGAGGAGTCGGCCGCGGCTGAACTTCGAAACCGATTGCGCGACACGTCAGTAAAAGTTCTGTCCGGTATGGATGGTCTCTGTGAAGCCGCCGCCGAGCAGGCTGACATAGCGGTTTCGGCGTTGGTCGGCATCGCCGGTCTGCGGCCCACTTTGGCCGCGCTGCGCGAGGGCATCCCCGTAGCGCTGGCCAACAAGGAGACGCTGGTGTGCGGCGGCGACCTTGTCATGGCGCTGTCCCGCGAGAAAAAAGTGCCCGTGCTGCCGGTGGACAGCGAGCATTCGGCCATATTCCCGTGCCTGTCCGGTCAAGAGCCGTCCAGTGTCGACCGGATCGTACTGACCGCCTCGGGCGGACCGTTCCGTGGATGGACCGCCGAACAATTGGCCGCGGTTACGCCCGCACAGGCGCTTAAGCACCCCAACTGGTCGATGGGCGCTAAGGTGACCATTGACTCGGCAACGCTGATGAACAAGGGATTGGAACTCATTGAGGCCATGCACCTGTTTGATATGCCGGAACAGCGCATTGACGTGCTGGTGCACCCGCAGAGCATTATCCACTCCATGGTCGTCTACAAAGACGGTTCCACGATGGCGCAGCTTGGTCTGCCCGACATGCGCCTGCCGATTCAGTTCGCGCTGACCTATCCGGCGCGATCCTGTTCTCCGACCCGCCCGGTCAATCTTGCTGAGACGGGAACGCTCACCTTTGAGCAACCGGACGAGCAAACATTTTCCTGTCTGGCGCTGGCACGCTCCGCGGCGCGCCGCGGCGGAACAGCCCCCACCGTTTTGAACGCGGCCAGCGAGGTGGCCGTTGAGCGCTTTCTGGCCGGACAAATCGGTTTTCTCGATATCCCCGAAATGGTCGGACGTACCCTTGAACTTGTCCCGGTTCGGGAAGCGGTCACTTTGGAGGATATTTTCAGGGCCGACGCGTTGGCCCGCGAAGCGGCAAAGGAGTTTTGACATTTGAGTATCGTACTGTCCATCATCATCATGATTCTTATTCTGGGCGTTCTGGTCACCGTGCATGAGTTCGGACACTATATCGCGGCCAAACTGTCCAAGATCCGCGTCAACGAGTTCGCCATCGGCATGGGTCCGAAGATCTGGAAGAAGCAAAAGGGCGAAACGCTCTACTCCATCCGCGCCCTGCCCATCGGCGGCTTCTGCGCGATGGAGGGAGAGGACGCCGAGTCGGAGGATCCACACGCCTTTGGAAATGCGCCGCGCTGGAAGCGTTTCATTGTCCTGATCGCCGGTTCCGCCATGAACTTCTTCATCGGCGTTCTGGTGTTGCTCATCATCTCGCTGCCGCTGACCAAAGTGGCCGAACCGGTGATTGACAACTTCGGCGCTGGCTTCCCCTATGCGGAGGACGGGACGTTTCAGGTCGGCGACCGCATTGAAAAAGTCAACGGCCATGCCATTTATCTGACCAGTGACGTAGAGATGTTCCTCGAGCTGGGCAAGGGTCGGCCTTTTACGTTTGTGCTGAATCGTGACGGTGAACGGGTGGAACTCAGGGACATCACGTTCAGCAAGCAGACTTACCAGCTGACCAACGGCAATACCATCGAGCATTCGGGCCTCGTGTACTCATCTCATACGGCCGGCTTTGGCGACAAGCTGAAAAACGGCTGGTTCACATCCATCGATTACGTACGTGTCGTCTGGGTCAGCCTGGGCGAGCTTATCGGCGGTCACGCCGGGGTCAACGACCTGATGGGACCGGTCGGCATGGGCGGTATGGTGAACACCATTGTTGAAACGCCCGACGTGCCGGTCAGCACAAAAGCGTTGAATGTGCTGGATCTGCTGGCGCTCATCGCACTCAACCTGGCCGTGGTCAACCTGCTGCCGCTGCCCGCGCTGGACGGCGGACGCGTATTGTTTTTGCTTGTCGAGGCGATTCGACGCAAGCCTCTGCCCGCCAAGGCCGAAGGCTATGTTCACTTTGCCGGTTTTGTGCTGTTTATGGGACTGATGATCTTCGTGTTCTTCAACGATATCCTGCGCCTGTTCGGTGTATCGCTGTGAGCGGGCGAACGTCGCGCGCCATCCGGGTCGGTGATTTGACCATCGGCGGCGGCGCGCCCGTAGTTGTACAATCCATGACCACCACCGACACCACTGATGTGAAGTCGACCGTCAATCAGATTCTTCGTCTGAAGGAAGCCGGCTGTCAATTGGTGCGCGTAGCCGTACCGTCGATTGAGGCCGCGCGCTCCATTGCGCTCATCCGCGAGAAGGGCACATTGCCCGTTGTGGCTGACATTCACTTTGACTATCGGCTGGCGCTGGAGGCGGTGGCGGCGGGTGCCGACAAGATCCGAATCAACCCGGGCAATATCGGCTCGGAGTCACACGTGCGCGCTGTGGCCGACGCCTGCCGCCAAGCGGGCGTACCCATACGCGTTGGTGTGAATGCCGGATCGCTGCCGCGTGACATCGAAGAGGCCTCGGGCGTTTCGGCAGATTCGATTTGCCGGGCCGCCTTTCGGCAGATCGACCTTTTGCAAAAATTCGATTTTGAAGACATCTGTATATCGCTCAAGTCGAGCAATGTCCCGCTGACCGTAGCGGCCTACCGGCGCATGGCCGAGCGGACCGGCGCGCCGTTGCACATCGGGATCACCGAGACCGGACCGGTAGAGCAAGGGAGGATCAAGTCTGCCGTCGGCATCGGTGCGTTGCTGTTGGACGGCATCGGCGACACATTGCGCGTGTCGCTCACAGCCGATCCGGTGGAAGAGGTGAAGACGGCGCTGGACATTCTCCAGGCGGTGGGTCTGCGCCGAAGCGGCATTGAAATCATCTCCTGCCCCACCTGCGGCCGCTGTCAGATCGACCTGATTGCGCTGGTTGAGCAGACACAGAGGGCGCTTTCCGATTGCGACAAAACGCTGACCGTCGCCGTAATGGGCTGTCCCGTCAACGGGCCGGGCGAGGCGCGTGCGGCCGATGTGGGCATTGCCGGGGGACAGGGAGAGGGCTTGCTCTTCCTGCGCGGCGAGATTGTGGGCAAATGCCCTCAGGAGAGATTGGTGGCTTCCCTGTGCGAATTGGTGGAGACACTGGAATAACAATGAGGAGCGACCGCATGAGCGAACAGAAGAGTTTTCTGGAGACGTTTCCGGCCTTTCCGGTCAATCTGGGCGAGGAGGCGATATTGAACGGACTGACCGTTGCCAGCCTGAGTATCTCCAAGTCCCGCCGCAGTATGGAGCTGACGTTGCGGGACAGCGCCCGTCAGGTGGACGACGCTTTTTTATACACCGTGGAGCGGCGGCTGATCTCGTTGTTCCAACTCTCCCGCGTGAGTGTCTTTTGCCCCGACCGCCGCGTTGTGGAAAAGAAAAAGGCGGCCAAGGCGAAAACCGGACTGTTATGGGGGCGTTCGCCCAAGGGGGATGTCGTGCCAATGCGTGAGGCGGCTTCCATGACCGGTCAGACCGTTGTGGAGGGCCGCTTGTTTTCTGTCGACATTCGCCCGACCAAAAACGGTTCGGGCGCTTTTGTGATGTTTGATATGACCGACAACACTGACTCGCTGCGCGCCAACTGGTTTGTGAACATTCAGGAACTGGACAAACTCACTGAGCGCCTGAAAAAGGACATCCACGTGCGCGTGGGCGGGCGCATGGAATACGACCGTCGTGACCGCGACGGCGCCATGGTGTTTCACCCATCCGGCATTGTGCGCATCGAACCGGAAAAACGCCGGGACACGGCCACCGGCCGCCGCGTGGAGCTTCACCTGCACACGCGTATGTCGGCCATGGACGCCACGACCGACGTCAAGGCCGCCGTCATGCAGGCGGCCGCCTGGGGCCACCCGGCCATTGCCATCACCGATCACGGCGTCATTCACGCTTTCCCCGACGCGATGGCCGCCCGCCAGAAAGCGGTCAAGGACGGCAACGACATAAAGGTGATCTATGGCTGCGAGGGCTATCTGACCGGAAAGGTAATTTCCGGCAGACAGCGCTATCACCATATCATCCTGCTGGTAAAAAACGAAGTTGGTCTGAAAAACCTGTATACTCTTGTATCCAAGGCTCATCTGGAGCACTTCAATTACCACCCCAACCTGACCCATGAATTGTTGACTGAATATCGCGAAGGCATCATCATCGGCTCGGCCTGTGAGCGGGGCGAGGTGTTTTCGGCCATGGTGGAGGGGAAGTCGTGGGAAGAACTCCGTGAGTTGGCTTCATTCTATGACTATTTGGAGATTCAGCCGCTGTGCAACAACGCCTTTATGGTGCAGAAGGAAATCGTGCCCGATTTTGACACCCTGCGCGCGCTGAATGAGAAAGTCGTGCGGTTGGGGCAGGAGCTGGGCAAGCCGGTGGTGGCCACCGGAGACGTGCACTTTCTGAATCCCGAGGATGAGGTCTACCGATCCATTTTGCTGGCCGGCAAAGGCATGACCGACGCCGACCGCTCGCTGCCGCTCTACTTCAAAACGACCGACGAGATGCTGGACGAGTTTGCCTATCTGGGCCTGGATCAGGCGCGCGCCGTGGTCGTCGATGCGCCGGGCGAAGTGGCCTCGTGGTGCGAACAGGTACAGCCGGTACGGAGTGGAGAGTATTTCCCGAGCATAGAGGGCTCGGCCGAGGAGCTGCGCGATTTGACCCACAAGCGCGCACACGAGCTGTATGGAGAAAACCTGCCGCCTCTGCTGGAAGAGCGCATGAACATTGAGCTGGAATCCATCATCAACAAGAAATACGACATCATCTACATGATCGCGCAAAAGCTGGTGGCGCAGTCGCTGTCCGACGGCTACCTTGTCGGCTCGCGCGGGTCGGTCGGCTCATCCATTGTGGCCTACCTGTCCGGCATCACCGAAGTGAACGCCCTGCCGCCGCATTACCGCTGTCCGGTATGCTGCTATTCTGATTTCCCGGATCCGCCGCCGGTACCATGCGGCGTCGACCTACCGCCAATGGATTGCCCGAATTGCGGGTACGAAATGATACGTGACGGTTTCGACATCCCCTTCGCCACCTTCCTTGGTTTCGAGGCCGACAAGAAACCGGACATCGATCTGAACTTTTCAGGCGAGTATCAAACCCGCGCCCACCAGCACACCGTCACCCTATTCGGTGAGGGCAATGTGTTCAAGGCCGGCACCATCGGCACCGTCGCCGAAAAGACCGCGCGCGGCTTTGTGTTGAAGTACCTGGAGGAGCGCGGACGGACGGCCTCACAGTCCGAGGTCAGCCGGCTGGCGCTGGGTCTGGTGGGGGTCAAGCGCACCACCGGGCAGCACCCCGGAGGTTTGATTGTCTTGCCGCGAGACCGGGAAATCAACGAGTTCTGTCCGGTACAGCATCCGGCCGACAAGCGCGACAGCGACATCATCACTACGCATTTCGACTATCACTCGATCGAGGAAAACCTGCTCAAGCTCGACCTGCTGGGGCACGATGACCCCACTATGATCCGCCGACTCGAGGATCTGACCGGCGTTCCGGCGACAACCATACCGCTCAACGATCCCGCGACCATGAGCCTGTTCCGCTCAACCAAGGCGCTGGGCATTGAGAATGATAAGGTGCTGGGCGTGACCGGCGCCTGCGCCATCCCCGAATTCGGCACTCGGTTTGTGCGTGAGATGCTGTTGGCTACCGAGCCGAGCACCTTTGACGAGCTGCTGCGCATATCCGGTCTGTCCCACGGCACCGACGTCTGGCTGGACAACGCCGCCACACTGATTAAAACAGGCGTGGCCACGTTGGGCGAGGTCATCTGTGTGCGCGACGACATCATGCTCTATTTGATCGGCAAGGGTCTGGAGCGCAAAATGGCCTTCACCATCATGGAGAGCGTGCGAAAGGGCAGGGGACTGACGCCCGAATGGGAGGCGGCCATGCGCGGTCATGACGTGCCCGCGTGGTACATAGACTCCTGCAAGAAAATCAAGTACATGTTCCCCAAAGCCCACGCTGCGGCCTATGTGCTGATGGCCTTCCGCATCGCTTGGTACAAGGTGCACCAACCTAAGGCCTTCTACGCCGCCTATTTCAGCATCCGCGCCGGTTC
>JAVBPF010000076.1:0-10421 GCA_031549735.1 Oscillospiraceae bacterium
CGAATGGAAAAGGGAGGCCTTCCCAAACACTGCGTCCAGAAAAAATATATGTTACGTAAGCACCCGACGCGCTCAACTTTGTCATCAATCTTTCGATAAACATAGCAATGACCCTCTGTCCAAAACGGCTCGGCCACAGAGCGATTGTATAAATAAGGAAGTCGCGGCAGGGCCTATGACCGGCTCCGTCCACATTACCCGTCTGCCTGTGATGCCCCGCTTTGCAGGAAGCGCAAAACTGAGAGAATGGGAGAAAATTATGAGGAATCTAAATGTAAGAGTCAAACTTATTGTGGGATTTGCGCTTGTGACCGCGCTGGCCATTTTGGTTGGAGTGGTCGGCATCAGCAGCATTACCAACATATCCGCCAAAGACACCGAGTTGTTCGAATTCGGTTTGCAGCCTATTGTTACCATTTCCGAAGTGAATGAGGAGATGGCGCATCAACGTATTCTTGTTCGGGATATGGCGATCCATATCGACGATACGGCGTTGGTGCAGGACGCCATTGCGTCTCTCGACGAGTCACTGTCTGTGGCCAAAGGATCCTTGGATAGCTATCGCGCTACCATGAGTGACCCACAGGCCATCGCGCGCTTCGATGAGTCATACGCATACTATGTGGGAGACTATACGGACTATATCCACGATGTCTGTGCGCTGGCTACTGCGGGGGATGCGGACGGTATCTATCAGCAGTTGGTGGAACACGCCGCGCCGATCACTGTCATGGCCGACACGTTCAACGAGGTAAAGAATCTCCGAATTGAACAGTCCCACGAAATTATGGAGGGCAATAATGCTACGAGCAGCAGCGCGGTTATGCTCCAGCTTCTTTTCCTGCTGATCACCGCGATTGCGGCGTTGTTCCTGTGTATCTACATTTCCCGTATGATTACCCGGCCGTTGAGACTCATGGCGCAAGGTGCCGAACAGCTGGCCAATTTGGGCAAGCTTGACTATGACGCTTCATTCATACAGCAAATGGAGCGTTACTCTACCAGCAAGGATGAAACCGGAGGGGTGCTCCGCGCCTTCATGGGACATTTGGGTCATATAATGTCGCTCAACAACAGTATCTCGCAAGTGGCTGGCGGGGATCTGACGGTGAATGTGGATGTGCTTTCGCCGGAGGACAGTATGAGTCTTGGTATTCAAAAAATGGTGAACAATCTCAACGAAATGTTTGAAGAAATCAGCGGGTCCACGCTTCAGGTATCGTCAGGCGCCCGACAGATCGCCGACGGTGCGCAATCATTGGCGCAGGGTTCGACCGAGCAGGCAGCCGCTGTCGAAGAGTTGTCCACATCGATCTCTGATGTGGCCAGAAAGACTAAGGAAAATGCCGATCAGGCGCAGGCCGCCGCCGATTTGGGCAATGTCATCAAGCTCAATGCCGAGAAGGGCAGCGAGCAGATGGGACAGATGATGCAGGCGGTCGGTGAGATCAACGAGGCCAGCCAGAACATCACCCGCGTCATCAAGGCGATCGATGACATTGCGTTCCAGACCAACATTTTGGCGCTCAACGCGGCGGTCGAGGCCGCCCGTGCCGGGCAGCATGGCAAAGGGTTTGCTGTTGTGGCCGAGGAGGTGCGCAGTCTGGCGGCCAAGAGCGCCGCTGCGGCCAAGGATACCGGTTCGCTCATTGCCAACTCTATCGAAAAGGCTGAATTGGGCGCACAGATTGCCAACGAGACATCCAGTTCCCTAAGTGAGATCGTGTCGGGGATCAATCAGTCCAGTCAGATCGTTTCCGATATCGCCCAATCCTCGGTGGCGCAGACGGCGGCCATCGATCAGATCAATACGGGTATCGATCAGGTAGCGCAGGTCATTCAGCAGAACAGTGCCACCGCTGAGGAATCGGCGTCGGCCTCGGAAGAGATGAGCAGCCAGGCCGGCGTTCTGGAGGAGCTGATGGGGCGGTTCCAGTTGAAGGGCGGCCACAACCGGCTTTCCGGCGGCCGTCGTATCCCTGAGATTGATATGCATGTGAGAGCGGACGAGGAGAGCTACCCGATCGCTTCGGGCGATTCATACGGGAAGTACTGAGTTATAGGCTTTGTGTCTAGCCAACCCACTTGACATTCCTTTTGGAGTTGCCCGCTGAGAAATCGGCGGGCAACTTTTCTGTGCAGAAAAGTGCTTTTTGTTGAGACATTTGGCTCCCTTGTGTTGTATTGTATATGTGAGCGCTCAATCCGTGTTGACAAAGGGAAGGAAAATTCGTGATGCAATTGCTTGAATGTTATGGCGATGACGTCTACCGATTGGCGATGTACTATACCGGGTGTTACGCCGACGCAGAGGATATATCGCAGAAGGTGTTTCTGAAAGCCATGACTCAATGTGATGTCACCCGGGACGAGAAGGCCATCAAATCATGGCTGTTGAAAGTGACGGCTAACGAATGTCGAAATCTGCTGAGGTCCTCTTGGCGGCGAAAGAATATGCCCTTTGAGGCCGCGGAGTTCCTGACCGGTCAGGATGCCGAACTATCGCCCTATCTGGATCTCTATGCCGCGTTGGCTCGCTTGAAGTTTAGGGACAAGCAGGTCATTTGGGCGTACTACTTTGAGGAAATGAGCACGAATCAGATCGCCAAGGCGCTGTCCTGCCCGGCCTCGACGATTCGAAACCGATTGGCGAGAGCCAGAAAGGCGCTCGGGCAGGCGTTGGAACCAGAGGTTTGAAATCAGACTGTTGTATATTTAGGAGGCTCCCTATGAACAGAATACAGGAGGCGTTTACGCCCATTGTTATGCCGTCGCAAACACGTATGACGATCCTTGACCAAGCGGGCCGTGCACGGAAACAACCAGCAATGCAAATGGTTTTGCGTTGGACCGCGATATGCTTGTCCGTTCTCGTACTCGGCGGACTGTTCCTTTTGAACCGGATATCAAAGGATACTCCGTCTCTTCCGACCGCCCCGACAAGGGATGGGGGCGAGCAGACTGTTGATTCATCGCAGCGCAAAGAGGGGGTAGTTACCGTTTTGCTGTGTGGCATCGATTTCAGCGGAAACTACGCCGATACGGTCATGGTGGCGACGCTTGACGAGCAGCAGCACACCGTGGAGATTCTTAGTATCCCCAGGGATACGCAGGTGATGGCGGCCGGTGTGGCAGGGAAGGTCAATGACGTATCCGAAGCCGACAAGGTCAAGACCCTTCAGAGGTCGGTGGAGGGTCTCGTCGGATTTATGCCCGACGCCTATGTCCTGTTGGATTTGAACGGGTTTGTTCGTGTGGTGGATGCGCTGGGTGGCCTCGACTTTGATGTTCCGAAACGCATGGTTTATCGAGATAAGGATCAGAAACTGACCATTGATTTGAATGTAGGCATACAACACCTTGACGGGGCGCAGGCACTGCAAATGCTTCGGTATCGCCACTATGAAGAGGGCGATTTGCGGCGCATTGAAGTGGGACAGCAATTCTTGACCCAAATGGCGCAGCAATTGCTTCAAGGGAAAGCGGTTGTTCGTCTGGAGGAGCTTGTTGATATTGTTTTCCATTCGGTACAGACCGATCTCACAACCGATGAGCTCCTGTCTCTGCTCCAGCTTTTTTGGCAGTGTGATGAAAATGGTCTCAAGTTTCACACGTTGCCTGGAACAGCGGGTGTTCACTATGACAACAAGGTCTATTATTTGGCGGATCCGCAGCGGACGGTACGTTTGGTCAATGACACAGTCAACCCCTACTTGATCCCCATTTCGGCCTCCGATTTGCGGATTGGTCAATTGTCGGATAGCGAGCAATGAGCCTGACGGCGGTCAGCGGAATACGGGAAAAGCCCCAGAGTTCGGTGCAAGCCGAACCCTGGGGCTTCGTAATCTGATGTGTCAAGGATCCCCGCTTATCCGAAAATCCAGGCGAATAATCCGGTTTTCGGTTTGTTCGCGTCCTGGAATTTCAAAGCGTTCAACATCAACTCGGCGGCGTCGGCTCGCGTGATGGTACCGTCGAATTCCATCTCTCCGTCCGCGTTGAGCTCAATAATGCCCACCGTGCTTACATTCAGAGCGGCCTGCTGGCTCCACGCCGGGGCGGCCTCCCAGTCGGAGAATCCGGCGGCGGCACTGACATCCACGATTTTCAGCGCGTTGTTGAGTGTCACGGCGGCTTCGGCGCGCGTGATGTCCTGGGTGGCGCGCAATTCTTTGCGGCCGTCGGAGGTGGCCGCGCCGTGTATGATGCCGGCTTTCAATGCGGCCGAGGCATAGGGCTTGACCCAGGCGGGGATCAGGTCGTCGTCGGCAAAACCGGTTTTGCTGACCGGGGCGATGTCGGTCTCACCGACCAGCGCCAGAACCATGGCCAGAAATTCGCCGCGATTCACCGTGGCCTCGGGACGGAAGAAGTACTGATTGCCCACCCGCTCGCCGATGAAGATCCCGGCTTCGGCCAGCTTGGTCGCGGCAAAGTTGCCCGCGTCGTCCTCCATATCGGCGTAATCGATGTTTTTGGCGGGCTTGTCAATTTTGATGTTGACCTCGGCTGCGGCCGATTCGTTGCCGTTTTTGTCGGTGGCCACATAGGTGAAGCTGTCATTGCCGGTTTTGTTTTTGAAGGGCGTGTAGGTGAAGCTGCCGTCGTCCAGCAATTCCACCTCGCCGCGCTTGGGCTTCTTGGTGATTTTGTAGACCAGCTCATCGCCGTCGGGATCATGTCCCTTAAAATGATGTGTAACGGCCATGTTCTTGTAGGTCTCAAACTCCATGTTTTCGGCGACGGGCGGGCGGTTTTCCTGTGCCAGCAGACGGAGATCGACCGTGACCAGTTCGGTGCCGACACCGGTCGAAAACACCGGCAGGAAATCGAACTGCGTCACGGCGGTTTCGGTGGTCTCGACCCGGAAGGTGAGTTGACTCAGAGAGTCGGCGGTCAGGGCTTCGCCGATCATCAGTTCCCGTCCGCCGAAACAGAGGGTGCCGATCGCCTCGTCAGGCAGTGAACCTACGATGATGCCGTCCAGCGTCAGCCCGCTCGGCACATGCTCCAGAAAATCTGCCTGCGTGAAGCAGACCTCGTTTTCACCCACCGATATCACCGAGAAGCTGGCCATGTTGGGCAGAACGTTGTCCTCGGTCGCCGCGAACGCGCCGGGCATAAGGGACAGAAGAAGGGAGAAAGCCAGAACAAGCGGGATGATTTTACGTTTCAACATGATTTCCTCCTTTTGGATTTGTCCCTATTGTTTGCCGTGGGACGGAGAATATACGCAAAGGGAGGAAAGATTTTCACGGTGAATCGGCTGGTTTGTGCGCGGTTCGGACAATAACAAAAGCGCCCCACACCGTAACGGGTGCGGGGCGAAAAATCGTGGCCATGCCATATGTTCTTTTCGAAAACACTACCTCTAATAACGTGACTTCTACTTCTTCTCCAAGAACTTGCTGGCGGTGCTCAGCATCAGCTTTTTGGTGCCGACGTCGTTGAAGGCGATCTCCACCAACTGGTCGCCGCCCATCGGATGCAGCGCTATGACCAACCCGTCTCCAAACGCTTTGTGTCGAATGGCGTCGCCCAAGCTGAGAGACAGCGCATCCGTCTTGCGCGCGGGCGTGCTTTTCGGGACGGCGCCCCACTGTGCCGTGCTTTGCGCCGAGGTGCGGCGGGTTCCGGGACTTGCGCCGAAGGAATCACTCAGGCCGGACGACCCGGTCGATGAACCGCTCGCGCGGCGTCCCGGCTCGCTCTCCGCTCCGATCTGGTGCAGGCAGGCGGCAGGGATCTCCTTGACGAAATCGGATACGGGATTGTAGTTGGACTTTCCGAACATCATGCGCTGGCGCGCCGATGTGATGTACAGTTTCTCACGGGCACGAGTGATGGCCACATAGCAGAGCCGCCGCTCCTCCTCCATCTCGCTCTCGTCCATCACGCGGTATGTAGAGGGGAAAATGCCCTGCTCCATTCCGGTCAGGAAAACGACGGGGAACTCGAGCCCCTTGGAGGCATGCATCGTCATCATCACGCAGGCGTCGGCGTTCTCATCGTAGCGCTCGATGTCGGTGTACAGCGACACCTCGTCCAGAAATCCGCTCAACGTGGGCGCTTCGGCGGTCGTGACGTAGTTTTCGATGCTGCTCTTCAGCTCCAGTATGTTCTCAATGCGCCCGCGCGCCTCAAAGTCGTCCTTGGCCTCCAGTGCGGTCAGGTAGCCGCTCCGGGTCAGCGTCAGATCGTACAGCTCGGGCAGGGTCAGCGTCATGGCCTCCTGCCGCAGGGACTCCATCTTCTCGGCAAAGGACGCCAGTGATTTGTGACCGCGTCCCAGGTCGGCGTAGCGACCGGCCTCCAGCAGCACGGCGTACATCGAGCGCCCCTCCTGCGCCGCAATGGCCTGGATCGTTTCAACGGTACGGGCGCCGATGCCGCGCGCCGGCGTGTTGATGATGCGCGTCAGGCGCACGTCGTCGTTCGGATTGCGCAGCACATGCAGATAGGCCAGCACATCCTTGACCTCGGCCCGGTCGAAAAAGCGCAGGCCGCCAAAAATACGATAGGGCACGCCGCATCGCCGCAGCGATTCCTCCAGCCGGTTGGACAGCGCGCCCATCCGGTAGAGCAGGCAATAGTCCTTGAACCGCCGCCCGGCCGCCACGCCGTTCAAGATGGTCTGCGCGATAAAGTCGGCCTCCGACCGGTCGTCCTGCGCCGCGTACCAGTCGATCTGCTCACCCTCCAGATTGGACGTCCAGAGCGTCTTGGCCTTGCGTCCGCGGTTGTTTTTGATGACGCCGTTGGCGGCTTCTAAAATACGGGAAGTTGAGCGATAGTTCTGCTCCAGCCGAATGACGGTGGCGTCCGGGTATTGTTTCTCGAAATTGAGAATATTCTCGATGGTGGCGCCGCGGAACTTATAGATGCTCTGGTCGTCATCGCCCACCACGCAGAAGTTGCCCCATTTGGCCGCCAACAGCGATGCCAGCCGGTATTGCAATTGATTGGTGTCCTGATACTCGTCGACCAGGACATAGCGAAACTTGTTCTGGTAATACGCGCGCACCTCGTCGTTGTTTTGCAGCAGCCGTACGGTGTGAAAGATGATATCGTCGAAGTCCATCGCGTTCATTTCGTTCAGGCGCTTCTGATAGGTCTTGTAGACAATCATCACGCGCGTCAGCAGGAAGTCGCTCTCGTTGGCGTAGGCCTTTTCAAACCCATAAGGCGTGAGCATCCTGTCCTTGGCATTGGAGATGGCCGACAGCACGGCCTTCGGGTGAATGCGGTCGGTGTCGATGTGTTCGGCCTGCATGATTTCCTTGATGAGACGGGTGGAGTCGTCGGCATCATAGATGGTGAAAGAGGACGAGAAGCCGATCTTGTCGGCGTCGCGGCGCAGCATACGCACGCAGGCCGCGTGAAACGTGGATGCCCAGACATCGTCTCCCGTCTCACCCAGCAAACCCCGCAGACGTTCTTTAATTTCACCGGCCGCTTTGTTGGTAAAGGTAATGGCCAAAATACTCCAGGGGGGTGTGCCTTTGCGGATGATTTGGGCGATGCGTTCAATGAGCACGGTGGTCTTGCCGCTGCCCGCGCCGGCCAGGATCAAAAGCGGACCCTCTGTGTTCAGAACGGCCTGCTGTTGCTTGTCGTTCAAGCGGGAAGAGGGCGCGCCGGACAACTCTGTCATAGGTACCTCCGAGTGTTCTTTTCGTCCATTATACAAAACCGACGGGCAAAACACAAACGAAATGCGAGGCTCGCGGGCGGGCGTTCTGACTGAGGATACAATTGCCGCGGGTTGAAAACTCGTGAAGGTTACGGTAAAATGGCATTGAGCGGGACTTGCCGCCTGTCAACGACGGCGTCCGAGCGAATCCTGCCGATGAGGAGGAGTTGTGTATGCCCGACAAACCCTTACTGGAGCAATCGCGAGAGCTTGATCCGGTGCAGTTTGCTTTTGCCGATGACGGGGATGCGGTGTTCACGTTTGAGGTACCGCCGCCCAAGGAAAAGGGGACGGCGCGGTTCAGGCGCGCTTGCGCGTTTTTGTGCGCCATACTGTTTGGAGCGAGCCTTTTCGTAACGCTGTCTTTCTGCATGCTGTTGGGTACGGCGACACGGGAGGACAGCTATTACGAGTGGTTCAGATCCCTGCACAGGGATGAATATGAGGAGCTTATCTATACGCTGATGGTGGACTATCGTGATCTCTGGTTCCAGCAGGCCGATTGGTTGGGCGGATCCTATCAGGGGCAGATTTTGGAGGCAACGGCCTTTGGGCTGTCCCGCGAAATGGCCGAGACGCTGATACGTGAAAACCTGCCCGGCGCGCTCGCCTATCTGACCGGACAATCCGACCGGCCCCCGACGTTCACCACACAATCGGTCGCCGAACAGTGGCGGAACGCGGTCGACGCACGACTGGGTGCAGTCGCGCTCGAAACGGGAACCGAGTTTTTTTCTGTCGTGATCAGCTCGGAAGAAACCGAAGCCATGCTTTCCGGTGCCCGCGACATGGTGGGGACGCTTTTGTCGCTTCGGTTTATACTCATCGCGTTCACATTCGTATGCCTGGCGGCGGCCTTCTTTTTGGAGCCGGTTCGGTGGCAAGCCGCGCGCCGCCTGTCGCTTGCGGGGATGGTGGCCTCTGTACTGCTGGTGTGCGCCGCGCTGGTGGGCAGTATGATTCCGCTTTTGCCCGGAGCGCTCGGTTTGGTGGGACGACTGCTGGCACAAAGCCTTTTGGCCTGGCCGCTTGTCCTGCTGGCGGGGTCCTCGGTGCTTTTCCTGGTATCCCGTGTCATGTTGTCCCGAAAAAGCGCATAGAGTCAACTGTCCGGCCGATGTGGCGGCGACCGAGCCCTTGCATTCTGACGGTTGCCATGCAGGGCACGATACTTGCGCCCTGCCGATGGACGTGCTACAATATCGCGTGGGGAGCATCCAATGGAAGTGTTTTCCCCTCTGCCAACCGGTGATGGCGGAGGGACATAACGGATCACCGGGGGAAGAGGATGAAAATGGATATTTTTGAGAAGTGTTATGCCTATACGCGGGCGGAAGACGCCAGGCAGGCGGGCATCTACCCGTTCTTTCACGAAATTTCGTCCAAGCAGCACGCGGAGGTGACCATGTACGGCCGCCGTACCGTGATGCTGGGTTCCAACAACTATCTGGGACTAACCAGCGACCCGCGCGCCATCGAGGCGGCGCGGGAGGCCATTGAACAGTTCGGCACGGGCTGCTCCGGTTCCCGCTACTTAAACGGAACGCTCACCATACACAACGAGATGGAACGGCAGTTGGCCGATTTCTTCGGTTTTGAGGCGGCCATGAGTTTTTCCACAGGGTTCCAGACCAACCTCGGCATTCTGGCCGGGCTGTGCTCGATGCACGACAACCTGTACTGCGACCGCGCCAACCATGCCTCGCTGGTCGACGGCGCGCGCCTGAGCTTTGCCAAAGTCATTAAATACGGGCACAACAATATGGAAGAGCTGGAGGCGTTGCTGGCGCGTTGTCCCGACAACCGGGGCAAACTCATTGTGGCCGACGGCGTCTTCTCGATGGAGGGCGATCTGGCCGACCTGCCCAACATCGTTCGTTTGGCGAAAAAATATGGCGCGCGGGTGATGATCGATGATTCGCACGGCGCGGGCGTCATGGGCGAGACTGGGCGCGGCGTGGGCGAGTATTATGGCATGACCGACCAGATCGATCTGTATATGGGCACGTTCAGCAAGGCTTTTGCCAGCTTGGGCGGCTTTGTGGCGGGAGACTTTCGTGTCATTGACTTTTTGAAGCACAATTCCCGGCCCTTCATTTTCAGTGCGTCCATGACACCGGCCAACGTGTCTACCGTCATCGCGACATTGGACATCCTTAAAAAGGAGCCCGAGCTCGCGCACCGCGTCAACGAAAACGCCGAGTATATGCGGCGAGGCCTCAAGCAGTTGGGTCTTAAAATCGGGGACTCCAAAGCGCCCATCATTCCGATTGCCACCTACTTTGACGACCGGACCTTTGCGGTGACTCGAGCGCTGCTCGACGAGGGCGTCTATGTCAATCCGGTCATCGCGCCGGCCGTCCCGATGGGTGAGTCTATACTGCGCACCAGCTATATGGCGACGCATACTACTGAGCAGCTCGATTATGCGTTGGCGAAGTTCGATCTGGTGCTGAACAAGAGGTTTCCGATTACGCCGGAGGAAGTTGAGGAGAGAATGCGGCGGGAGGCCGGAACAATGGACAGCTCTGAGCCTGCCTAAACCACTCCTCTGTGCGGAGTGAATGGATAGAGAAGAAAGAGCGGACAGTGAAGTGAACCCCAAAAGTTAGACAAATATTTCATTAGGCGACCTGAAGGGCTTGTTGTCTGTGCAATGCAGGCGGCAAGCCCTTTAGCTTTTCCTTTCTGCGGTGGTTGTTGTAGTAATCCATGTAATCAATTAGCT
>JAVBPF010000029.1:0-4253 GCA_031549735.1 Oscillospiraceae bacterium
GTCGGTCATGTCCGCGTAGGTCTGGACATAGATGCCCACCAGGGCGACGCCGAGGAATGCGATGCCAATCTTCAAAATGCGTATGAAATACATGCTGACAAAAAAGATTGCGGAGCCGCAAAGGATGCGCAAAAGAGGATAGTCATAGGTATAGCGCAGCATAAGGATGCCAGACGACACGGCGATGGGCAGACTGCCGATGATCAAGATGCCCGCAATGCGGGTGAACAGGGAGTTGCTCTGGATCGTATAGAACACTATTATGAGGGAGAGAGCCATATAGGGAATATGGCAACCGGTCGAAATGATGATGACAAGAGCGCCGGTCAATACCAGCCGCCAGGTGAACCCCCACCTGATGGGCGAAGGGGCGAGTTCGGCGCGCAGGAACTCCCCCATATTTTGAAACGGCTGATGAATCATATCAGCTGATCGCTCCTAGTCGGACCGTGTTCAAAAACAGCACTTCAGACGGCGTAAAAAACAGCGTCTCAGTGTCGCGCCGTTTCGGCGGCGGATTCGGGGTTCAGCACCACCACGGCGGAGGCGCCGACCCGGAAAAGCTCCGGATTGGGGTTTTCAACCTTGATCTTGACCGGAAAGCGCTGGGCGACGCGCACCCAGTTGACGCTCCGCTGCACGCGCGGCAGCCCCTCCAGCACCACGCCGCCGTCCTCCGGCAGCACGCCATAGCCGATGGAGTCGACCGTTCCCCGGAATTTTTGCCCGACATCGCTCATCAGGTACACGGTGACCGGAACGCCGGCCTTGACGTTGTGCAGATCGATCTCCCGGAAATTGGCGACAACGTACCACTGTTCCGTGTCTATCAGGGTGAACACCGGCTTGAGCGGGGACGCGTATTGTCCCACCGTCGTTTTCAACGCGGCCACCCGGCCGTCGAAGGGAGCCGTGACCGTGGCCATTTCCAGCCGCAGCTGTCCCAGGTCGATTTCCGCCTGGACGACATCGCGTTGCGCCAGCAGCGCTTCGACGTCGGTCACGGCGGCGGTCGCCTGCAGCGCCTGGAATTCCGCGGCCGCAAGATCCACCTCCGCCTTCTTTTGGGCGCTGCGCGCGAGATCCACCTCCTCCGCCGAAATGTAGCCCGGTTCCAGCAGCGGGATCATGCGGTTGAGGGTGTCGGTGGTCTGCGTCACCGTGGCGCGCGCCCGTTCCACCATGGCATGAACCGAGTCGGCGTTGTATTGCTGCGCCGTGGTGAGGCGGCGCGCCGTTTCGATCTGCCTGTCCAGCGCCACCAGGGAGGCCTGCGCCCGCGCCAGTTCCTTTTCAAAGGGTCGCGGGTCGATCTGCAACAGCAGATCGCCGCGTTTTACCGCCTGGTTGTCGCGCACAGGCAGCGTTATGATGCGTCCGCTGACCTCGGGCACAACGCTGATGGTGTCCGCATAGGCGTAGGCGTCGTCCGTGCGGGGGGAGGTGTCGAGGCGCCAAATCACGTATATGAGCGTTGCGAGCGTGCCCAGGACCAGAACGAGAAACAGCAATTTCGACAAAAGGCTTTTGATTTTTGAAGCGGCCATTATCGCCTTTCTCGACTCAGTGGGTGTTCTTAAAAACCGGGTCGCCGTGCCAGACAAGGAAAAATTGCTGGCAGGCTTATTTTTTGGCCCGTGGTTATGGCCGAAAAATACGCCGAGAAGCGATTTTGACGCAGTATGGCACGGCGAAACGGCTTTTAAGAACACCCACTCAGAGCCGGTCGCCGAATCAAGAACAAAGGCGGCGGAGTCGGTTTTTGACCGGGTATGGCAAAAAACGATCCCGAGAGCGGACTTTCGACGCCGTATACCGCGCCGAGGCACAATTCAGCGACAGACTCTCACTTGAACAAAAGCAACCAGGTGAGCAGGGAAAAGAGCACCGCCAGCGTGGGATACGCCAGCACGGGCGGTCCCAGAAGACGTTCAACCCGGCACCAAATCAATATCGCCCGGACAATGACGGTCAGCACCACCCCGGCGGCGATACAGAAAAGCCAGTCGGGAAAATAGGCGCCGACCACGGGAATGGAGGGAGGTGCCGCGCACCCGGCGACAAAACCCAGAGCAAGTATGAATGCGAGAGGGTATTTCATTGCCTACCTCACATAGTCGACTTGTGCTAGCGGGGCTGACAAAGCGCTCGAGCATTGTCCGGGCGCTACGCGGGGAATGGTACAACAAAATCCTCCAACTCGCTTCGAAAAAAACATAAAAATTACGGTGAATGTGAAGCACTGCGCCCAATGCTTTCGGCAACTCCTCGATGGAGGACTGCTCCGGTCCGGGGACAGGCAGATGTGTCGGGATGGCCTTGGACTGTCTAAGCGGGAAGAACATGCGAAGGGTATTGGAAGTAATCATTATTAATTGATTGCGGAAGTTTTGCCACGCCACCGTCATTATGGCGACTTGCGTTTTTCACACCAAGGGATATACTGAAAACAAGGAACCATTGTTTCCTTGTTTCAAGGAGATGTCCCCATGTTGGCCAAACTGACTCGTAAAAACCAACTTACGCTTCCCAAGGCAGTCGTGAGTCGGCTGGGCAAGGTCGAATATTTCGAAGTCGCGACCGAGGGAGAGCGCATTGTCCTCACCCCGGTGCACATCAATCCGGCGAATACAGTGAGGGAAAAGTTGGCCGAGCTTGACATCAGCGAGGCCGATGTGGCCGATGCCATCACCTGGGCGCGGCGGGGCAAACGGTGATCCGCTTGCGGGTGGTACTGGACACGAATTGTCTAGTGTCGGCGCTGTTATTCGCCAAGGGGCGTTTGTCGAGGCTGCGAATGGCTTGGCAGGGGGAGTTGTTTGTCCCGGTAGTGTGCAGGGAGACTGCGGCAGAACTCATTCGGGTTCTGTCGTACCCTAAATTTCGTCTGGAACCGGATGAGGTGAAAGTACTCTTGGCCGAGATCCTTCCCTATGCCGAAACGTTTGCCGTATCAGATCCCTCGGAGGCGATAGAAGGATTGGCGGATGCCTCGGACGCGGTTTTCGCCCACCTTGCCCGGCAAGCAAAGGTGGATTGGCTGGTCTCGGGTGATGTCCACTTGCTCGATCTGAAAGACGAACTCTTGGATGGGAGAATCATTTCCCCGGGAGAATTCCTCGGGATGCTCGACAACAGACGGTGACTTGGGAAAAATTGGAGGCGGCGACCAGAGTCGAACTGGTTAATGATGGTTTTGCAAACCATTGCCTTACCGTTTGGCTACGCCGCCCTGACGAACGTCTTGACAGGTGGGATTGGAATGTGGAGAACTGAGCAGCAACCGAAGCGTGCGCATCGGTCATGGGACAGACGCCACCAAATCCAAGAAGGGTTAGCATAGTCAAACAGTCGGCGGGGTCAAGGAAAATTACTTGGCAAACAGGTCGAACAGCTTCGAACAACTCGCGTGGAATCTCCCCGCCGCCTCCGAAGGCTTCCTCGTCCGGGACCTCGTCCGTTTCCTGGCGGTCAACATCGTCGTCCTCGTTCTGCTGCAGTTCCTGTTGGGGCTTGGTTTTTTCACCGGGCCGGACGAGTATGTCCTCACCGTTCTCGCCAGCAAGCTCGTCCTCCTCGCCTACCTGATCTGGCTTATCCGGTACCGCGACAACGCCTGGCCGGAGACCGGCATCACCCGCGCCGGGCGCTGGTGGGCGTGGCCCGCGTCCCTGGCCGCCTATGCCGCCGTCTACCCCCTTCTCCTCTGGTTCAACAACATCAACCACGCCATGCTCGCCAGGATCTATGCCTGGGTCGGGTGGGTGTATCGCCCCGAAGCGCAGGATGTGCAACTCCTCCTTTTCAACAACCTCGTCGACTCCCGCACACGCCTCGTGCTCCTCGTCTTCGTCGTGCTGGTCGGGCCGTTCATGGAGGAACTGGCCTTCAGGGGGATGGGCCTGGACGCGTTCCGCCGCGCCGGCGGGCTGGCCTCGGCCATCGTGTGGACAAGCCTTCTCTTCGGGCTGTACCATTTCAGTTTCCAGGCCCTGTTGCCGCTTACCCTGCTGGGAGCGCTGTTCGCCGGCGTGCGGGCCTGGACCGGCACACTGTGGTGCGCGGTGCTGCTGCATTGTTTCCACAACGCCCTGACCCTGGCGCTGGCCGCGCGATTGGCGAGTTTGTAATCCTGATAATTGTGTCGACCCCGACACAATTATGGCCACTTGCCCTAAAGCACTATCCGAACGAGCCGACAGCCCTGTATCGCCCCGGTAAATCCGTCTGAGTCTGCCGGGCGGAGCGACGCG
>JAVBPF010000053.1:0-3650 GCA_031549735.1 Oscillospiraceae bacterium
GGCACGGTGTAGCGCATGCCCTCGTTTTTCTCCAGGCCGGCCATCGACAGCGATACGACCGGCACCTGCGGCATCCCGGCCTCACGCAGCGCGCGCCGCATCAGGGCCACATAGTTGGTCGCGCGGCAGGCGCCGCCGGTCTGGGTGAGGAAAATAGACGTGTTGTCGGGGTCATACTGCCCCGAAAGCATGGCCGCCATCAGCTGTCCCACGACCACCAGCGACGGATAACAGGCGTCGTTGTTGACGTACTTGAGTCCGACCTCGACGTCGTGCGACGTGACCTCGGGCAAAACGATACAGCGGTAACCGCCCTTCTGCAATACGGTCTCGACCAGCTCGAAGTGAATGGGCGACATTTGCGGCGCCAGAATGGTGTGCTGCTCGCGCATGGCCGCGGTAAACTCGACACGTTTATCGGGCGGCGGGGGAGCGGCGACGCGTTTTTTCCGGCGCGCCCGCTCCTCCATGGCCACCTTCAGCGAGCGCAGACGAATGCGCGCCGCGCCCAGATTGTTGATCTCATCGATTTTCAGCAGGGTGGAGATTTTGCCGCCGGTTTCCAGAATATCGCGTACCTGATCGGACGTGATGGCGTCCAGACCGCAGCCGAACGAGTTGAGCTGCACCAGCTCCAAATTGTCCTGCGTCGCGACAAACGCCGCCGCGTCGTACAGCCGCGTGTGGTACATCCACTGGTCGAACACGCGCAGCGGACGGGCCGCGCGCGCCAGATGCGATACCGAATCCTCGGTCAGCACGGCGAATCCCAGCGAAGTCAGCAGACCGGGCAGGCCATGATGCACTTCGCGGTCGACGTGATAGGGCCGTCCGGCCAGCACGATGCCCACGCCGCCATGCTCGCGCAAGTGTTCCATGGCCTCCTGCCCCTTTTGCCGGAGGTCGGCCTGAAAGCGATCCATCTCGGCGAAGGCGGCGTCGACCGCCTGTTTGGCTTCGGCGCGGCCGACACGGTAAGCGGCAAAGGCCTTGGCCAAAAGGCCGGGCAGCACCTTTCGGTTTTGCAGCGACAGGAAGGGGTGCAGGAAGGTGACGCCCCGTTGTGACAGAAGATCCATATTGGCCTTGATCACCTCGGGATAGGAGGTGACAATCGGGCAGTTGTAGTGGTTACCCGCCTCGGGGTTCTCCTTGCGCTCATAGGGCACGCAGGGATAGAATATCGTTGTCACGCCCGACTCGATCAGGTCGACAATGTGCCCGTGCGCGAGCTTGGCCGGATAGCAAACCGACTCGGACGGTATGGTCGACATGCCATTCTCGAACAGCGCGTGGTCGGAAGGACGCGACAGCCTGACAGAAAACCCCAGCCGAGTCAGAAGCGTGTGCCAGAACGGATAGTTTTCAAACATATTGAGCGCCCGGGGCAGGCCGATGACACCGCGCGGGGCCTGTTCGGGCGGCAGCGACTCGTAGTCGAACAGCCGCTTTTCCTTGTACTCATAGAGGTTGGGTAACGCCTTGACCACAGCGTCCGGCTCGCCGTCGGCCAGTCTTGAGCCGCGGTCGCACCGCAGACCCGAGGTGAGCCGCCGTCCGCCCGAGAAGGTGGACACGGTGATCTTACAGGCGTTTTCACAGCCCTTGCACTGTGCCGAGCGCGTGGTCAGCGGCAGCGCTTCCTCCAGCCGTTCATAGGGCAGGAGGCTCGAGTGCCCGCCGGTCCAGGCCGATCGCGCCAGAATGGCCGCGCCGTACGCGCCCATCAGTCCGGCGATGTCGGGGCGCACCACGTCGCGTCCGGTGATGAGCTCAAAGCAGCGCAGCACGGCGTCGCTGTAAAAGGTTCCGCCCTGCACAAACAGGGTTTGGCCCAGCTCGTCGGGGTTTTTCATCCGAATAACCTTATACAGCGCGTTGCGCACGACCGAGAACGACAGCCCGGCCGAAATATCGCCGACCGCCGCGCCCTCCTTCTGCGCCTGCTTGACGCGCGAGTTCATGAAGACGGTGCACCGCGTGCCCAGATCGACCGGTGACCGCGCGTCCAGCGCCGATTGGGCGAAGGCGGCCGGGGTCAGGCCGAGGGACTGCGCGAAGGTGGAGAGAAACGAGCCGCACCCGGAGGAACAGGCTTCGTTGAGCAGAATCGAATCAATGACGCCGTCGTGAACGCGCATACACTTCATGTCCTGTCCGCCGATGTCGAGGATGAAATCCACGTCGGGCGCAAACGCCTGCGCGGCCTTGACATGCGCCAGCGTCTCAATCTCTCCCATGTCGGCGTTGAGCGCGCGCCGCAGTAGCAGATCGCCGTAGCCGGTGCAGCACACACGCGCAATGTAGGCGTTGTGCGGCAGGCGCCCGTACAACTCGCGCAGCATCTCGATGGCGGCGTGGATGGGCGAGCCCTGGTTGGGCGCGTAGTAGCTGTGGATCAGCCTGCCCTGGTCGTCGGTCAGCGCCGCCTTGATGGTGGTGCTGCCCGCGTCCAGCCCGAGGAAGCACGGTCCGCTGGTTTGAGCGATGTCGGCCTTGGCCGCCGTGTGACGCGCGTGGCGGGAGAGGAACGTCTCCTTGTCCTCGGCGGAGGTAAACAAAGCCTGATGCCGGGGGATGTCGGCGGCCAGCGCAAAATTGTTGTCCAGCCGGTCGATCAGCTCGGACAGCGGAAGCGCCTCGCCGCTCGCGTGCAGCGCCGCGCCGATGGCAACGAATACGTCCGAGTGATCGGGCGTGATGAAATCGGTGACTTTGTCCTGCAGGGTGCGCCGAAAAGCCTCACGCAGGGAGCCCAGATAGTGCAACGGGCCGCCCAGGAAGGCGACGCGCCCCTCGATGGGCTGACCGCAGGCCAACCCGGCAATGGTCTGGTTGACGACGGCCTGAAACACCGAGGCGGCCAGATCGGCGTGGGACACACCCTCATTGATGAGCGGCTGCAGGTCGCTCTTGGCGAAGACGCCGCAGCGCGACGCAATGGTATACAAGGTGTGGTACTCCTCGGCCAGTCTGTCCAATCCCTGCGCATTTGTCATCAGCAGAGAGGCCATCTGATCGATGAAGGCGCCGGTGCCGCCCGCGCAAGTCCCGTTCATGCGCTGGGAGACCGCAGGGGTGAGAAATGTGATCTTGGCATCCTCGCCGCCCAGCTCGATGACCACATCGATATCGCGGTGGAAGCGGCGAATGGCCTTGGTCCCGGCCATGACCTCCTGCACAAAGGGCAGATCCAGCCGCTCGCTCAGGCCCAAACCGGCCGAACCGGTGACAACGAGCGGGGCGGTCAGGTCGGGGTATTCGTCACGCAACTCGCGAAGCAGACGCGACAGCTCGCCGCGCACGTCGGAACGGTGCCGCCGGTAACGCTTAAACAATAAGGCGTCCGTGCCGTCAAGCAGCACCACCTTGACGGTGGTGGAGCCGACGTCGACGCCAATCCGGGCTGATGTGCTCATGAGACTTCCCTCGCCTCTATGTAGTATTCAAATGATGATCTCAGAAAATGTCGAGTTTTGCCGTATATCAATATATCACACCACGGCGGGAGATGCAAAGGCAGAAAGCGGAGGGGCTGGCAGTGGAAGGTGACAGAACAGATAACAGATAAAGAGGCGGGGGAATGGCGGATTCATTTCACCTTTGAAAACCTCGTTTTCAAAGGTTGTCACATCAAAATTTTCACCGCC
>JAVBPF010000037.1:0-6260 GCA_031549735.1 Oscillospiraceae bacterium
AGAGATGTACGAGTTCGAATAGAAGAGCCGAGTCGACGCGCAAGGAGTACAGTGAGCGCAGTGGGCGGCTAAACCAGGGCAGCGCCGCAGCGCTGGCCGTTTAGACACACGCGGAGCGAACAGTACGACTGCCCGCGCGGCGCGCTCGAGGCTTGACATAGAAGAGCCGAGCAGGTCGGCAGGGAGACTTGGAGTCCGCAGGCGTTTGAAGCGCAGCGCCCCGCAGGGGCGACCGGTTCAAACGCCGCAGGGCGAAAGGCGACCGCCCGCCGACCGTCGTGAGGCTTGACATAGAAGAGCCGAGTCGACGCGCAAGGAGTACAGTGAGCGCAGTGGGCGGCTAAACCAAGACAGCGCCGCAGCGCTGGCCGTTTAGACACACACGGAGCGAACAGTACGACTGCCCGCGCGGCGCGCTCGAGGCTTGATCCAGAAGAGCCGAGTCGACGCGCAAATGAAGCTCCCCCTCCCCCCAAAACAACCCTTTTCGAGGAGTTTATTATGAAAGCCATCCGTTTTCTGGATCGCGCCACCCTGTTGCTTCCGGCCATCGGCTTCGGCTGTGTGCTGTTGGGGCGCTGTTTGCTGTGGGGCAACGTCGCCGACGACGAACAGCTGGCTTTCTCTTTCTCTCTGATCTTCTTCGCCGTGTTTTCAGCCGCGCTCTATTTTTGCTGGAAAAAAGAGCTGGCCATTCGGCTGCTGGAAAACAGGCGGCTGCTGCCCATCCTGTTCGGCCTCGCTCTGCTCATGCGTATCGGTACGGTGCTGGTGTTTCATCATCTGACGCCCAAAACCGATTCGGCCACTTACCTCAGCATTACGGAATTGTACAATTCGGTCATCCGAACGTCCGCGCCCGGATCGGCCGCCGTTTTGGCCGTCGTGCTCTGGCTGCTGTTGTTTGGCCTGTTCCTCTGCCTGCTGCCGCGCGTGCGCCATCGTCCCAAGATGCAATGGTTGCGCCGTTGGGGGCGCTGGGTGCCGCTCGCCGCCGCGGCGGTCGTCGCGCTGCTGTCATTGCTGATTCAAAATGGACTGGTGCCGGGCAAAGACTATTTTTCCGTACCCTTTGCGCAGAGCGTCACCCCGAACATATTGACCTCGTACATGTCGGTCTTTCCGCATTTCTTGGGCTACCCGTCGATGCTTGTATGGGCCGACGTCATGACGTTCCATCTCTTCACCCCCGTCACCCTCGCACAGGTGACCAATGTGGTTCTCAGCCTGATGACCGGCGGGTTCCTTACCCTGACCGCGCGCAACCTGCGCGGCCGCAAGACCGGGCTTCTGGCGCTGTTGATTTGGACCCTTTGGCCGTCGCAGTTTCTCTATGTCGCCACGCCGTTGGCGGAGGTCACCTACGTATTTTGGCTGATGGCCGCCTTCTGCGCCGCCAGCTTCGCCGTCAAGCATCGTGACAGGCCGAAACGCGCTCTATTTCCGCTGTGCTGCGCCGCCGTCCTCTGTGCCCTCGCCAACTTCATCCGCCCCTTCGCGATGGTGGCGCTGCTCGCCCTGTTGATCTGGTTTGCGCTCAGCACACTGAGCCGCCGGCCGCCCAAACGCGAGCTGTGGATCCCGGCAGCCGCCCTCGGCGCTTGCCTGTTTTTGTTTTTCGGGCTGGGCGCCTTTTCGCGACTGATGGAGACCAAGGCCATCGGTCGGGAACCGGCCGGCTTTGCCATGGGTTGGAATGTGCTGGACGGCTCGCACGAGGCCTCGTTGGGCAAATGGAACGCCGAGGACGCCGCTGTTTTCAAGCCTCTGTATGAGCAGGTCCAACGCGGCGAGCTGACGCCCGACCAGCTGCACCGTCAATTGTTTGATTTGGGCGTGACCCGCATGAAAGATCGGGGCCTTGCCAATTGGCCCTTCTGGGGGAAAAAGATTCTCGATCTCTGGAGCCGCGACGAAGTCGCCTTCACCCACGCCGCTGCCATGAAACCGGAGCTGGGACTACAGGATAACGCCGTTTCATACCATCTGGTGCGAGGCCTGTGCAACGGGTTTTATATGGCCATGCTGTTGTGTCTGGTGATTGGTCTGACCCTTCGCTTCCGGCGGGCGCCGAAACGCCCGGTACAGTTCGGGTTTGGTAACGCGTTGCTGCTTTACATCTTGGGCATGGCGCTCGCGCACATGATTCTGGAGCAAAGTCAACGCTACGCCTATCCGGCCATCTCCCTGATGATCGTTGTGCTCGCCGATCTGTCCATAGAGTTTCTCCGCAAGCCTGAAGAAAAGCCATATAGATCATAAGGGCGTCGCGCGCCGCATTCAACACTCTCCCCTCCATACAAAGTCCTCTGTCTGTCCTCTGTCCCCTGTCTGCCCTCTGTTTTCTGTCTTCTGTTCTCTCAACATCTGCCGTCTATCTATGAGGTGATTGTCATGAAACGCCGTATCCTGAAAATCGCATTGGCCGTCGGCATCCCCCTTGTTCTGGTCGCCGCTCTGTTTTTTCTCTGGCAGGCCGGCATCTTCCGTATGGTCACCCCCTCCGAAGAGGCCTATCCGGTTCGGGGCATTGACGTCTCGCATCATCAGGGCGACATCGACTGGGAGGCGCTGACCGCGGGGCAGAACCTGACCTTCTGCTTTGTCAAGGCCACCGAAGGCGCCGACTTCACCGACCCCAACTATGCCGCCAACTTGGCCGGCAGCCGCGCGAACGGGCTGTACAGCGCGCCCTATCACTATTTCAGCGCCACCTCGTCCGGCGAGGCACAGGCCAAACACTTTCTCAGCGTCATTGCCGACGCCGAGTTCGATCTCCCGCCCGTCCTCGACTTTGAATTGGAGCTGTCCCGGGATGCCAACTGGGACGGGCTCCGCCGTGAGGTCTCCGACTTCCTGACCACCGTCGAGGAAGCGCTGGGCGTCATGCCAATCCTCTACACCACCAACGCGGGCTACAACGGATACTTGTGCGAGGATTTCGAGACCTACCGCTTCTGGATCCGGGATCTCTGGGCCAAGCCCGCACTGTTCAACAACCAAAGCTGGACGTTTTGGCAGTATAACGACAAGGGTCGTCTGGAAGGACTCTCGGGCGACCAGCCCTTCATCGATCTCAATGTGTTCAACGGCGACAGGAAGGCTTTCGACACTCTCTTTTTCTCCGGCAGACGGCCATAGTCACCGGCCGCTTACCGCCGCGAAGCCTTATCGGCCAACGCCCGCAGACGAGACGAAGCAAAAAAGCGTCTCTCCGGCACTCCTCTTCCTGTTCCTTTGCGCGCCCGTCGTGGTGCTGATCGGTTTTCGTTCAACGCCTCCAAGCCGCGCGCCTCCTGCCCCCGTCCTCCCGGATCCAGGCCGCCCTGTCCCGCGGCGAATCATATTCCATCTATGGCGCGTCCAAAGTTCCTAGGGCGGCGTCAGAAAGGGGCCTTACTTTGAAAAGGGCGATTCAACTGTTGCTGGCGCTGTTTCTCTTGCTCGGTCTAACCTCCTGCGGCGGAAACGGTGAGGAAAGCGGCGAGACCAAGCGCGTGGTCAAGGTCTACAACTGGGGCGACTACATAGATCCCGGCGTCACGAAGAAATTTGAGGAGGAAACCGGCATTGAGGTCGTCTATACGATGTTCGACGGCAACGAGGACATGTATGCCATGATCCGTGCCCGCGGCGCCACCTCTTTTGATGTGGTCATTCCCTCTGATTATATGATCCAGAAGATGATGGACGAGGACATGCTGCGCAAGCTCAACCTCGACAACATCCCCAACCTGTCGCTCATCGACGAGCGGTTCCTCAGCAACGATTACGACCCGACCGGCGAATACTCGGTACCCTACATGTGGGGCACACTGGGCATCGTCTACAACACCACCATGGTGGACGAGCCCGTCACCGCGTGGGCCGATCTATGGAACACCAAGTATGAACGCCGTCTGTTCATGATGGACAGTGTGCGCGACAGCATGGGGCTTACGCTGAAAATGCTGGGCCATTCGATGAACACCCGCGAACAGTCGGACATCGACGAGGCCTACGATCTGTTGAAGCGGCAGAAGCCTTTGGTGCTGGACTATACCGGCGACGAGGTCAAGGACAGGATGATCGCCGGAGAGGCGGCGTTGGCCGTCGTCTATTCGGGCGACGCCATCACCATCATGAATGGAAACAAGGACATCGAGTATGTGATTCCGTCCGAGGGCTCCAACGTCTGGTTCGACGCCATGTGCATCCTCAAGTCGTCGGTCAATGTCACCGAGGCCGAGGAATTCATCAACTTCATGTGCCGCACCGACATCGCCCGGCTCAACTATGAATACATCAATTTTGCCTCGCCCCAGAAAGAGGTCATCGCCGGGTATTTGGCCGAAACGGTGGCCAGCGCAGCCTCCAACCCCACCGATGAGGAGCTGGCGCGCTGCGAGATCTTTGCCGATTTGGGCGACTTTACGGCCGAATATGAGAATGCGTGGTCGCGCGTGTTGGCGCAGTAAAAAAGCTTCACAGAGAAAGCGCCGGGTCCTCGGGCCCGGCGCTTTCTCTGTATAAATCGTCTACCACGCGCCGCCCACAACCTCATAATCCCCCGGCTCGGGCTCAAACCCCTGCAGCCCGGGCGACGTCAGCACACGCCGGTCCTCGGTTACCAAAACACATTCAAACGAAAGCTCCGGATGATCGCGCCAAAAGGTCTGTGCCTCTTTTGCCCCCATCACGAACAGCGCGGTGGACAGCGCGTCGGCCAACTCACCGCTTGGGCAGATGATCGTCACCGACAGCAGGTCGGACTCGGCCGGACACCCGGTGTTCGGATTTAGAATGTGCCCGTAGGTCTGCCCATCTATCTCGCGGTACCGCTCATAGCCGCCCGAGGTGACGACCGACAGATCCCGCACCGGCAATACCCCAATCAGGCCGTCCCCGCTCAGCGGATCGCGTATCCCGACCGTCCACGGCGTCCCGTCCGGACGTCCGCCCAGCGCCGCCACATTCCCGCCCAGAGAAACCAGACCGGAGGTGAGTCCCCTCTCACGCCACAGCGCCAGCACACGGTCGGAGGCGTATCCCTTGACCAGTCCGCCCAGATCCAGCGCCGCGCCGTCGGGCAAGGTCACGGACGATTGGGCGATATCGATCTCACACAGGGCGGGATCGGCGCAAGCCAGCAACGAACTCAATTGCTCCTCGGCAGGCGCGACCCGGGGCAGACCGTCGTCCGACCCAGAAAAGCCCCAAACGTCCATGAGCTTGCCCAGCAGCGGATTGAAGGCATTTCCGGTCATTGTGCAGTAGTGCCCGCTGTTTTCAATCAAGGCAAACAATTCGTCGGACACCACCGTCGGCGTGCCGGCGGCCTTGTTGAGCGCCGCCAGTTCTCCGTCTCCGAAACGGGAACAGACGCCGTCCAGCCGCTTAACCAATTGCTCGGATGCCTCCATGGCGTCCCCCTGCCCCGACGGCAGCGTCAGCTGCATCATCGTGTCCATGGCGACAAAGCTTCGGTTCTGCGTCATCGGTTCCCCGGCGCATCCCGAAGCACAGGCGCACAGCAGGGCGAACGCCACGACGATACAGAGTGAAACATCTCTATGAAGCCTGTTCCGCATGAGGCACCCCGCATTCTCAAA
The DNA here is from genome assembly GCA_031549735.1 of Oscillospiraceae bacterium. Classification (GTDB taxonomy): domain Bacteria; phylum Bacillota; class Clostridia; order Oscillospirales; family UBA929; genus JAVBPF01. Next base: position 5,592 of record JAVBPF010000037.1, read on the forward strand.
GTTGGGAAGTTTGTTTTTTTCTGATTGAAGAAGGGTGGGCGGCCATTTGGCTGCCCACCCTTTAGGTTGCAGAAAAACGATGAAAACGAATCGACAAACCGGGGGGATAATGTGAAAGGGGGGCGGCAGCCACCGCTTTCGCATTCAATCGCCCACCGCAGTGACAGATATGGCGCGTTCGACCGCCAAATCGTCCAGGGGCAGACTTGTCTGCACCTGGGCGGCCGTAGAGCCGCCCACCTTCGAAAATCCGATACAATCAACCACGCTCGCTCAAGGCGACATAGGGCACGTCTCCGGCCACCGAACGATAGGCCGGACGCATGATGCGACCGCCGCTGATCACCTCTTCAATGCGGTGGGCACACCAGCCCACACAGCGGGACAGCGCAAAAATGGGCGTATAGAGTTCGGGCGGGATGCCCAGCATCTGATAGACAAAGCCGGAATACATATCGACATTGGCCGAGATGATCTTGGTATCGCCCTTGATTTTCCGAAACACCTCGGGGGTAAGCCGCTCCACGGCCTGCATCAGTCTGAACTCGCGTTCCAGTCCGTGGGACTGCGCCAGCTTTTCGGCCGCCACCTTAAGGACTCCGGTACGCGGGTCGGACAGCGTATAGACGGCGTGGCCCATGCCGTAGATGAGACCCGAACGGTCGTAGG
>JAVBPF010000083.1:0-5693 GCA_031549735.1 Oscillospiraceae bacterium
ACCTCTACATGCGCGACGCGGCGTATATGATCTCCATCGACCGGGTGCGCAACGCCGCAAAGCTGCGCGGCTGGATCTAAGTCCTTTTCGAGAATCTTCGTTTTCCGATGAGAGGGTTTTCGATCTGCGGGGCTTCTTTGACAGTCTGAGAGGACGGGTTTTCCCGTCCTCTTTTTGTGCGCGCATTGCTTCCGGGACTCGCTCAGTTCCAAATTTCCCTGCGCTCGACCACCGAGGGAAAAAAGTTTGGATGCTCCCGCTGGCGGTTCAGCGGCCGGTCGGTCAGCATCATGGCTCGATCGACCGCGTGCCGGCCAAATCTCTGACGCAAATCGTCCATGGTCCTTTCCAGCACCATCCGTTTGCGGTACGTCTCCTCCTCCGGGAATAAAGATATCTGCCCCGACGCCGTGTAGGGCGCCAGCATACCGCATTGAACCCCCATGCTGCGCACCGGCCGCGTCCAGTGGTAGCTTTCACGGAACAGTTCCTCGGCCGCGCGAGCGATGTCCAGGGAAAGCTGCGTCGGAGCAAGCAGTTTCTTCTGCCGCTCATAACGGTTTAGCCCGCTGTCGCGCACCGATACCGTGACCACCTGAGCGCCCAGTCCCTGAGCGCGCAGACGCGCCGCTACCTTTTCGCTGAGCGCCTGAAGCAACAGCTTAACCGCCCACTCGTCCTCTAAATCGTGCGGCGGCGTACACGAGTTGCCGACACTTTTGACTGGCGCGCCCGCGCCGCCCACCGGTGCGCTCTCCTCCCCGCGGGCGTAGGCCGAGAGGGTTTGTCCCCACTGCCCCAGCCAAAGACGCAGCCACTCTACCGGTGTGTTGGCCAACTCCCCGATGGTATACACGCCGCGCTGCCGCAGCCTGTTCTGTGTGGACGGCCCCACATATAAAAGCTCTCCGACCGGCAGAGGCCACACGCTCTGCTTGAAATTTTCCGGGGTGATGACTGTTGTGGCGTCCGGTTTTTTCATATCGGAGCCAAGCTTGGCAAACACCTTGTTCCACGACACCCCCACCGATATGGTCAGGCCAAGCTCACGGCGGATCCGCCGCCGCAGGGTATCGGCCACCTCCTGCCCCGTCCCGAACAGGTGCGCACTGTGGGTGATGTCCAGCCACATTTCGTCCAAGCCAAACGACTCGATCTGGTCGGTGTACTGTCCATACACAGAGCGCGCCAGACGAGACGCCTTCTCATATTTCTCAAAATGGGCCGGCAGCGTGACCAGGCCGGGGCACTTTTGCGCCGCCTGCCAGACCGCCTCGCCGGTTCTTACGCCAAACTTCTTGGCCATCTCGTTCTTGGCCAGAATGATCCCGTGACGGCTTGCAATGTCTCCGCCCACCGCCACCGGCCGGCCGTCGTACTCCGGGTGCTCCCGGCACTCGACCGTAGCGAAGAAGTTGTTCATATCGGCATGCAGAATGGTGCGCACGGATCTGCCTCCCTCACCAGACAGTTGTCGAACATACGTTCCGCTCTATTGTACAACATTTGTTCTGATAAGGCAAGAGGTCCTCTTCCATATGGTTGAACCATTTGGTTTGTCGGCAAACGTCCGCCCGTAGAAGCCAGCAATCATAAGCGCGCCTCAGGGAGAAGACCCCAAGGCGCGCCTATGAGCGAAATTCTCTCTCCCTCGCCCGCTCTCTCGGGCGGCATGTTTCCATAACACCCTCAATAACCGACTCAACAGAGAGTTATCCACAATATCCCCCAGTTTATCCACAGGCGGGAAACCCGTCCGCGCAAAGGGAAAAACGACCCACTAACCATTCATTGCCATGTTCCCGGCTCCGCCTCACACATCGTACACACGAGAAAATCAGTTACCATAATCATGAGACACGCCATGTTTTACACGCTCCGGTTGGCCGACGCGTTGAGCGAAAGGTCGGCCGTGACCCCAGCTCGAAACTCATAAAATGCCTGACTGGCGATCATCGCCGCATTGTCGCCGCACAGCGCGAGGGTGGGCATAAACAGCGCGGCGCGGCTTTCAAAGGCCTCCGAAAAAGAACGGCGCAGGCGCGCGTTGGCGGCCACGCCACCACACAGAACCAGCCTATCTCCATCGACCTGCTCCATGAGCGCCACCGTCCGGGATACCAGTTCCTCACACACTACGCGCTCGAAGGAGGCCGCTAGCCCCGCGCTGTCCACCTTCTCCCCCTTCATGTTGGCCTGATTGATTACAGAGAGTGCAGCCGTTTTGAGTCCGGAAAAGGAGAAGTCAAACGGCTCCTTGGTACGCGATCTCGGCAATTTATAGGCCTGATCGTTCCCGGACTCGGCCAACCGGGACAGCGCCGCGCCGCCGGGGTATCCCAACCCAAGCGCGCGGGCCACCTTGTCGAACACTTCCCCCGCCGCATCGTCACACGTCGCGCCGACCGGTCGGATGTCCGTATAGTCGCGCACGTCGAGAAGCTCAGTGTGCCCCCCCGACGCCACCAGACAAATGAAGGGCGGCGCCAGCTCCGGGTGGGTTACATAAGCGGCGGCCATATGCCCCCGCAAATGGTGGACAGGGATAAGTGGTTTCTCCCACGAACAAGCGACACCCTTGGCAAAATTTACGCCCACCAGCAGCGCCCCAATCAGACCGGGCGTATGGGTCACAGCCACCGCGTCGATATTGTCGCGATCGCACCGTGCTTCGCGCATGGCCTGTTCGGACAGCGCGGCCAGCACTTCCATATGCTTGCGCGACGCAATCTCGGGCACGACGCCGCCGTACAGCGCGTGAATGTTAACCTGTGAGCTGACCACGTTGGACAGGATCTCTCGTCCGTCGCGCACCACGGCCACCGCGGTCTCATCGCAAGACGTCTCAAAAGCCAAAATGTTCACTGAATACTCCCCTTTGTCACGTGTTCCGATTTCCCTTTATCGCTCGAACGCGTGATTATTCGTTAGTCCTGTCAAAAAAGACGCGGTGTACGAAACCGCGTCCGGGGTGGGCGATTGAACGCGAAAGCGGGGCTGGCCGCTCCCCTTTCACACGATCCCCCTGCCTGTTTCGTTTTGCGTTCGACCTTTTTTTCAGTCTGAGAACAGGGTGTACAAGACCGCATCCTCTTGAGGTTTTTCATAGTATCCTGGACGGATCCCCACCACCGCAAAACCGTTTTTCTCATAAAGCGACTGCGCGGAGAGGTTGCTGCGGCGAACCTCCAGCGTCAGAAAACGGACGCCCTGACGGCGAGATTGACCGATCAGCGCTTTGAGCAACAAGTCGGCCACGCCCTTCCGTCGATGCTCCGGATGCACCGCGATGTTGGTGATGTAGCCTTCATCCAGGATGAGCTGCGCGCCGGCATAGCCGTATAAAGTATCGTTGACCACGGCCGCCAAGTACAAGCTGTGCTCCCCGTTCAACTCGTCGCGGACCTTCGACTCACTCCAAGGCAATGAAAAGCAGGCTCGCTCAATGGCCGCCATCTGCGGAATGAGCTGCTCGGCCAGCGGGACGATCTCACAACGAGCCATGGAAATCGGCATCCCTTTTCAGTCGATTCACGAGTTGGCTCATCGCCACATGCAGTACGTCCGCCACGGCGGCGTACTCGTCCACGTCGCCGCCAAAGGGGTCGACGATGTCGACGCTTGCCAGGCGGCGGATTTTTCCGGCATAGGCCGGAAAAGACCGGCTCAGCAAATCAACATGATGGTCGGTCATACCGTAGATGGTGTCGGCCATGCCCAGCAGCCCCTCAGACACCTGCCGCGACATGTGTGACGAAATGTCGACCCCGTAGGGCTTCACCGCCTCGGCGGCCAACGCTGTTACCGGCATCGGCACAAACGCGGTCAACCCGCAGGAGATGGCATGAGCATCCAGCCCGGCGGACATGGCCAAGCTGTTGAAAAAACCTTCTGCCATCGGGCTGCGGCAGGTGTTCCCCGTACAGACAAAAACAACGTTGTATGCCATTATTTGCACTCCATCCAATTGATACCCCATTGGGCTTCGGCTACCAGCGGCGGGTCGAGCGGATAGACGCGCTCCATCTCCTCAGACAACAGGCGCATCACCGTCTCGCGTTCGCTTTCCGGACACTCGACCAGCAATTCGTCGTGAATCTGCAGAATCAGGCGGGCGCTCAGGTTCTCGGCCTTCAGCCGGCGCGCCACGGCCACCATGGCCAGTTTGATGATGTCGGCCGCCGTGCCCTGGATGGGCATGTTGAGCGCCACCCGTTGGCCGAAGGCGCGCTGAGCGGCGTTTCGGGACGCCAACTCCGGCATGGCGCGGCGGCGACCCAGCAGGGTTTTGACATAGCCGTCAGCCTTGGCCTGCTCGACGACGTTCTTCATGTAGGCACGCACTCCGGCGAAGCGTTCAAAATATTGATCCATATACTCCTTGGCCTGTGCCACGCCGACGCCGATGCTGCGGGACAACGAAAAGGCCGAGATGCCATAGACAATACCGAAATTGACCGCCTTGGCGTGTCGGCGCATGGCGGGTGTGACTTCTCCTTCCGGAACGCCGAACACCTGCGAGGCCGTGACCGTGTGGATGTCCTCCCCGCGGCGGAAGGCGTCGCGCATGACCGGATCCTCCGAAATGTGTGCCAGAATGCGAAGCTCAATCTGCGAATAGTCGGCGTCGACCAATACCCAGCCCTCACGGGGCACGAACATGCGGCGGATCTCCCCGCCCAGCTCACTGCGGATCGGGATGTTTTGCAGGTTGGGTTCGGTGGAGGACAACCGCCCCGTCGAGGCCACCGTCATCTGGAAGTTGGTGTGCACGCGGCCGTCGGGCATCATCACGCCCAACAACCCGTCGACGTAGGTCGATTTAAGCTTGGTCAGCTTGCGGTACTCCAAAATGGCCGGGACGATTTCGTGATAGGGCGCCAGTTTCTCCAGCACCTCCGCGTCGGTGGAATAGCCGGTTTTGGTTTTTTTGACCGGCGGCATTCCCAATTTTTCAAACAATACCTTTCCCAGCTGTTTGGGGGACTGAATATTGAAGTCTTCTCCGGCCAGCGTGTGGATCTCGCGTTCGCGCTCGACGATGGACGTCTGCAGCTCCTCACCGAAGCTCTGTAATTTCCGCCGGTCCACTGTGAATCCGCTCACTTCCATGTCGGCCAGCACGGCACAAAGCGGCATCTCGATGGTCTCAAACAGCGACCAAAGCGCCTGCGCCTTCAACGCTTCGGTCAGCCTGTCGGCAAGGGGCACCAGGCAGAGCGCCTGTTCAGGCAGGTCCTGCCCCTGCCTGCTCAGCTCGCGCCGTATCAGACCGGACAGCGGGTAGCGGCTGGCAGTCGGATCCAGCAAATAGGCGGCCAGTTCGGTATCAAAAACGAAACCATCAAAAGACATCTCACGTTCCCGCAAAACGCGCATTGGCACTTTGACACCGTGCCCGATTTTCGTCACGCGTTCCGAGAAGAACGCATGGATGAATTCCTGATAGGGTTGGCCGGGGCAGGTTATTTCAGCCACATGCCACACCGTTTCCCCATCGGAGATATACAGCGCCGTGAGATCCTCAGGCGCGGCGAACCCGACCATCCGGCCGGTCAGGCGAATCAACAGCTCTTCCCATTCGGTCTCGGACGCCGTCTCGATCACCTCGACGGCCACTGTGGGCGGCTCGGCCTCGGGCAAATCTCCGGCTCTCTCGTCGACCTCAGCACGCACGTCGGCGCGCTCGGCCC
>JAVBPF010000090.1:0-13354 GCA_031549735.1 Oscillospiraceae bacterium
TTCGTCAAGCTGATGATGCTGCTCGCTGATAAGCTTCAGCAGGGGCACCAGCTCGTCATAGACAGTGGCGTCCTCAGGATGCTCCAGATCCAGATCGTTAATGGGTCGGACAATCCGCTTTGTCAGAATCGAGGCCATGACCGCTGACAGCAGAAAAACTGCGAGGGAAATCAGGACGACCATCCAGAAATGACTGTCGTATGAGGCGACAATGCTGGCCATGGTGCAGGACATGCGAAGCACCGTGCCGTCAGACAGACGCGCTGCATAATAATAGGTCTGCTCTCGGTTGGTATCGGAGAGACGCGTATCCTCACCGGTCCCGTTTGCCAAAGCGTCCCGAACCTCGGGTCTGTCCAAATGATTGTCCATATTGTCGGGCTTGATCGCGCTGTCATAGAGTACCGTGCCGTCGGCGGCAATACGTGTCAGCCGGTGTCCCTCAGGGTGCCGAACGGATTGGAGATATGCATCGCCCGTAAGCTCATAGCCCGAGTGAATGTAGGACAACTCGGAGCGCACCTCACGCTGGACGGTCTGAAAAAAGTCGCTGTAGGCCGTTATGGTGACCAAGATGGATGTCACGAGTACGGTCAGGCCCGCAAGCAGGGCCGAAAAAAGGAAGACTCTTCGTTTCATGCCCTCTCTCCCGCCTTATAGCCGAGCCCGCGCACGGTCTGAATCACGTCACCGCAGCGCCCCAGCTTGCCCCGCAGCGTGCGGACATGTACATCGACCGTACGCGTCTCGCCGTCGAAATCATAACCCCAGACCTCCTCGAGGATTTGATCCCGGGTGAGCACAAGCCCTGTGTTTTTGAGCAGGTAGACCAGCAAATCAAATTCTTTGAGGGCCAGTGAGACCTCGGCTCCATCCACCATGACGCGGTGCTTCGGGATGTCGACCTCCAGGCCGTCCGCCGTGTAAGTGGTGCGGTCGTCGTCCATTCCGGCGCGCCGGAGCAGGCTCTTGACCCTGGCCACCAGTTCCATCATGCCGAAGGGCTTGGGCAGATAGTCGTCGGCGCCCAGATCCAACCCAACCACCTTGTCGTGCTCGGTACCCTTGGCGGTCAGCATCATGACCGGGAGCTTCCGGGTTGACTCAGACGCGCGCAGGCGTTTCAAAATGCTCAGCCCGTCCTCACCCGGCAGCATGATATCCAACAGAACCAGATCGGGGTTCTGTTCTCCCATGGCCAGCCAGAAATCTTCGCCATTGGCCAAGCCACGGACCTCAAAGCCGGTATTCTTCAAGGTGTAGATTACCAGCTCTCGGATGCTGGTTTCATCTTCAACCAGATAAATCGTAAACTCACCCCCGCTCTCCGGTCTCGGTGTACACCACCTGCTCGGCAATGTTCACCGCGTGGTCGCCGATGCGTTCCAGATACTTGGCAATCATCAACAGATCCAGACAAGCGCCGCCGCTTGTGCTATCGGCGGCAATCTGTTCGACCAGCTCATTCTTAATCTGTGTGAACAGGCCGTCCAGGACATCATCATAAGCAATGACCTCGCGCGCCTTAATGGGGTCGCCCGAGACGAAGGAGTCCACGCTGTTTTGCAGCATGCGGACGGCGGCGCGCGCCATATCGGCGATGTGCACGTCGCTTTTGACCGGACTGCCGATCATAAAAGCGGACAGCTCGGCGATGTTGAACGCCTGATCGCCGATGCGCTCCATATTGGAGATCATTTTCTGAGCCGCGCTGATTTGCCGAAGGTCGCCGGCCACGGGCTGCTCGCGAATCAGAAGACGGAGACAAAAGTCCTCGATCTCCCGTTCCTTCTGGTTGATCTCGTCCTCAAGCAGGAGGGCCTTGTCCCGAAGCGCCCCGTTTTCCTCAATGAGGCCCTTGACGGCGCTGTCAATGGCGTCCTCACAGAGGGCGCCCATACGGATCAGCTCCGTGTGAAGGGTTTCCAGTTGATGCTTATAGCTCTCACGCATTATCCAAACCTCCCGGTAATGTAGTCCTCGGTACGCTTATCGGCGGGCATGGAGAACAACTCGTCGGTCTTCTTATATTCTATCATATCTCCCAGAAGAAAGAACGCGGTTTTATCCGAGATGCGGGCGGCCTGCTGCATGTTATGTGTGACGATGACAATGGTGTATTGTTCCTTCAGCTTGCCCGCGAGATCCTCGATTTTGGACGTGGAGATGGGGTCGAGCGCCGAGGTGGGCTCGTCCATTAGCAGCACTTCCGGCTCGACAGCCAGCGCCCGGGCAATGCAAAGGCGTTGCTGCTGTCCGCCCGACAGCGCCAGCGCGCTCTTCTTCAGTCGGTCCTTGACCTCGTCCCAAATGGCGGCGTCACGCAAAGAGCGCTCCACGATCTCGTCCAGCTTGACACGGAAACGGACACCGTGCGTGCGCGGGCCGAAAGCGATGTTGTCATACACGCTCATCGGGAACGGATTGGGCTTCTGGAACACCATGCCGACCCGCTTGCGCAAAAGGCTGACATCCATACCGCCGAATATATCGGCGCCGTCCAGGCGGACATGGCCTGTGATGCGACAGCCTTCAACCAGGTCGTTCATGCGGTTGAGCGTTTTGAGCAGCGTCGATTTGCCGCAGCCGGATGGGCCGATCAGCGCGGTGATTTCATTGGCGGCAACGTTCATGTTGATCTGCTTGAGCGCCTGAAAGCTGCCGTAATACAAGTCGAGATTTTCAATTGTAATCCTATCCATGGCGGCCTCCTGAGATTTTTTTGGCCATCGCGCCCGACAGTGTGTTGATGCAGACCACCAGAACCAGCAGAACCACCGCCGTGGCGTACGTCTGATTGATATACAGGCCCTCGCTGGAGAGCGAGTACATGTGTACCGAAAGCGTCCTTGTGGAGGAAAGCAAACCCTTGGGCAGCTTGGCGACGGTGCCGGCCGTGAAGATGAGCGCGGCGGTCTCGCCCACAACCCGCCCGACGGCCAGAATGACCCCGGCCAGAATGCCGGGCACGGCGGAAGGCAGCACGACCGAGAACACGGTGCGCAGCCGGCCCGCGCCCAGCCCAAAGCTTCCCTCGCGGTATGAATCGGACACCGACATCAGCGCCTCCTCGGTGGTACGCATGATGAGCGGCAGAATCATAATGGCCAGCGTAAACGAACCGGACAGCAGCGACTGCCCCCAGCCAATCGCGACTACGAAAAACAACGCGCCGAACAGACCGTATACAATGGAAGGAATGCCGGACAGTGTTTCGGCGGCCATGCGGATAATCGACACCAGTTTGTTGCCTCGCCGCGCGTATTCCACCAGATAGATGGCGGAAAAAATGCCGAGCGGCGCCGCAATCAGCAGAGAAAGCAAGGTCATCAGAATGGTGTTGATCAGGGCGGGCATGAGTGACACGTTCTCGCTGTTATACGTCCAGGCGAAAAGCTCAGGCGTGAGGTTGGGGACGCCCTTGATCAGAATGTAGCCGACCAAAAACAAAATGATGCAGCTTACCATAAAGGCGGAGAACAATACTGCAAGCCGCAGCAGCAGAGATAACGGTTTGCGCCGGAGCGCCCACAGCGTTTTCATGCCTTCTGCCTCCTTTTGGCCAGTGAGAACAGAAGGTTGATGAGCAGGATAAACACGAACAGCACAACGGCCGTGGCGATCAGCGCCTCACGGTGCAGATCGGTCGCATAGCCCATCTCCAGCACAATGTTGGCCGTCAGCGTACGCAGTCCGTGGAACAAACTGTCGGGCAGCACCGCCTGATTGCCGGCCACCATAATGACCGCCATGGTTTCGCCGATGGAGCGCCCCACGCCGAGGATGACCCCGGCCATGATGCCGGACTTGGCCGCGGGCAGACAGGCGAAAAAGACCGAACGCTCATGCGTCGCGCCCAGCGCCAGAGCACCCTCGTAATAACTCTCGGGCGCGGCGCGGATGGCGGCCTCCGACACACTGATGATGGTGGGCAGGATCATGATGCCCAGCAGAACCGATGCGGTCAGTATGCTTTTGCCGCTGCTGTGGTATGCCTCGCCGAACAGCGACCGCGCGGCGGGCACCATGACCACCAACCCGAAAAAGCCGTAGATGATGGAGGGTATGCCCGCCAACAGGTTGACGGCGGGCTTGAGAATCCGGTAAAGTCCCTTGGGACAGAAGCGCGCCATAAATACGGCGGTCAGTACACCCAGCGGCACGCCGATCACAATGGCGCCGGCCGTGACATAGAGACTGCCCAAAATCATCGGCGCGATGCCGTACAGCCCCTGTCCCGGCTTCCATTGTGTGCCCAACAAAAACTTGAAAATCCCGATTTCGCCGATGGCCGGCAACCCGTTGACCAGCAAAAACAGGCAAATGAGCAGTACACACAGGATGGATACGCTGGCCGCCAGCAAGAAGAGCAGGTGCATACCGTTTTCTTTCAATCGTTTCATAACGTCTCCTCAGAAAAGCTTTGGAAGCGATGATTCATTCAGCGCCAACCCAAAACAGGCAAAGACCGAGGCGCCGTCCGGCGCCTCGATCCTGGTCCACATTCTGTTAGCCGATTTCCGACCACTTTGTGATTTCGCCGGTGAAGATCTGACGAACCTGCTCCTTGCTGAGTCCGTCAAGCGCATTGCTGCTGTTCACAATGACCGCGATGCCGTCGGTGGCAATGACGGTCTCCGAGAGGCCCTTTTCGCGTTCCGAATCCTTCAATTCGCGGGAGGCCATGCCGATGTCGCAAACACCGTCGATCGTATTGCTCATACCGGTGGAGGAGTCGCTCTGCTGGAGCTCAATCTCGGCACCGGTATTGATGGCTTGATAAGCTTCTATCAGTTTCTCCATGACCGGGTTGACCGAGGACGAACCTCCGACAACAATTTTCCCCGACGGGGCGGTGCCGTGGAAGGCTCCGGTGTCAGCCACGCGGATATAGCCGTGCGCCTCGACAACATCCTGACCATCGGCACTCAGAATGAAGTCGATGAAATCCTGTGCCAGCGCGTCGACGGCGCCCATGGTGGCGATGTTAAATGGACGGCAAATGGTGTAGCTTCCGTTGCTGACGCTGGCCGCAGAAGCATCCACACCATCGATCCTCAACGCCTTGACCGTGTCGTTGAGCGATCCGAGAGATATGTAGCCGATGGCGTTGGGGTCGCCCGCAACCGAGGTCATCGTGACCGAGGTGCTGTTGGTGACTTCAGCTGAATCGAGCGTGTGGTCAACCTTTTCCTCATCCTGCACGCCAAACAGCTCCACAAAGGCGCCGCGTGTGCCGGAGCCGTCTTCGCGGGACAGAACGGTAATGCCGGCCGTGTTGGTGGTCGGGGAGGAACCGGCGTTGCCGGATGCGTCTCCGTCGGAACTGCCGTACTGCGATTCCCCCTGACAGGCCACCAGGGACAAAAGGAGCATCACGGATACCAGGACAAGCGCTATCGATTTCTTCATGTGTTTTCCCCCTCATCGAATTGTTGTTTGCTTTACCACGATCAGATTACAGCATCTGTGTAAAATCAAAAAGCGGACTTGTGTTAAATCCTCGTAAAGGCGATGGCGCTATCAAAAACGGAATCCATCGACAGAAAAATGTTGCACTCCGTATATATTCTGTGTATAGTTGTATATAATTTAGCATTGACGGAAAAACGGCTTGTTCTTTCGGATCGTTTTCCATCACTATCATTCCATTTGGAGGGGTTAATATGTATGAACAATCCATCATTCGGCAAATGAAACAGACCAACATCTCGCGCGACGCCGAAAAAACCAAACAGCGCGTCGAGGCGGCCTGGAAAGCGGCCGGCCGCCAGGAGAAGCAAGAGGTGGAAGCGCTGGCGGGCATCGCGCGCGCTACCATCTACCGTGTGTACAATACGGGCAGTCTTTCGGCCAAACTGGCCGCCGCCATGGCTCAGACTTTGCAGGTTTCTCCCTATTACCTCGCCGGATTCAGCGACGAAAACAACGCATATTCCGAAGATCAGCTGGACGCATTCCTGGCCGAGTGCGGTTATGAAACTCTGGTCACGGCCAAAAACAAGCCGCCGCGCAAGAGAAGAGCCAAGGCAGTATCCGAGGGTTCCGAGGCGGCGGTCGATTCTGAGCCGTGTATCGCCTCGCCGGAGGATACGTCGCTTTCCCCCGACGCGCAGGCCTTTGTTGATGCAATGACCGAAGAGGATATGATCGTCCTGATGCGCTCAATTCTGCTTCGCGCCAAAGCGGGCGGCGAGGCGGCCGCGCTGGCCGAGCGGCTGAAACGACTGTTGATCTCCTGATCTTCCACAAAGCGTCGACCGCATCACGCGAACATATGACGGAGAAAACAAACGAATGCAGGGATTCCTGATTTCGAGAAATCGTGTGTTATGTCGTGTGACCTGTCGAACCGAAACGCATATGTGTCCGCTTTCTTTAGATTCCAGTGGTTGCATGACTCTCCCAAAACAGAGAAAAGGGATTGATATCCTGCCGGTTCTGTTGCCGTCAACCAATGAATCGGAGCGCTGGCCGATCGACGACACCGGAGCACTTGTCCCATCTCGAGGATAACGCGAGAATCTCGTCGGATAACCGACGGCATGGGAAGGGAATACCCTTGCGGTATAGGGGGGCCTATGGATTATACATTGAGAACGTGGCGGAATGACGACGCCGAGAGCGCCGCCCGCTATGGGAACAACAAGAAGATTGCGGACAACCTGCGCAATAGCTTTCCGTTTCCCTACACACACGAGGACGCCGTGGCGTATGTGGCGATGTGCCAGGACGCCGACGATTCACGCAGTCTTCTCCGCGCCATCGACGTGAACGGGGAAGCGGTGGGAAGCATCGGCGTGTTCCGAAAAGACGACGTGTATGAAAGAAGCGCCGAGCTGGGCTACTGGCTGGCCGAACCGTTCTGGGGTCACGGACTGATGACACGCGCTGTGAAGGAGATCTGCCTGGACGCCTTCGCGAGCTGGGACATCGTACGGATTTTCGCCGAGCCGTTCGCGCGCAACGCTGGGTCGCGCCGCGTGTTGGAGAAGGCGGGCTTTGCACTAGAGGGCGTTCTGCGCCAAAGCGTGTGCAAGAACGGCGAAGTGTTCGACTCGTGCCTCTATGCGTTGCTTAAAGCATGAATGATTGCTCACAATAACACGGGAGGCGTCATATTTGACGTCTCCCGTTTGCGGTCAAGGAAGTCTCGCGGCCCCGACCTCTTGCCAAAATCGTGTGGAGCCTGGACTCCGCGCAGCCGGGTTCTTGCTCCACCGATTTTGGCAAAAGAGATGAGAACCAAATCATGGGGAATTCACTTCGCCAATGATTTTCTCTGCGATATCCGCAGGGCGAGAACCCCCTTGTCGGAAGACAGAGCCTTACGACAACCCAGCAATTACCGAACTATACGTGAAAAATCCGGGCATAATAGGTGCATCAACCGCGACAGGAGGAACCAAGGATGCAAGGGAAAGCCTTTTTGAAGGGCATGGGCATCGGACTGGCCGTGGGCGCCACCGTGACCGCCGTCATCGCGCCGATTGACAAAAAAAAAGTCATGAAGAGCGGTGCGGGCAAGGCCATCCGAGCCATCGGAGAGGTCATGGAACACATTATGTGACCATAACAATGGGGTGAGCCGCGGCTCGCCCCATTGCCGCAGCGATGTACATCAAGCGGCCATGGAGGGGAGAGCATGGGGAAGAACAGATCCACGAGAGCCGACGGCGTGACCGGTTCGGACAAGATTCAGGCGCTGGAGACCGAACTGCGCATGCCCAAGGGCGTCAAGAAACCCAAGAAAACAAAGTAGAGATGATCGGAATCACAACAAAGAAGGACCCGCTGCCGTTTAACCGGCGGCGGGTCCTAGGTAAATGGTGAAAAAGGCGATGTGATGTTGTGGCGTATTTGTTCAGCGGTTGTCATGCGCAATGCCTATAACTTGTCGCACGCGTGAGAAGTGCGCCGACTTGACGAGATAACAGGGAGGTGTCAGCCGTTCTTGCGTTCGATGGCGCGCATGGCGGCGGCGGCGATATCGGCGGCGTTCATATGGAAGCGGCCGCGCAGATAGTCCTCCGAACCGACCTCGCCGAACACGTCGCCCGAGCCGATCATCTCAACCGGGCAGGGCACCGTGGCGGACAGCGTCTCGGCAACGGCGCCGCCCAGACCGCCCACCGTGTTGTGATTCTCGCAAGTGACGATGGCGCCGGTCTCTTTGGCGCACTGCGCGACCAGCTCACGGTCGATGGGCTTCCAGGTGAACAGGTTGACCACACGGGCAGACTTGCCCGCTTCGGCCAACAGAGCGGCGGCCTTGAGAGCCTCGGCCACCAGAATGCCGGAGGCCATCAGGGTGACGTCGCTGCCGCCGCGCAGGGTGACGCCCTTACCGATGGTGAATTCAGAGCCGTCGGCGAACACCGAGACGGCGTTTTTGCGCATCATGCGGAGATAATAGACGCCGTAGGCCTCGACCAGTTGGGGCAAAAGAGCCTTGAGCTGCACCGAGTCGGTCGGCTCGATCAGGGTGATTTCGGGGATGGCGCGCAAAACGGCCATATCCTCAAACGGCATATGCGTGCCGCCATTGAACGCGGCCGTGACGCCGGGGTCGGTGCCGACGATGCGGACGTTCAGCTTGGCGTAGCAGGCCGACATAAAGACCTGATCACAGACGCGGCGCGACGCAAAGGTGCCGAACGAATGGGCAAACGGAATCTTGCCCATCGAGGACAGACCAGCCGCCACGCCCACCATGTTGGCTTCGGAAATGCCGCAGTTGATGAAACGGTCGGGGAACTGCTTCATATAGGACTTCATGCCCGACGAACTCATCAGGTCGGAGTCGAGCGCCACAATGTCGGGATTGCTTTGCGACAGCTCGATCAAGGTGTTGCAGTAGGTATCGCGCATCATCTGGGGCTCTTTCTCCAGAACGTCTTTCACAATCACACTCATGCGCCGACACCTCCTTTTTTCGCTTCGGCCAGATAGCCTTCGGCGTCCTTAATGGCCTGTTCGATCTGCTCGGGTTTGAAGGCCACGTGATGGTTGAACTCCTGATCCTCAACAAAGAAGCAGCGGTGGCCCTTCTTGGTTTTGAGAACGATCATTGAGGGCTTGCCCGTGTTGGCTTTCGCCTTTTGAATCGCCGCGTCGACGGCCTCGACGTCGTGCCCGTCGACCGTCTGGGTGAACCAGTTGAAGCTCTCGAATTTGGCGGCCAGGTCGCCCGAGTCGAGGACGTTCTTTGTATAGCCGTCCAACTGCTGTCCGTTGTTGTCGCAGAAGGCGATGAGGTTGTCGAGCTTGTAGTGCGGCGCGAACAGCGCGCCCTCCCAGATCTGACCCTCGTCGCACTCGCCGTCACCGATGATGAGATAGGTGTTGGCTTTCAGCCCGTTCAGCTTTTGCGCCAGCGCGACGCCGCAGGCGGTGGACATCCCCTGACCGAGCGAACCGGTGGTCATATCGATACCGACGGTCTTGTTGCGGTCGCAGTGCGAGGGCAGGTTGGTGCCCGGTTTGTTGAGCGTGAGCAGCTCGGCTTCGGGGAAGAAACCCTTCAGCGCCAGGGTGGCGTAGAGCGCCGGGCCGGCGTGGCCTTTGGAGACGACCAGTTGATCGCGTTCCGGCCAGCGCGGATTCTTGGGATCGATGTTCATGGCGTCGCCATACAGCACGGCCAGTGTTTCCACGACGCTCATCGCGCCGCCCACATGACCAAAGCCGAGCGACTGGAATTCCTTGAGCGCGGCCAGCCGAATTTCCTCGGCGAAGACGCGCAGTTCCTGGGTGGTCTTCACTTGCTTCACTCCTAATCCTTCGTTGATCGATAATGGTTGATTGAATCATGTTTCCTCTGGGATATCCTGCATTATCGTCCTGATATTTTGCGGGGAAGACCCATCTGCAAAACAGTTCTCTATGATTTTGCTCATTGCCTCATCAAAGACGATACATCCAAACTGGGCACGTACGGTTGTATTGGAAAGACAGTATTGCTCCACAAGCGCCTGATATTGCTCGGGATCCAAGTCGTACAGTCCGCACATCGCATACAGCTTACCGGCCAGTGAACCCTCTTCGGACAGCTGGGTGAAATACAGAAGTGCGCTCTCATCCCTGTAGAGCCGGGCAAAGGCGTTGACCTCATCCGGAATTTGCGCGGCATAGCCGACCGGGCCATCGGCAAATACGGTGCTGTCACGCAGAAGTTCGTAATCACGATTGACTGGCGTTAGCTCGTCTGGCACAGACAGAGGCCCGGCATCAGCGGACACGGTTGCGCCAATGCCGCTTCTTTGACACCCGGCACACAGCACCAGACAGAGCACGGCGCACACGAGCATGAATCTTCTCACAGTCGTCCGCTCCTTTCAGGGAAAACGGCAGCAGTCGTCAATACTTAACTCTGTCGGCAATATACGCGTTGAGCCGGTCTATCGGCAGGCGCACCTGCTCCATGGTGTCCCGGTCGCGAACCGTGACGCAGTTGTCCTCAACGCTGTCGAAATCAAAGGTCACGCAGAGCGGGGTGCCGATTTCGTCTTGGCGGCGGTAGCGTTTACCGATGGAACCGGCGTCGTCGAAGTCCACCGAGAAGGTAGAAGCCAAATCGGCAAAGAGCTTGCCGGCAGCCTCGGACAGCTTCTTGGACAGCGGTAGCAGCGCCACTTGATAGGGCGCCAGCGCCGGATGCAGACGAAGCACCACGCGCGTGTCATTCTTCTCGGCGTCAACGACCTCCTCGTCGTAGGCGTCCACCAAAAAGGCAAGCGCCACACGGTCGGCGCCCAGCGAAGGCTCGATGACATAGGGAATGTACTTCTCGCCCGACTCCTGATCGAAGTACTCGAAGTTCTCGCCCGAGTGGGTTTGATGCGCCTTGAGGTCGAAATCGGTGCGGTCGGCGATGCCCCACAGCTCGCCCCATCCAAACGGGAACAGGAATTCAAAGTCGGTGGTGGCGTTGGAGTAGTGCGACAGCTCCTCCTGCTCGTGGTCGCGCAGCCGGAGGTTGTTCTCCTTCATGCCGAGATCGAGCAGCCAGTTCTTGCAGTACTCTTTCCAGAAAGCAAACCACTCCAGATCGGTGCCCGGCTTGCAGAAGAACTCCAGCTCCATCTGCTCGAACTCGCGGATTCGGAAGATGAAGTTGCCCGGCGTAATCTCGTTGCGGAACGACTTGCCGATCTGTGCCACACCAAAAGGAATCTTTTTTCGCGTGGTGCGGGCGATGTTCTTAAACTGTACGAAGATGCCCTGCGCCGTTTCGGGGCGCAGATAGATCTCGTTTCTGGCGTCCTCGGTCACTCCCTGATGCGTGCGGAACATCAGATTGAACTGGCGGATGTCGGTGAAGTCATGCCCGCCGCAGTCGGGGCAGGGGATATTGTGCTCCTTGATATAGGCCGACATTTGGGCGAAATCCCAGCCGGCAGGAAGCGCCCCGGTGTCCTCGATCAGCTTGTCGGCGCGGTGACGGGTTTTGCACTGCTTGCAATCCATCAGCGGGTCGGAAAAACCGCCCACATGGCCCGAGGCCACCCAAACCTGCGAATTCATCAGAATGGCGCTGTCCAGACCGACATTGTACGGTGATTCCTGGACAAACTTCTTCCACCACGCACGCTTGACATTGTTCTTGAACAATACGCCCAGCGGCCCGTAGTCCCAAGAGTTGGCCAGCCCCCCGTAAATTTCGCTGCCCGGGAACACAAAGCCCCGGCTTTTGCACAACGCCACAACGGCGTCCATGGTCTTTTCGGTGTTTTTCATACGATCCCCTCTCGTGAAAAAGCAGAGCGGGCAAGCCGCTCTTTTGGGTTTGCGTGAATTGGGTTTGCGAGAATGCGTTATGTCATTTGCCAACGCAAAACCGACTGAATATGGTGTGCAGAATGTCCTCGGTCACATTCCGTCCGGTGATCTCCGCCAACGCGCCCAGAGCCGCCTCAATGTCCAGAAGCACCATGTCGGACGACATGTTCGTGGCAAGCGCGCGGATGGCCTCATGCAAATGATTGGCCGCCCTTGACACGGCCTCTTGCTGCCGGGCGTTGGTCAGTGTCAGTCCGTCGCCCGCCACGCGATCCTGAGCAAACAGTCGTTCGACCGCGGTGTCCAGATCAGACAGGCCCTGCCCTGTCAATGCGCTTACCGAAAGGACGGGCGGCGCGTCCGAGCCGCGCTTGGCTGTCCAGTCAGACAGATCCAACACGCAGGGACGGTCGCATTTGTTGATAACGATGACGGCCGGCCTGTCATCGATCATGGCCAGCACGGAGAGATCCTCATTGGTGAGCGGCGCGCTGCCGTCCAGCACGATGATCAGCAGCCCGGCTGTTCGCGCGGCCTGCCGCGATCGCTCCATGCCGAGTTGTTCGACAGGGTCGTCGCTTTCAGTCCGCAGACCCGCGGTATCGGTGAGGCGCAGCAACAAGCCGCCCATCTGCAGGGTTACGTCCAATGTGTCGCGCGTGGTGCCGGGCATTTCGGTGACAATGGCGCGTTCAACACCCAGAAGGGCGTTGAGCAGAGATGACTTGCCGACGTTGGGACGACCCAGAATAGTAGCCGGCACGCCCTCGCGCAAAACGCGACCCCGGTCGTAGGTGTCCCGCAGAGCCGACAGCCGGTCGGCCTGGATGCTCAGGGATTCGGCGTGCAATTCAAGCGGCGGGATATCGTCGTCGGGGTAGTCGATGGCGGCATAGAACTGGGCGCAAAGCGCGGCCAGCGTGTCGTAAACGCCGGTTAGCGTTCGTGCGAGAGATCCTTCAATCTGATGTGCAGCATTGTGGGCGGCCTGCTCGGTTTGCGCCGAGATCAGGTCGATGACCGCCTCGGCCTGCGTAAGATCCATGCGTCCGTTCAGGAAGGCACGCTCGGTGAACTCTCCCGGTCCGGCCGGGCGGGCGCCCAACCGAAAAAGTGAATCCAGCGTGGCGTGCAAAACGGGCAGGGATCCGTGGCAATAGAGTTCGGCCAAGTCTTCGCCCGTATAGCTGTTCGGGTGGGGAAAAAGCGAGATCATGGCCTCGTCCAAAAGGCGCCCCGCGTCATCGCACAGAGTGCCCACCGCCATTTGGCGTGCCGGCAACTCGGCAAGGGTACCGCGTCGGGGTGCGAACAATTGAGACAACAGGGAAAAGGTGTCCGGGCCGCTGACACGGATCACGCCCAGCGCGGCGGAAAGAGCCGGCGTAGACAGGGCGGCAATGGTGGCGGTCATACGTGCGCTCCTCCCCGTGGTCATTCAATTGATGGATGCAAGGCTACCATACGACAAGCCGCTCGCGAAGCGGAGATATAATATATAGGGTATGCCGGTGACTCGAGGGCATCATGCGCCATGACATAACGAGCGAAAAAATGGTGGGCGAGTCTGTGG
>JAVBPF010000049.1:0-11574 GCA_031549735.1 Oscillospiraceae bacterium
CAGTCCGCAAAGCTCCCCGGTGAGCGGACGGAGGAAGCTTTCCGCGTCGTCGTCCCCGCAATACAGCGTGACGGCGGCTTCAAGCGGCTTTCCGATCACCTTGTCGGCGCGTGCCAACTCCAGCGCGGCATTGACCCGTTCGCGCCAGACAACCAGCCGGCGATACTCGTCCGCCGACTCGGACATCCAGAAATAGTCCTCCGCCTCGGGCATGGCGTTGAACAACACCGACTCGGCGTCCACGCCGTCGGCGTGGGGCATAGCCTGCCAAATCTCCTCCGACGTAAAGGCCAGAATCGGGGCCAGCAAGCGCGTCAACGCGTCGAGCACACGGTACATGACCGTCTGCGCGCCCCGGCGCGAGGCCGAAACCCCGCCGTCGCAGTAGAGGCGGTCCTTGACAATATCGAGGTAGAAGTTGGATAGGTCCAGCACACAGAAATTGTGCAGCGCATGGAAGGTCGTATGGTATTCCAGCGCGTCATAGGAGGCGCGCACACGCTCGATGAGCTCGCCGGTACGGTGCAGGATAAACCGGTCGAGTCGGCAAAGCGCGTCGCTCGGCACCGGCGCGTTGGGATCGAAATCGGACAGATTGCCCAGAATGAACCGCGCCGTGTTACGAATTTTCATATAGATTTCGGACAACTGCTTCATCAGGTCGAGCGAAATACGGTTGTCGCTGTGGTAGTCGAGCGAGGATACCCACAACCGGAAAATATCGGCGCCGAACTTGTCGACGATGTCGGACGGCAAAATGGTGTTGCCCAACGACTTGGACATCTTCTTGCCCTCGCCGTCGACCGTCCAGCCATGCGCGCTCACCATACGGTAGGGCGCCTCGCCCTCGGTCGCCATGGCGGTCAGCAGGCTCGACTGGAACCAGCCGCGGAACTGATCGCCGCCCTCAAGGTACAGGTCGGCCGGCCAGCGCAGCTCGGGGCGCAACTTCAAGACGGCAACGTGACTCGAACCCGAGTCAAACCAGCCGTCCAGCGTGTCGGTTTCCTTCTCGAACGTCGCCCCGCCGCAGTGCGGACAGACCACGCCCTCGGGCAAAAGCTCGTGCGCCGGACGGGCGAACCACGCATTCGACCCCTCCTTCGCAAACATCGCCGCCACCGATTCAATGCTCTCGGGCGTGATGACCTCTTTGTGGCACGTCCCGCAGAAAAAAGCCGGAATGGGCAACCCCCATTGCCGCTGCCGCGAGATGCACCAGTCGGCGCGCTCCCGCACCATGGCCAACATGCGCTCGCGGCCCCATTCGGGCAACCAGTTGATGTCCTCGACGGCGCGCAGCGCCTTATCCTTCATCTGATCGACCGAGGCAAACCACTGCTCGGTCGCCCGGTAAATGACCGGTTTGCGACACCGCCAACAGTGCGGATAGCTGTGCTCGACCCGTTCGGTCGCCACAAGCGCCCCCGATGCTTTGAGGTGCTCAAGGATGGCTTCGTTGGCCTGTTCATAGGTGAGTCCCGCCGAGAACCCCGCCTCCGGCGTCATGTGTCCGGTCGCGTCCACCGGCACCACGATGGGCAGTTCATGCGGCATACAGGCGTAATAGTCGTCCAGGCCGTGCCCGGGCGCTGTGTGTACACAGCCGGTACCGGCCTCCAAGGTGACGTGTGTGCCGCAAATCAGCTTGCTTTCGCGGTTCAGGAAAGGGTGCTTCGTCATCCGGCCCTCCAACTCTTCACCGGAAAACAAAGCAATTTTTTCCGCCCCTTCCCATCCGCATACCGTCGCTATGGTGTCGAAACGCTCTTCTGCGATCAAGAAGCATTTCGTGCCGACACGATAGACGCCGTAAGAAAAGCGGGGATGCAGACTGATGGCCACATTGCCGGGCAGCGTCCAGGTGGTTGTCGTCCAAATAACCACCGAGATGTCCTCGTTGCGTACACCGTCCACCAGCGGTTCGCCGCCGGAAAGCGCAAAGCCGACGTAAATCGAATCACAAGGCGTATCCTTGTACTCGATTTCCGCTTCCGCCAGCGCCGTTTCATCGTGCGCGCACCAATAGACCGGTTTCAGCCCCCGGTAAATGTAACCGCGCTCGAACATACGCCCGAACACGCGGATTTCTTCCGCCTCAAAGCTTTTATCCATGGTCAGGTACGGGTGTTCCCAGTCCCCCAGCACCCCCAGGCGGACAAACTGCGCGCGCTGCCGGTCGACATATTCCATGGCATAGTCCTGACAGGCGCTGCGGAAGTCCGCGACGCTCATGTTCCTGCGGTTGACCCCAGCCTTCTTGGCGACCTGGCTTTCAATGGGCAGTCCGTGATTGTCCCATCCCGGCACATAGGGCGCTTTGAAGCCGGCCATGTTCTTGTATCGGATGATAAAATCCTTGAGCACCTTGTTCATGCCGGTGCCCGAGTGGATATCGCCGTTGGAGAAGGGCGGGCCGTCGTGCAGGATGTACAGCGGGCGTCCCTCGTTCTTCTCCATCAATTTTTCATAGCGGCGCGCCTCGGTAAAACCCTTGAGCAGTTCAGGCTCCCGGACGGCCAAGCCGGCCCTCATCGGGAAGTCGGTTTTGGGCAGTCTTACAGTGTCATTGTAGTTGATGGACATTTCCTCTCTCCTTTTCCCACGCACGGCCTCCCAACCGCACCTGGGCACTGCTAACATGTTTTTTCAAACAGAAAAACGGTCATCTGGCAAAGAACGAACCTGTTTGACAGGATCCGCTCAACAAACCCGATGACCGTCCGGACAAACCTATAAGAGAATCACCGCGGGAAGCGGGATTCCACAACACTTCGAAACCTCTGCAATCAGTGCCGCGAGCAACCGTCAACGACCGGGCACGGGCCAATCGGACGGCAAGGGCGGCATGGCGGGCGCCGCGGGCTGCGGAGGCGCGCCGTACAGAGCCTGGGACAGACGTCCAAACGAAAATCCTGACGGGTCGGCGGGCGTTGCCGACGCGTCCGGAACCGGCTGAGCCTCCGGCGCATTCGGTACACTCCCATGAACGGGCGAAGCGTCGGACGGCGGCGACACGGCCTTGACGGGCAAATCCGCCAAAATCGAAAGCAAAACCGGATCGGTAATATGCGGATACTTGGCCTGCACACTTTGCAAATCGCCCGCCGGCGCGGCTTGAGGCGTCGGCGCAACTGGCGCGAACGGTGCAGCCGGCGCAACAGGGGTCACAGGCGCAACCGGTGTGACCGGCGCAGCTGATGCCACAGGGGCGACAGGCACAACCGGCGCGGAAGGCGGAACAAACGGCAGAATCGGCGCGCCCTGCTGCTCGGGTTCGGAGACACCGATCGGCGCGCCCTGGGGAGCCAATTTCTCTTGGGGCGTCTGAGCGGGCGCGGGCAGCTTGGCCAAAATGGACAAAATGACAGGATCGGTCACGTGTGGATACATCGCCTGCGCGTTCTGCAACTCCTCAGATGACACAGGCGTCGCCGTCATAGGCACAACAGGAGCAACAGGCGCAACGGGCACGACTGGCGCAACAGACACAACCGGCGCAACAGGCGCGGTCGGGGCAGGCGCGTACACAGGCGGCATTGATGCTGAAGGCGCGGGAGCCGCAACCCTTTCACGTCCACCCTGCGGGGGCCGTGCGAAATCCGGCATGGGGACAGGCGCGGAAAAAACAGGCGCGGCAGACGCGGGCGTTTCAGGATCCGAAAACCCGCCGGGCAGCGCCGCAGGCGTTGTCGGCAAACCGCGAGCACCCTCAAGGCGCTCCGTTCCGGCGCCGGGCGCGGATATGGCCGAAATGCCCTGTGCGCAATGTCTGGCCTCTCTGATAATGGTATCGGCCTGCGCGTACGCCTTTTGCAAAATCTCGTCAGACATTTTCTGTGTGGACAACAAAGCCCGGCGCATGGTTTCATCCACGTTCCGGTACTCCTCCACCGAGTCAACCAACGATTTCACTTTCTCTTTTAACATTTGGTTTTCCTGATACAGCATTTCATAGTCGCGTGTCAGTTTTTCCAAAAAATCGTCCACGGCCGTCATCTCATAACCGCCAAACACCGCTTTTTCAAACTTCTGCTCGGCCACTTCGAGGGGAGAGAACATAGACAGCAACATCCTTTCTTGCTCCGCGCACAGCGGCAGCTAAACCACCGCCAAAGGTACAACGCCAAAGCACACCCCATCATCCGCCAACCATATGATCCTCACAGACACGCCGCGAATGGGCGGCGCAGCGGAGGCAGGCAGGAAACGCGGCGTCCCATGGCCGTGCCCTGAGAGCGCACACGGGAGCGAAACGCGATTGGATACGCGAAAGCCGGACATTCGTCCGGCCGCGCAAGCGCGTCGGCAAACCGGCGGCCTGGAATAATAAAATTATATTACAACCCAGCGGTTTTTTCAAGGGTTGCGAGAAAAATCCACACTATCTCTAAAAATAAAGACCGTTGTTCTCCAGTTCATCGATCAAATCGCCCAAAATATCAACATTGTAAGGCGTGATGATGTAGGTGCTGTTGGCGACGCGCTTGATTTTCCCATCCTGCGCATAGGCGACACCCGACAAAAAGTCCACCAGGCGACGGGCGATTTCCTTATTGGTCGACTCCAGATTCAGCACAACCGTTCGTTTGTCGCGCAGGTGATCGGCGATTTCAGGCGCGTTATCAAAGCGCTCCGGCTTCACCAAAACAACTTGAAGCTGAGTCGTCGTAGGGATGGTGAGAACCTTGTCGTTGCGCGTGGTCGTCGCACCCTGCACCTCGCGGCGGGGAATAAATTCATCCTCGTCGTATTCCTCATCCTCAGAATAGGGGCGCGCCAATCTCTTAATTTCGTCCAGCAGTCCCATGCACAATCCCTCCGAAAATAATCATAGTAAACTATTTGATGTAAACCGGGCATATGGGAAAATCCCACACATCAAAAGGGGGTGGCCGTGGTGAACAACAGGCAGACTACCGGTGGCCGAACAGCACGGATCCCAACCGTACCATCGTAGAGCCGGCCATGATAGCGGCCTCGAAGTCGTCACTCATGCCCATGGACAGGATGTCCATAGAGGCATTATCCCCCATTTTGGAGGAAATGTCAACATAAAGTTGATGTGCCCGCATAAAAAAAGCAGAATTGTCTCCCAGCACGGCGGGCGGTGGTATACACATCAACCCGCGCAGCCGCATGTACCGACTGCTGGCATATCGCTCGGCGGCGACATAAAGTTCATCGGGCGTGAAGCCGCTCTTGGTCTCTTCCTCTCCGACATTGACCTCCAACAGCACATCCTGCACAACCCCACATGACTCGGCCCGCCGCTCAATGGCCTCAGCCAGACGGAACGAATCGACCGACTGGATAAGCGCCACATGTCCGACCACGTCGGCCACCTTGTTGCGCTGCAAATGACCGATAAAGTGCAGTTCGGCGCCTTCATACGCGCCCTGCGCCCCCTTCTCCTGCATTTCCTGCACGCGGTTTTCCCCTACAAGCGTTATCCCGGCCTCGACGCTGGCGCGTATGCGCGCCGCTTCCACCGTTTTGGTCACCGCCAACAGAGAAACCGAACCGGGCGCGCGCCCCGAACGAAGCGTCGCCTCATCGATACGGCGCAGAAGATCGGCCAATCGGCACGCAATGCTTTCCAACAGAGCCCGCCTCCCCAAATGGTTGTCATTATCTTATGTTCTTTCCATCGTACAAATCCTTGCCGCCGATCAGGAGTTCATCGCCCGGCAAAAGCGCGTTTTTCTCGGTGGGATCATAGGCCACGAGATAGTACCCGTCACGTTCAAGGATAATTTCAACTGGCTTGAATCTGGCCTGTGTGAGCACGGCGCAGTAGACGCCGGTCACACCGTCCTCATTGATGCGTATGGCCTCGCGCGGCACGCGTATGCCGGAATAACGGCTCAAGCAGATGTCGAGAGATTCCTCCCGGCAAGAGATGGTCTCCGCCAAATTGGCGCGGCTCTCAAGCACAACGAAGCTACGGCCGCCCTCCGCCTCCTGAATCCGCTTGACCTGCATCGAAAAGCGCTCGTCGCTGCCGGTCAAACGCACAGACAAGCTCTTGCCCTTGGTCATGAATCCAATCTCATCCGTGGGCAGCGTGACCGCGTAATACCACGTAAAGCCACGCGCCAGCTTTCCTATGACCTCCTCAGAGGGTTCGGGCGGATCCGCTTGCAGGAAAGCATCCCACGTCTCGACGGTGAAGTCGTCCAGTTTTGCGGGGGTGAGCAGTGCCTCATAGCCGTCCACGACAGGAGAAAACGTGCCGGGCACACCCTCTACAACCGGGGTATACCGCCCGGTCAGCCGTGTCGACACCTGGTCGCGTTCGGCGGTGAGCGCGACGATCAGCGTATCCAGATCGACGCCTTCATCGTATGTAGACTCCCATTTGTACAACAGACTTTTGAGCTCCAAGGCGCTCCTGTGCATGGCCGTGACGTCCCGCTGATCGCAACCGGATATCAACGAAATCAGCGAACGGTCAATGAGTCCGGAAAGCGTGGCCGTATCGGCGATATCGGCCGACAAGCGGCGCACCTCTTCCAACTGCTCAATGCGCTCGCTCAGCGCCGAAGCCTGCTCCGCGACCGACAGCGCCTCGACGTCGTCATAGATGACCGCCAGCGTTTCGTCTCGGGACACCCGATCCCCCGTCTGCGCAAGCACCTCAACGACACCGCTCGGCCGCGCGACAACCTGCTCGTCGCGCACAAAGAAGCCGTGCGCGCGCACAATGTCGTCCGAATCGGTCAAAACGGCCACAAAGGTATTGGTCGGGTCGTCCACCGCGCTAATGATGTGATAGCCCATGAAGGCCACCACGAACCCAAACAGCAGCAAGAAAACAAATCGCGTGACCCAAACGCCCTGTTTGCGCATAACTTGGCGTTACTCAGCCGCCGCATCACCCGCCGTATGGATGGGCAAAGTGATGGGGCGCGAAGGAATGAGTGTGGAGATGGCGTGCTTGTATACCAACTGCTGCCGCCCGTCCACTTCCAGCACCACGGTGAAATTGTCGAAGCCGCGTACGACCCCCTTGATCTGAAAACCGTTGACCAAAAAAACGGTCACCAGCTGGTGGTCGGTGCGCGCCTGGTTGAGAAACAGGTTCTGATAGTTTGTCTGTCCGGACATAGTTGATTCCCCTCTTTTGACAAGCAAAGGCTACATAACAAAGCTTGCCATGTCTTTTGTATTATACACATCAGCATACCCTAGAGCAAGCCAAATTTTTCCATGATTTTCGTCGAAAGCGACTGCGGGTTCTGCTCCTCGACCTCGAACCAACACACATCCGGCAGCGCGCGAAACCACGTCATCTGCCGTTTGGCGTAGCGTCGTGTAGACAGCATCACTTGCGCGTAAGCTTCCCCAAAATCACCGCCGGCCAGCACTGCTCCGACCAATTCCTTATAGCCGATGGCCTGCATGGCCGTACCCTCGGGTGAGAGGCCGCGGGAGAGCAGTCCACGCACCTCTTCGGCAAGCCCCTGCGCCCGCATCGCCTGCACCCGTCGGTCGATGGTCTCATACAGCGTTTCCCGGTTGGCATAACACAGCCCTGCCATCCGCGCGCGGTAGCGCGGCGGCTGACGCTTCGACCGCTCGTGATGCTCGGACAGCGGCACGCCGGTCAGCGTAAACACCTCTAGCGCGCGGACAACGCGCCGGGTGTCGCTTGGCGCCAGGCGCCGCGCCGACAGGGGGTCAACGCACGTAAGCTCGTCGTGCAGCGCTTGCGGCCCATGCTGCTCGCCGTAACGCCGCCATTGTGCCCTCGCCTGTCCGCCGTCGTCGGGCGCAGCGTCGTGCAGGCCATAGAGCAGCGCGCGCAAATAGAGCCCGGTGCCGCCGGCCACGATGGGATGCCGTCCTCGCGCCGCAATATCCTCGATGACACAGGCCGCTTCTTCGGCGTAGCGCGCGGCACTGTAGTCCTCATCCGGCTCCACCAGGTCGATCATGTGGTGCGGCACACAGGCCTGCTCTTCAGCGCTTGCCTTGGCCGTGCCGATATCCATGCCCCGGTAAATCTGCATCGAGTCGCACGAGACAATCTCACCGTTCAGCCGGCGCGCCAGCTCGATGGCCACGGCCGTTTTGCCGGTGGCTGTCGGCCCGACAACACACAATAACTCCTTCATACGTTTAGCTCCGTTTGAATTGCTTTTCGATTTGACCGCGCGTCAGGGTAATCGACACCGGGCGGCCATGCGGGCAGTGTCGCAAGCTGTTATCGGTCATCACCCGCGCGACCAGCGCCTCGGTCTCGGCCGGATTCAACCGGTCGTGCAGCTTGACCGCCGCCTTGCAGGCGATGGTGTCCAGTAAACCCTCCCGGACATTGATGCCTTGGCGCACCCCCATACGCAGCGATTCGGCCAGCTCGGACAGCAGCGCCGGAATATCCTCGGCGGCGATGCCCGACGGCGCGGCGCGCACAATGAGCGTTTGCCCGCCGAATGCATCCAGTTCAAACCCCACCCCGCGCAGCAGCTCGGCCTGCTCCAGCAGCACGGCCAAATCAAGGGTCGGAGGCGTCACGGTCACAGGCGCAAGCAGTGTCTGCGCCATCGGCGCGTTGCGTTCCTCACTCAACCGATTGAAAAGGATGCGCTCGTGGGCGGCGTGCTGATCGATCAGAACAAGGCTTTCCCCGATCTCCACCAGCAGATACCCGCCCAACGCCGATCCGATGGTGCGCCAGGCGACCCGCTCGGGGATGGGATCAACAGGGTCGGCCAACCTTTCAACCGGCGGCTCCTGCTCTGTTGGCTGCGGTATCGGCGGCAGCGCGTTTCCGGTCGGCACGGATGGCCAAATCCGCTCGGGACTTTTCACAGACAGATCGGTCTGCCCGGAAAGTTCGGACGACACAAGCGGCGTCCAGCCGCGCTTTGTCTCCTCCGCGCCCGAAGCCACGCGATAGAGCGTTTCTCCGTCGCTCACACGCCCCGGTCTGACGGATTCGCCGGCCGATGTGGCACGGGGCGTTTCTCTCCCCAAGGAAGCCCCAGGCGCGTTGATCTGCTTCCGAAACTCCTCGGCCGGCATACGGACAAAGGCGCTCCCCTTATTGTCTCCGGTGGAAACAACGGGCGGCTGCTCCGAACGATCGCGCCAGACCGGCCGCTCCAGCCCTTCCAGCGTACCGCGCACGGCGAAATACACCGCGTCGAACACATCCCGCTCGTTGATAAATTTGATGTCCAGCTTGGCCGGATGCACATTGATGTCATAGGCATTGTGCGGCAGCGTCAGCGTCAGCACACAGGCCGGAAATCGCCCCTGCATCAGGCTGTTTTTACAGGCCTGCTCCAGCGCCGCCATCACGGTGCGGCTGGACACCGGGCGGCCGTTGACAAACATATGCTGTCCCTGTCGGCTCTTGTGCGCGTTCTCGGGCTTGGAGACAAACCCGGAGACCGTAATGCCCGCGTGCGTCGTTCCGGAAAGCGGAACAAGCCCTCGGGCAAACTCGGCGCCGAATACGGCGTAGAGACACTCGGCCGGGTCGCCCGAGCCGGAGGTCTGAAGCGTCATTTTGCCGTCTCGCAGATAGGTAAACGCGATGTCGGGGCGCGACAACGCCGCTCTCTGTACGCACAGCAGAATGTGCGCCGCCTCGGTCATATCTTTTTTCAAAAACTTCCGGCGCGCCGGCGTATTGAAAAACAGGTCGCGCACCAAAATGGTTGTCCCCTCGGGACAACCCGCCTCGCTTTCATGCGTGACCACGCCGGCCTCCAGGCTCAGCGCGGTGCCCATGGCGTCATCGTGACGGCGGGTAAACAGGTCGATGCGCGACACCGACGCGGTAGCGGCCAGCGCCTCGCCGCGAAACCCCATGGTTTCGACATGAAAAAGCTCCTCGGCGGCGGACAATTTGCTAGTGGCGTGCCGCAAGAAGGCCGTTTTGGCGTCGGCGGCGTCCATGCCCTCGCCGTCGTCGGCCACACGCAGATACGGCACCCCGCCGCCCTGCGATTCGACTGTGATGTGCGTGGCATGCGCGTCGACGGCGTTTTCGATGAGCTCCTTGACCACGCTGGCCGGGCGCTCCACCACCTCGCCCGCCGCAATCATGTTGCGAACTTGCGGCAAGAGTTCTTTGATTTTGGGCATGAAATTCACCTCCGGGCATTAACTCTGTTTTTTGCAGATGTTCCCACAACGCACGATCATGTAAACGGTTTTATCCCGCCCGACATCTCAGTTCGGGGCGGCTTCATCGCTCCAATCATAGTACTGTCCCCGGAAGGCCCTCTAGCCTTCCTCATCGGGCATGACCAGCTTTTTCAATTCAAACAACACGCTCAGCGCCTCGATGGGAGACACGACGTTGGGGTCGAGATTCTGCAGCCGTTCCACCACCGGAGACGGCGGCGCTTCATGGGCAAAGGACGCTCGCGCCGGGTCGCCCGCCGGAACCACCGCGTTCTGAGACTCCAGCGCAAACAAAATATCCTTGGCGCGCCGAATCAGCGACGGCGGCAGCCCGGCCAGCGCGGCCACCAGCACACCGTAGCTGTCGTCGGCGCCGCCCGGTACGATCTTGCGCAGGAATATGATGTCGTCGCCGCGCCGCTTGACGGCAATGTTGAAGTTCTTTACATGCGGCAGCGTCTGCTCCAGCTCGGTCAGCTCGTGGTAGTGCGTGGCGAACAAAGTCCGCGCGCCCAGCCGTTTGGGGTCGGCCACATGCTCCACCACCGCGCGCGCCACGCTCATGCCGTCAAACGTCGACGTGCCGCGCCCGATCTCATCCAAGATGAGCAAACTCTTGCCGGTGGCATGTTTGAGCATGTCGGCCACCTCGGTCATTTCGACCATAAATGTCGACCGGCCGCCGGCCAGATCATCCGACGCGCCGATGCGGGTAAAGATCCGGTCGCATACGCCGACGCGCGCACTCTTGGCCGGCACGAAGCAGCCCAATTGCGCCATCAGCGTGATGAGCGCCGTCTGCCGCAGGTAGGTTGACTTGCCCGCCATGTTGGGTCCGGTGATGATGGCCACCGAATCCTGCTTCGACAGCATAACATCGTTGGGCACAAACAGCCCGCCCGGAATCATGCGCTCGACAACCGGGTGTCGCCCTTCCTTGATGTGCAGCACGTCCAGATGGTCGACGGTGGGCCTCACATAGCGATGCGCCGCCGCCACTTCGGCGAAACTGAGTAAAGCATCCAACTGCGCCACAGCATGCGCCGACCGCTGCACACGGTGCGCCATGGCCGCCAGATGATCACGCAGCGTGGCGAACAGCTCGCCCTCCAGCGCGGTCAGACGGTCCTGTGCTGTGAGGATGGTCGCCTCCATCTCCTTGAGCTCGGGCGTAATGAACCGCTCGCAGTTGGCCAGCGTCTGCCGCCGGTCATACCGCTCGGGCGCCTTGTCATATTGGCTCTTTGAAATCTCTATGTAGTAACCGAACACTCGATTGTAGCCGATTTTCAGCGTTTTGATGCCGGTTTTTTCCCGTTCCTCTGCCTCCATGGCCGCCACAAGCCCCCGCCCGTTTTGGACGATGCCGCGCAGCCGGTCGACCTCGGGATGAAAGCCGTCCTTGATGAAACCGCCCTCGCGGATGGAGTG
>JAVBPF010000017.1:0-6919 GCA_031549735.1 Oscillospiraceae bacterium
GTTGCGCTCTTTGGCGAGATTATACACGGCGCGGAAGGCCTTGGTCATGGCGTAGTTGAGTTTTTCGAGCACTTCGTCATAACTCCAGAAGTAATTCATGTTGCACTGAACCTGCTCGAAATAACTGCAGGTCACGCCGCCCGCGTTGGCCAGAAAGTCGGGGATCAACAGAATGCCGCGCTCCTGAATCAGGGGGTCACAGTCGGGCGTGGTGGGTCCGTTGGCGGCTTCGCAGATGACGCGCACCTGTTTTGAAATGTTCGGGAACACTTCGGGTGTAATCTGATTCTCCAGCGCCGCCGGGATGAGGATGTCCACATCCTCGGACAGCCACGCGTCGCCCGGCAGTACTTCATAGCCAAGTGCCTTGGCTTTGGCTTTGTCGATGCTGCCAAAGGAGTCCTTGATGTCCACGAGCTCCTCAATGTTGCAGCCGCTCTTCCGGCGGAAGGTGTAGGCTGTTTTGTCGGCCATGTCATAGCTGGAGATGCAGACGACCTTGCCGCCCAGCTGAGTATACAGCTTGGCCGCGTATTCGCCGACGTTGCCGAAGCCCTGCATGCTGGCCGTGGTGTTCTGGATGGGAATGTTCTCGGCTTCGAGAAGCTCTTTGAGCACATAGACGGTGCCATATCCGGTCGCTTCGGTTCTACCCAGCGAACCGCCGCTGCCGACCGTCTTGCCGGTGATGACGCCGGGGTAACGTCCGCCGGCCATCGTCTCATATTCTTCCATCATCCACAGCATATGCTGTCCGTTGGTCATGACGTCGGGCGCGGGTACGTCGACGTTCGGGCCGAGCTGCGAGAAGGACTGTCGGATAAAGCCGCGGCACAGACGTTCCTGCTCGCCCTGAGACATGGTGCGCGGATCACAGACCACGCCGCCTTTGCCGCCGCCCAGCGGGATGTCCACGACGGCGCACTTCCATGTCATCCACATGGAAAGCGCGCGCACGGTGTCGGCGGTTTCGTGCGGATGGAAACGAAGGCCGCCCTTGGCCGGGCCTCGCGCGTCGTTGTGTTTGATGCGGTAGGCCTGAAACACCTTGGTGGAGCCATCGTCCATTTTGACCGGGATGGTGAAATGGAACTCTTTCATGGGCTGGCGCAGCAGATCGCGCGCGCCCTGCTCCAAGTCGATCATGTCGGCCACCTTGTCAAATTGAGCCTGCGCGTTTTCAAACGGGTTGTAGGACATAATGTGACACCTCCGTAGACCAATAAATTTGTATAATAAAAAAGTATATCTGTAAACGGCATTGGTGTCAATGGAATTTTTATGAGACGCCTGACTTTTTTATCTTTGCGCCGAGGCATCTTTACAACCGGGATATTCCGCGATAGACTGACGATGGACACGCCCGACAGAATCACGGAGAGGATGTTTTTTATGCTACGCCATCCGGAACAGACACTCGGAAAGTTGATCGATCACCAGAAGACTGCCTATCTCGGTTCGGTGGCGGACGACGGGTTCCCTCGCATCCGAGCCATGCTCGCCCCACGAAAACGGTTGGGGCTTAAAACCTTTTTCTTCAGCACCAACACGTCCTCCCAAAAGGTTTCGCAGTTCCGGGACAACCCGAAAGCCTGCGCGTACTTCTGCGACCGGCGCTTTTTCCGGGGCGTTATGTTGCAGGGTTACGTTGAAGTGCTGACCGACGCGGCGTCCAAGGAG
This sequence comes from Oscillospiraceae bacterium, assembly GCA_031549735.1. Classification (GTDB taxonomy): domain Bacteria; phylum Bacillota; class Clostridia; order Oscillospirales; family UBA929; genus JAVBPF01. The sequence goes on from JAVBPF010000017.1 coordinate 1,681, forward strand.
ATGCTCTGGGAAAAGGGAGATACACAATATTATCCGCAGGGCGTCACCGATCCCGACTATTGCGAGCTCAAGTTTACCGCCGTATCGGGTCGATATTACGCCAAGTTCCAGTCACAGGATTTTCCCATCGAATCGCCGTAATCCTTTTCTTTTCGCCGGCCGGGAACGAATGGAGATCGCGCTTCGTCAAAAGTGACATTGTAATGCGCGAGGGAATCGAACCCAATATAGAGGAAGTCGAAGCTATCAGGAAATCGATGATTCATTAAGTCCGGCGAAGCGCCGTGTCGTACGAATCAAAGGTTACTTAGGTCTTGCGGCTTCGGGAGGACATATGCCCCAATTGTTTGCCAGCATAAGCGACTGGGAGACATCCCTGCAGGACGTCCTGTCCCAGACCGGCGTCGTCGGGGACGTGTTCACGCTTGTCGCGCGCTTTTTCTTTCCGATACTGGCGTTGTTCATCTTTTTTCGATGCCTTTGGCCGCTGATGAGCGGAGGGCGGCGCCCCAAGGCGTGGGGACATCTGGTCTTGCAAAACGACGCGCGCATTCCTTTGGTGCACTGGGAGAACTCGGTGGGCCGGGGGAAGAATTGTGATGTCGTTTTGGACTTTCCGTCTATTTCGCACGAACACTGCGTCGTTGCCCGAAAGAAGGACGGTTGGAGCATCGTCGACCTGGGGTCCAACAGCGGCGTTACCGTCAACGGCGTCAAGTGCGAAGGCGTGACTCGTTTTGCCGACGGCGACCGTCTGGGCATCGGCGATGTCACGCTGACCATGCTGCCCGTTCAGGGAAACTACGTGGAGAAAGAGCCTCGACGCCTGCGTTTTGCCACCCGTGCGGCCGAAATCGCCCGGAACTTCAGACCGGGCGTCACATTGTTTTATATTCTGATTTTCCAGCTCATCGGATTGGTGTCCTTTTGTATCTCGATGGGCGAGACGTTTGACATTTTGCCGCCCGCGCTCTATCTGGGCTTCATGGCGGTGGAGTTCATCTATTTCTTGGCCACACGCGGCCGGGGCCGACGCTTCATCGAGCCCGAGCTGCTGGCCTTTTTCCTCTGCGGCATCGGTCTGTTTGTATCGGCCAGCGTCAGTCCCGACTCAATGATTACACAGCTCGGAGCTCTTGTACTGGGGCTGCTTTTGTTCCTGATGCTCACCTTTTTATTTAATGACACCGACCGTGCCCGTAAGGCGCGTTATGTGTTTGCCGTGGCCGCCGTCTTGCTGCTGGCGGCCAATCTGGTGTTGGCGCGGACACAATTCGGCGCGCGCAACTGGATACAAATCGGACCGGTCAACTTCCAACCCAGTGAATTTGTCAAGGTGGCGTTTGTCATTGTTGGCGCGTCCACGCTGGATCGGCTGCTGACCCGGCGCAACCTGCTCTTGTTCATGGGTTTTGCCGGTGTCTGCGTTGTCGCACTCGTCCTGATGCGTGACTTCGGCGCGGCCGTCGTCTTTTTCATGGCTTTTTTGGTGATGTCCTTCATGCGTTCGGGCGATGTGCGCACGCTGGGCATTGCACTGGGGGTCACCGGCGCGGGCGCGTTCATCGCCGTGACCTTCCTGCCCTATATCGCGGCGCGCTTTGCCGCTTGGAGACATGTTTGGGAGTTTGCCGACACCACCGGGTATCAACAGACACGCACCATGGTCTATACGGCCAGCGGCGGCATGTTGGGGGTTGGGGCGGGCAACGGCTATCTGCGGCATGTGGCCGCCGCCAACACCGATCTGGTGTTTGGTGTGATCTCGGAGGAGTGGGGGTTCATCATCGCGCTCATCTGTGCCCTGACGCCGCTGGCGCTGGCCATTTTCGCGGCCATGTCGGTGAAGGCGGCCCGCTCGTCTTTCTATGCCATTACGGCCTGCGGCGCGGCGGTTATGCTGTTGATGCAGGCCGCCCTGAATGTGTTTGGATCGCTGGACATTCTGCCGCTGACCGGGGTTACCTTGCCCTTTGTGTCGACCGGCGGCTCGTCGATGGTGGCCTGCTGGGGGTTGATGGCCTGTATCAAGTCCATCGATGAGCGGCACCGGGCGTCTGCATAGCTGAGCGGCGGTGCTGATGAAAAAAACGAATGAACCGGCGGGGCAGGGGAGCGCTCGCGGATCTTGTCCGGCGATGGCTCTGGGAGGGTTTTGATGAAACTACTGGGACAAAGAGCTTGGGTTTTAATGACCATTTGCATTCTTTTTAGCGTGGGAATGCTTATTCTGCTGTACACCTATGTGTCCGACGCCGGGACATGGGCGACCTACCCGGTCAATCAGCACCTGTACCGCTCGGGCCGCCTGATCGGCGCGGGCACCATCTATGACCGTAACGGCGTCGCGTTGGCGTCCACCGAGAACGGAAAGCGCCATTATAACGACAGTACGACCGTGCGCAAAGCACTGATGCACCTGACCGGAGATTCGGACGGCAATGTGGCGACCGGTCTGCAGGTATCCTACCGCAAGACGCTGACCGGCTGGAATTTCTTCACCGGCGCGTACTCCTACGACGGAAAGTATGGCAACAACATCACCACGACGGTCGACGCTTCCTTGTGCCGGATGGCCTATGAGGCGATGGACGGCCGGCGCGGCACGGTCGGTGTGATGAATTATAAGACGGGCGAGTTGCTCTGTATGATAAGTACGCCTACCTTCGACCCGGCCGATCCGCCCAATGTGGCCGACAACCCGGAGAAGTTCGAGGGAGTCTATATAAACCGGCTGCTCTCCTCCTCGTTTACACCGGGTTCGATTTTCAAGCTGGTGACCGCGATGGCCGCCATCGAGAACGTAACCGACCTATCCGAGCGGAGTTTTACCTGTAATGGCGTTCTGGAATTGGACGGCGGACGCATCACCTGTCCGTCCAACCACGGCACGCAGGATTTCGGTCAAATGCTGACCAACTCGTGCAACTGCGCGTTTGCGCGGCTGGCCATAGACATCGGTGCGGATAAACTGTATGCGTGCGCCGAACGGGCCGGCTTCAACCGGACGGATATGCGCCTGGATGACATCCATGTGTCGGGCGGCTCGTTCACACTGGACGGCGCCAACGAATCAGAGCTCGGATGGGCCGGGGTGGGGCAGTATAGGACGCTGCTCAACCCTTTGAGCTATTTGCAATTCATCGGCTCCATCGCCAACGGGGGAGAGCGTGTGTCCCCACACATCGTCAAGAGCGTCGACGGATCCCTCAATCGACAGCGCGCCTTTGGTTCGACGTCCGGCGCCAGCATGTCGCGCGAGACGGCCGAACGGTTGGGCAAAATGATGCGGAACAATGTCCTCAACAACTACGGAGAGGGCCATCTTTCAGATTACAAGCTGTGCGGCAAAACGGGCACGGCCGAGGTGGGCGGAGACAAGTCGCCCCACTCCTGGTTTACGGGGTTTTTGGACAGCGAGGCCGCGCCGCTGTGCGTCATTGTGCTGATAGAAAACGGGGGCTCGGGGCGCGCGGCGGCTCTGGGGGTGGCGCGTCAGGTGCTGGACAAGGCGATCACCTTGACGCCTTGAGAAGCATGTCCGAGCGATCCGCTACCCTAGCATCCTGTTATTACCTGTTTGCGCTTGCGTGTAACGTCGCGGCGTGCTATAATAGCGGAGTTGTTCGGCCATGGATATGGTTCAGTCAGTGAGGTGAAGTGTGTTGGCGGGCAATGTCAAGCAGGTGGCCGAGAATCGAAAAGCCCGGCACGATTACTTCATCGAGGAGCGTTTTGAGGCTGGCATTTCACTTTCGGGCACCGAAGTCAAGTCGATCCGGCAGGGAACGATCAATCTAAAGGAAGCTTATTGTCAAGTGCAAAACGGCGAACTGTTCGTCAAAAAGATGCACATCAGCCCCTACGAAAAGGGGAACATTTTTAATGTGGATCCCATGCGGCCCAGACGGTTGTTGATGCACAAGCGCGAAATCCTCAAGCTGGGCGCGAGCGTGGCGCAGGACGGGTTCACCATTTTGCCGGTACGGGTTTATTTGAAGGATTCTCGCGTCAAGGTCGAGGTTGCGTTGTGTAAAGGGAAAAAGCTGCACGACAAGCGGGACGACCAGGCCCGGAAGACGGCGGCACGGGAAATGGAACAGCGTCTAAAGGAGAGCCGAAGATGAAAAAGATGAAATGGATTCCCATAATTTTGACAATGGCGGTGATGTTTATCATGACAGCATGCAATGCCGGGGTATCCTCCGGCGGAAACGATTCGGTCAAGACCAATCCCCAGGTGATGATTGAAATGGAAAGCGGTGCAAAGATTGTGCTGGCGCTCTATCCTGACATGGCGCCCAACACGGTTAACAACTTCATTTCTCTTGTGAACAAGGGCTACTACGACGGCGTGATCTTTCATCGCGTGATTGAGGGGTTCATGATTCAGGGCGGCGATCCTCAAGGAACCGGTACAGGCGGCCCCGGTTATATGATTAATGGTGAATTCCCCAACAACGATTTTCCACAGAATACGCTGAAGCATGAACGCGGCGTTATTTCCATGGCGCGTCAGGGCAGTCAAACCAACCCAAAATCCCGCTACAACACGGCGGGCTCGCAGTTCTTTATCATGCATGAAAACAGTAACTTTCTTGACGGCGACTATGCCGCATTCGGGCGTGTCATCAGCGGTATGGAAGAGGTTGATCGAATTGCATCGGTTAAAACCGATGCCGACGACAAACCGATCACGGATGAAGTCATGAAGAAGGTGACGGTGGAACTCTTCGGCGTTACGTATCCCGAACCGGAAACCATTGCTGAATAGTCCTCGTTTTGCCGCTAAAGAAGCGTTGGCTTTTTACGAAGAATACATGTGAATATATCCTGCCTCATCAAGCTCCCCCGGAGACCGTCTGTTCGGTCTCCTGATATGGGGGCGTACCGGTTTCGACGGGGATGGTGAGTCGTGGCAAGCGGGTCGTGGGGCCGAACCACGTTAATAGCGGAACTTTATAAATTAAAGAACAACAACAACAATAACGCTTACGCGTACGCTGCTTAATTAAAAGCGGCCGTCCCGCCTGAGAGGACCACGGCTCGGGATGTGGGCGTGACTGAGTGGTGAACGTGACCGCGGTAAGCTTTGCCCGCGGCATGAACAATGAAGCTACCAAGTCCTTGAGTCTGTCAGCCGACGCCTGGATAAGGGAAGGTAAATGACTGTCTCCACCCGGAGAAAACCACGATGGACTGTTTTCGGACAGGGGTTCAACTCCCCTCGCCTCCACCA
>JAVBPF010000026.1:0-16733 GCA_031549735.1 Oscillospiraceae bacterium
CCCGGTTCTCGGGGGGCAGGTCAGGAATGCGTTTAGTACGGCGCCTGTCATGCCGACCAGAATGATGAAAATAGCCGCAGGGTTGGCCAGAGCGGAAAGATCACCCCTTTGAACATCATACCGACCAGCAATCCGATCAGAGCCACAATGAGTCCAAATATGGTAGAAAACTCCATGATTCACGCGCCCCCTCATGTGTTGATGGAATCAATACGCCGGCATGCCCTGCGGCATGTGCGGCACTCATCCTTGCGTGCGTCGTGCAATCTTGACTTATGTCAGCCTTTATTACATAATGGGCACGGAAAGAGAACGGTTGTGATGCCCGCTTTTGCTCTCGTTATGGGTTCGGGCAGGAAAATGATTGCATATGGCTTATCGTCGGGATAATTGATAACTAAAGCTTATCGAAAGTGGTCAATATGCACATAAATTGCGCATAAAAACAACGCGCAAGGATATTAAAAAGTTGTAAAGAAATGATGGGTAAAGAGGGGACACCATGAGAAAAGCCATAGTTCTGGATATCCTCATACTGTTCGGGGTTCTAGCCGCGACGGTGCTCGTCGCCGAACTTCTGCTGTTTCTGAAGGTGGAGGACTGAAGCCTCATTGTCATCTACATGCTGGCGGTCGTTATAGTTTCCCGGCTCACGTCGGCCTATGTTTACGGGTTGGGAGCGGCCCTTTTCTGCACCTTTTCTTATGACTTCTTAATATCGCAACCGAAATTCAACTTCAGTTTCACCATAGGTTTTCTATCACGCTGATTACCATGCTCGTCGTGACGTTTATCACCGGTATACTGACCGATCAGATGAAAAAGCAGGCGAAAATCTCTGGGGAGCAGGAGCGGCGTTCGCGCTTGCTGTATGAGATCAACCAAAAGCTGTTGGCGGCGGGCGACCGGATTGTGATTGCCGAGTTACCCCAAAAATTACTTGGAGAACCATTTGCATCGTCCGTCGATCATGTTTATCAGGACATCCGGCGGGCCGGAGGAGTGGAACGCCGTGCCACGGGCACAGCCCGTGTGCGGCCTCAATTATGGTGACGAAAGGGACATACACGATGGAGAATAAAACAATATACGCGCTCCGGGACATGGCATACGACAGGAAATATGAACTGCCGTGCGGAGGGTTTGTAAAGAGAGAACGCCATACGGATCGACACGGGTCAGACTTGTCGGTGTTGACAGTATCCAACGGCCTTCTAAGCTTTTCTGTGGTGCCTGAACGTGGTTTGGATATCGGCGAAATCTTTCTGTCTGACGAAAAAATCAGCTGGAACCGTGACAAGAAAACCCTCCTTCATCCGCAAAACGTCTGCTTGGCTGACAATTTAGGGACGGGTTGGCTCAATGGGTTCTACGGAGCGGTCGCCTCCATTGGCCCCGAGCTGTTCGGAACGCCCGGCGAAGGATACACCCTTCACGGAACGGCCTCTTATTCATTGGCGGATCTTGATTCGGTCAAAATGACCTGTTTCGATCGCTGGATTCAGATGGAGGGCAGGGTGCCTGTCTGCGGGTATGGGGATCAGCGTGTCTTTGAAAAAACAATCGTCATAAGAACCATGGCCGATTCGCCGCTGCTTCGGCGTGAGGAAACAACGACAAATTGTTCCGAGAAACCCGTCGTTCTGGATGACGGCTATCACATTCAGGTGGCCGGATCCTATACGGAAAACGGCGGCCGTTATGTTTTGCCCACCCGCACCGATAGAATGCTTCTGCGGGATTCAGCGCCCACAGAGCCGGATCCGCTGTATATTTACCCGGTTCGCGAAGGACAGCAGCCCATTCGATGCTATCAGTACGTTCCTGAGCCGGTGCAGGGGCTTGAGGCGTTCCCGGAAATCAATCCCTATTTGACCGGTCTTGAGAACCCGAAGGGCATCACGGCGGAAATGGTGGAAAACGCGGACAGGGATATGGCGGGCTATCTGATCAGACCCCTGGACAAGTTCCCCAGATCACTGATTGCCAAAGAAAACAACGATACGCCGATGTTTGCCTTGGAGCCATGCCGGACGAGACCAAACCTGATGTCTCAGAAGATCACCGACGGCGAGGCCTTCTATCTGGCGCCACAAGCTTCGTCAACCACTCAGATTCTCATTGGGGTCACAAAGGATCCCAAAACAATCGCTGCTCTCGAAAAAGCCATTTCGGACGCGATCCAATAGGACAACGTCGCCGATCGTTTCGGCCCCATTGATAAGCGGAGCCACCAGATGCATCTCTGGTGGCTCCACTTCTATACCAATCAGCCTTAAAAAACGCTTACCTGTTGCCCGCGTATATGTGTCGCTCAATCTTTCCGATGAGTACTTGGGCCTCGATCGGCTTCTTGATGAAGTCATTGGCACCCAAATCGAAGGACTTCCGCACGTTCTCCACGCTGACGTTGCCGGTCAAAAACAGAACCGGCGTATTCAGATACGCCTTGATCCGGCGAATGATGCTCAGCATCGAAAATCCGTCCATGTCCGGCATCTCAATGTCCAACAGAATCAAATCTGCATGATTGCTGGCCAGAAATTTCAACGCCGTTTTATGGTTGGTGACGCCGAAAACCTGATAGCGCGCGCTCAACACCGCCTTGACCGTGTTAAGCACATCCGGCATATCGTCGATGGCGAGAATCCTTTTCTTGGAGGATTTGCGCGCATCGCTTTCCATGGCCTGCACCATTTGCAGCGCCCGCCGAAGAGATAGAAGCGCGGTTTCGTAATCATAAGTGGCAAGTGACCGATACGCCTTCATCAGAATCGTATCGACGTCTTTTGTGAAGGAATAGCCGAGCAGAGAGCGCAGCGCGGACAGCGCGTCGTCCAGCTCAAAGTTCTCAATGAGCAGGATCAGTTTCTCAATGGGCTCCGAGCGGGCGGGAGCCTGTTGTCGTGAGCTCTGATCAACGTCCATGGCCGGCGCGGATTGAGCCGGTTTCACCTTCGCCTTATCCGGCTCCTCCACCTTGGCTTCTCTGATTTTTTCCTGCAGCTTTCTCAGCTTGGAGGCGAGAAGAAACGCCTCATCAATACACTTCTTGTCCTCGCCCTCGCGCGCCAGAGCAGCCACTTTTTCGGCCTCCCAAACCATTGAGGAGGCGCCAATGGTCATCAATCCGTCCTGCAGTTCATCAATCACTTGCAGGAAATCGGGATGAGCACCGTTTTCAGACATCTGCTCCAGCGCTTTGGCCGACTCGGGTGCCGAGTGGATGAAGCGATCCAACGCCTCAAAGTAGGGAATTCGGGAGCCGAGCTCTTTTTGTGCGGTAAACGCGTCGATATCGGTGAGGCTCAATAGCGTGTTCATTCGAAAAAAGGACTTGTTTTCAGGCACTGTTTTCACCTCCGCCAATGGCATCAATGAGTTCGGCCGCCCGCTCGTAGTCAAATTCTTCAATGGCTCTGGCCAGCCCGAGCAGCAAGTCGTTCTGCTTGACTCCGTAATCAAGAGGGATCAGTGCTTGAACTACTTGCAGTGCTTCGTCACTTTCAAAAAACGCCAGCTTTTCCCGCGCGGTCGAAAGGGTTTGCAACAAAACAATACGGTCACCTTTGGGACGGTCGCTTGTCGCCAAGTCCTCCTCAAGGACTCCGGACAGAGCGCTTCGCAGATCGAAAAGGGCCGAAAGGAGGTCGGGCAGCTGCGCCGCGCAGAAAGCGGTGTCATTTGTCCTGGACTTTTCCTCCAGAGTTTCGGCTTTCGAGGCCAGCGCCGTCACGCCGATGGTGTTGAGCGATCCCTTCAACCCGTGTACCTCGATACAGAAGCCCTTCATGTCGCCGGCGGACAAGAACGCCTCAAGCCGTTCCGAGACACCAGGAAGTCTGCGGTACAGAAGGCGGAGTGCCTTCTCATAAGCATCCTGCAGCCAGCCGATCCGATCCAGACCCAGCCGCACATCGATACCCCGGATGCCCTCAACCTGCTTCAGAAGAGGGGAGAGTGACTTTCCCTCACAGCCGGGAGACTTGGAACCCCGAACAACGGTCACCTTGTCCTTCGGCAGCCACTGGGTTAACACCTGGTTGAGTCGATCCTTATCAATCGGTTTGGAGAGAAAATCGTTCATTTCGGCCTGTATCAGCGTCTCGCGCACACCCGCCACGGCATTGGCCGTCAGCGCCACGATGACCAGTTCCTCTTTGCCAAACCACTCGCGCAGTCTTTTCGTCGTCTCAACGCCGTCCATTCCCGGCATCATGTGATCCATAAAAATGATGTCATACTTTTTGGCCGTTGCCATGCGAATAGCCTCTTCGCCGCTTAGTGCGGTGTCGCACGTAATGCCGCTCAGGTTCAGAAGGCCGGCGGCCACATTGAGATTGACCTCGTTGTCGTCAACGACCAGAACGGAGGCGTCGGGGGCGGAGATGGGCGTCCACTCCCGGTGGCTCTTGCGCAGATTAATCTCCTGCCCGGGTACGAGCGGCAGCTTGACAAAGAAGACGGTGCCCTCCCCGAGCTTGCTCTCCACATGGATGGCGCCGCCCATCATACAGACCAGGTTTTTGGTAATGGAAAGCCCCAGTCCCGTACCGGTGATGGCTCGCTTGAAACCGGAATCCAACTGATCGAAATCGTTGAAGATGCGGGGCAGGTCTTCTTCCCTCATGCCCACACCGGTGTCGGCAATTTCAAAGCACAAAAGATCGCCGGATACACCGATCGTCAGGGTGACACTTCCGTCGCGCGTAAACTTGATGGCGTTGCCCAGGATGTTCACCAGGATCTGTCGGATTCTGGTATCGTCCCCGTGAAGAGTGGGTGGCAATGTGTTCAGGAAGTTCATCGAAAAGGAGATGCCTTTCTTCTGTGCCGAGAATATAAACATGGACTCTATGTTGTGAAGGAGCTCCATAATGTCGAAATCCACTGGGTCAAGCTGCAACTTTCCGGCTTCGATCTTGGAAAAATCCAGACTGTCGTTGATGATGCCAAGAAGCGCGGTCGAGGAGGTGCGGATGTCGTTGACATAGGAGCGTTGACGCTCGCTGAGGTCCTCGCTGGTCAGCAGATCCGACATGCCGATGATGGCGTTCATGGGGGTGCGGATTTCATGGGACATGTTGGAGAGGAACTGACTTTTCGCCTCAGAGGCCGCCAATGCGAACTTGGCCTGTACCTCCATATCCAATCCATGCGCCTCCGCCTCCCGCTTGGCCTGCTCCATCGCTTTGATGTCGCGCAGGTCTCGCGAATAGGCAGCCAGACGATACTCTCCCCGCCAGGGGACGCGCACCAGTGTCGTCTCCACAGGAAGAGGTTCTCCGCTCTTGGTCAGATACATCCACTCAAAACGCCGGTATCCCTCCTTGAAGGCGGCGGCAATTTCACGGGAGGCTTTTTCCGCAGTGGGTTCGCCGTCGGGCTGGAATTCGGGGTTCAGATCGTAGAAATGCTCAATGTATTCGGATTTGTCGGTCAATCCAAACGTACGTACGGCCTCCATGTTGCAGTCGAGCATGTTGCCCTGTTCGTCCCAGAAGGAGGAGCAGAGCGGGGTGGCGTCCAGCATGATCTGGGTACGCTCTTCCGTATCGGCGCGCCCTTTGTTCTCCGCCGCAATTTTGGCTTCTTTCAATTCGTTCTGCAAACGGATGTTTTCGGTAACGTCCATATTCATGCCGATGACGCGTAATGTTTTGCCGTCCTTGTCCCGCACCGTGTTGCCATAGCTTCGGATGTAGCGGACGCTCTTGTCAGGGAAAACCAGCTTGGCGTCGCGCGTCGGCCACTGCGCGTATAGGTCGTGTTGTCGTAGGGCGTCCAACATATCAGGCAAAGATTCCTCAGCCATAATGCTTTCAAAATGCGCTGTCAGTTCGGGTATGCTGATGGAACCCGGCTCTGGGCCGAGTCCCAACAGCTTTCCGCACCACTCGTCATAGTCGAATCGATTGCCGATCAAGTCCATTTCCCAAACGCCGGAATGCGAGGCGGTCAGCGCGATTTCTAACCGTTCCCGCGCGTCACGGATTTCCTGCTGAGCATTTCGGGTGTCGGTGATGTCTATGGAGTACTGCATATGCACCTGTTTGCCGTCGGCCCATTCGATGATGCTGTCGGTGTTGCTGTATCGCCGACCGTTGCGTGTGTTGACCAGTTCCCAGACAACCGGCGTATCCGGGTCCTCCCTCAATTGACGAAGCGGGCAGAAGGGGCAGCGGTCGGTCATGCCGCACTGGATGAGCTCCCAGCAACGGCGTCCGGCGGTGTTGCTGTCAATTCCAAAGGTATCCCGCATGGTACGGTTGACAAAAAGCATTTCATCAGTTTGCAGATCGGTTACATAGACGAAGGCGTCCAGGCGATCCAAAATATCGGTCAAAACCTGCAGCATCTTCCCGGCCTCGTGCTGCGCGTGCTTGATTTCGGTCAAATCTCGGATGATGGTGCCCGAACCGGTGATGTTGCCTTTCTCGTCGCGAAGTGGGAAGATTTTCTGCTGCACCGGCAGAATATCTCCGCTTTTGGTGATGAGATCGGATTCTCCCTGCCAGAAAACGCCGTCGCGTATGACCTCGGAACAGGCACTCTTGATTTTTTGCCCGGTTTGGTGGTCGCGCATACGCTCGGGGCCGACATCCAGACCGACTTCTTCCGGCGCATAGCCGGTCATGGCATAGACACCCGTGTTGGCGTAAATGCAGTTCATATCGCGGTCTGTCGCCACGATGAAGTCGTCGGAGGAGTCAATGAGGGCCGATTTGGTGAGCAGATCACGCTGGTTCAGCCGATAGGCCGAGATGTCCCGCATGATGAGTCCGACGCCCTGCTTCTCGCCGCGCTCGTCCAAAATGGCGAAATAGTGCTGCAGCATATCCAGATGCCGCCCGTTCTTGGTAATCAAGACGGCGTCCCCGCGCGCCACCCCCTGCTCCAGCGCGAGTTGCAGGAGTCGACGGGTGCGTTCTGCCGTTTCGGCGTCGTGGACACGTTCCGGCGAAAGATCAAGGCCAATCTCTCCGGGTGCGTATTCCGACATCTCATAGGCGTACGGGCTGACATATACAATATTCGAATGGGTATCGAATGCAACGACGAAATCCTTGGATGAACCCAAAATACTGGCCTGAATATCACGCATATTCATAGCGTGCGCCCTCCTTCGAAGAACTCCCGAGCAACGGCTAATCCCCACAGCGGCTACCCGCGCGCTGCCACGAAACAACGAACCAAGCGAAACGATACAACTCTATAATGTTGTATCGATGTTTGCGTGCCGAGCATGAGCGGTCAAAGGAGGTTTAGCGCATCTTCGTCTCATAAATTGAGAGGCACACCATCGGAAATGCCGGATTTGGATCCTCAAAGAACCTTTGGAAGCCTTTCCACAATGAATTGGGCACACAGTCCGGTGAAGAGACCGGCCAGGATCCCGGACACGAGCAAGACAGGGAAATAGATCAACAGGCCGGGTGTGCGGGTGATGAGAACGGCAACAAGGATCTGACCGATGTTGTGAAAAATAGCGCCGACGACGCTACAGACCCAAATTTGCTTCGGGCGCACCAGCTTTCGCATCACAAGCATCGAAGCGTAGCATAGCAGCCCGCCCGCCATACTGTAAAATAGAGCCATCACCTGTCCGGAAAAAAGACTGCCCAACAGCACGCGCGCGACAAGGATCATCAGCGTCGGCGCAGGGCCCAACACAAACATCGAATAGACCGTAATGATGTTGGCCAGCCCCAGTTTGACGCCGGGAATGGGGACAAGGGCGGGAATCTGTGCCTCGACGATGAAAATGATGAGCGCTATGGCCGTCAGCAGCGCCATGGTGGTCACTTTTTTCAGTCTCATAATCCGCCCCCTCAGTATGTGACGGCGTCCGGTGCGCGTCCCGGCGCTGTCTCAAGCTGTATGACCAGCGAGTTCGGAAGGCAGACAATCGGAGCCACGCTGTTAGAAATCCAGCCCTGATGGACACAAATTTGGTCGGGGCAGGAGGCTGCCTCCACACAGATTCGACCCGGCTCAACGGAGATGGTGTTCTGATAGCGACCCTCAACTTGCAGCGAGAAGCCCTCGGCGACCTGGGACAGATCGATGCTCTTGAGGCAGACGCCCTCCCTATAGATGTTGGCAACGGTACCCTGCGTCTTCTGATTGAGAATCGGCAGCGATACCGCCGCGGCCAAAGCCAGCAGCAGTGAGAATAGGACAATCCAGAACCGAGTAGATCTCATAATACACTCCAAACCCGGGCGGCAGGGCAGCACGGAAAGAATAATGCCCGAAAACATGAACCATACCCTAATATAAACAAGCTTTGACAATTGCGCAAGGGGAAAGACGCATCTTGCACACAGGGGATAGATTTGCCAAGCGGCACAACCTGTGATATAATTCCCGAATGAAAAATCTGCTGGTGACGATGGCTATGAAGGAGGGGACTGACTGTGCGCGTGTCGGTGCTAAACGTCCCTTTTGATGACGTTACCCTCGAGGAGGCCGTTGGGCGAGCGCTTGCGCTGCTGGAACAAGAGACGCCGTCCTATGTGGTAACGCCCAACGCCGAGATTGTCAATTGGTGTCGGCACGATGCAGAAGCGGCGCGCGCCATCGGTGGCGCGGATCTGATCTTGCCGGACGGCATTGGTGTGGTTCAGGCGTCCCGGAAGCTGGGACATCCTTTGCCTGAGCGCGTGGCCGGTATCGATTTCGCCGCCGGACTGCTGGAGGCGCTGTCGCGAACCGGGAAGCGCGTGTTCTTGCTCGGCGCCAAGCCGGGCGTGGCGGAAAAGGCGGCCCGAAACCTGACCGAACGCCTGCCCGGTCTGACCATTTGCGGCACGCGGGACGGTTACTTCACCGATGAGGAAGCCGTGTTGGAGAACATACGCGAAAGCCGCGCCGACGTGCTGTTTGTCTGCCTGGGCGCGCCGCGTCAGGAGCTGTTCATACGGAAGCATCTGCACCAAACCGGCGCGCGTCTGCACGTGGGATTGGGCGGGTCGCTGGATGTCTGGTCGGGCGAAGTGAAGCGAGCGCCCAAACTGTGGATCCAATTGAACCTGGAGTGGCTCTATCGCCTGCTCGCCAATCCCAGCCGATTCTTTCGCGTTTTGAAGCTGTTTGCGTTTCGGCGCGCGGTCGCCCGCGAGGCGCGCCGTGTCCGCCGGAGTGAAAAATAGTCATCCGATTCGCCATTATTCTTGTCGATTCGCCATTATCAAGGCTTGGAGAGTTAATATGCTGTCATTTGAACCCATTGCGCTTGCCCATAAAGAGCCCTTCAACCAGACGGCGTATACCTATGGAAGCCGCATCGCCGAGCACGCATTTGCGTCTCTGTATGGATGGGCCGAAAAGTATCATACGCATCTGTCCTTCGACAACGACCTTGTCACGGTGCGCGCCGGTGGGCCCGGCCGATATTTTCATTTGCTGCCGTTTGGGCCGGGCGACTGCGAGCGCCAGCTGCGGCTGATGGAAGAGCAGGCCGATGCCGAAAACAGCCCCTTTGTGCTTCGCAGTCTGACCGAGGAGATGGTTCGGCAAGTGGAGGCCTTGTGCCCCGGGCGGTACCATTTCACGCCCAGCCGCGACTACGCCGACTACCTCTATCGCGTCGAGGATCTGCGGGATTTGGCCGGTCGCAAATACCACGCCAAACGAAACCACATCGCCCGCTTTGAATCGCAGTATGACGGACGCTTTGTGGCGGAAGACATCACGGCGGACAATCTCTGTGATGTTCTCAAATTCGAGAAGAAGTGGTGTCGAAAAAACGCCGTGGAGGGCGATGTTTCTCTGGTGGAGGAATACGAGACCATCAAACGGTTGCTTGGACACATGGAGGCCGTCGACGCGTTCGGGCTTTTACTGCGCGTAGACGGTGAGGTCGCCGCTTTTTCGATCGGCTCCCATCTGGTGTCGGACAGCATCGACGTACACATTGAAAAGGCCGATTACGAGATGCCCGGCTCCTACGCAACCATCAACCGCGCCTTTGTTCGCCGTTTTGGGGAAGGAAAAACTTACCTCGACCGCGAGGAGGACTTGGGGCTGGAGGGCCTGCGCAAATCCAAGCTGTCCTACCACCCGCATGAAATCGTGATTAAGTACGCCGCCGAGCGGATTGAGTAGAACGGAATACCAGAAAGCGGAGGGAGCGCCGTGAGCTTTGCTGTGAGATTTGCCGTGCCGGACGACGAGAAGGTGCTGCGCGCCTTGTGGGCGCTGTGCTTTCCCGGAGATGGGAAATTCACGAATTACTTCTTCGAGCGGATATATGACCCGGCGGGTGCGCTGGTCGCGGTCGACGGCGAAAACCCGGTTGCCATGCTGCACATGCTGCCATACACATTCCGGTGGCATGGGCAAGAGATACCGCTGTCCTACCTGTATGGGATCGGCACCCATCCTGAGTTTCGCAATCGAGGCCTGTCGCGGGGGCTGATGGAACAGGCGCTGTTTGAGCTGCATTTGCGCGGCGTTCCGCTGGCCGCGCTGATTCCCGAACGTGACGACCTGTTTCCCTTCTACGAGAAGCAAGGGTTTTCGCCGGTGTTCTCCTGTCCGGGACAGCTCGGGTTTGACCTGGCCGAGAGCAAAGAGGCTGCCGTGGACGACATCGAAGAACTCAATACGATTTATGAGCGCGAATTGGCCGAGACGCCCCATGTGGCGCGCAACTCTGCCGTCTGGCGGGGACTCCTGGAGGAAACCGCGCTGTTTGGCGGCCGTGTCGTTTTCCACCGTTCCCGGCAGGGCTACGCCGTGCTCAGCGGGGGGAAAATTAGCGAAGCGTTTGGCTTGGGGGCCGAGCGGGGAGCGGACGCTGCTCCGTTTGGTTGCCTGAGAGTGGTCAAGGCGAAACGGTTGGCCGAGCTTTCTGAGGTTGTTTTTGCCCTGGTCGACCCGCTGGCGCCTTGGAACAATGGCCTTTGGGACGCGCTGGGGCGGGAAATTCTGTCCGCGGACGCGGATGAACCCTTGACGCCCAAAGCACTCATTGAGCATGTGTTCGCGCGGGATCGCGCACCCTATATGAACCTCATGCACAACTGACACGGGCGGGGGTCCAAGCGCGAAAAGCGCAAGAGGAGAGAAACCATGGTCTATCTGATTCTGGCCGATGGCTTTGAGGACCTTGAAGCTGCCGCGCCCATTGATATTATCCGGCGTGCCGACATCCCGCTTCAAACGGTCGGGTTGACCGGCTCTTGGGTCGTTTCGGCACGGGGTGTGCCGATGCGTGCCGATCTTGCGCTCGAGGACTTGTCCGTTGAGAGCGTGCTCGACAGCGAGAACCCGTTGGAGATGCTGATTCTGCCCGGCGGTCCCGGTGTGGATGCGCTCAGGCGGAACGAAACGCTGGCACAGTGGGTCAAAGTGGTTGTGCAAGCGGGACGGTGGCTGGCCGCCATATGCGCCGCGCCGCTGGTACCGGGGGCTTTGGGCTTGCTCAAAGGGCGCCACGTCACCTGTTTTCCCGGATCAACGGAGGAAATGGTGGGCTTTGGAGCGCTTGTTGAGACTTCGCCCGTCGTAGTCGATGGAAGCCTTGTCACCGGACGCGCCGCCGGCGCGGCGCTGCCCTTTGCGCTCAAGCTGGTTGAGGCCTTGCGCGGGGAAGCGTTGTCACGCAGAATCGCGTCTCAGATCTGCTACGATGGGGCATGATGGGGCCGGGGGGATTCCCCGGGAAAAGAACCTGCTGCGGGAACAAATGCTGGCCGTGACCTGTCCCGATCCGGTGAGCAGTGACCGTCGGTTGCGGCAGAGGCTGTTCGATTTATCCGTCTATCAAGCGGCGGATTCGTTGTTCTGCTATGTGAGCTTCGGTGACGAGCCCGACACCCATGCCATTCTGGAGGACGCTCTGCGCGCGGGGAAACGGGTCTCGGTGCCGCTTGTCTGTGAGAATGTCATGGAGGCCAGGGTCATTCGGACGATGGCCGATTTGCGTCCGGGGCCGTACGATTTTCTGCAGCCGCCCGACGACGCGCCTGTTGCGTTGCCGGAGACACTTGCGCTTGTCATTGTTCCGGGATTGGCCTTTGACCGCGCCGGGCATCGCTTGGGGCGGGGCGGCGGCTATTACGATCGGTATTTGTCCGGGTGTGCGGCGTCCGCCGTGGCGCTGTGCCGGAGGGAACATCTTGTCGAGGCAGTGCCCGTTTTGCCGCATGACCGGGGGGTTCGTTTTGTCATTACGGAGAATGAACTCATCGAGACGTCAAACCGCGCATGATACGGCATGGCGGCGCGAAGAGACCGCCGTGAGGCCGTGATGCGCTGGTAAGCGCTTGAAAAAGCTTGACCGAAGCGGGAAAACCCGGAAAGCGGGGGGCTTCCCCACTTCCCGGGCGGTTTAGCGGATGGCTGGTGTTTAGCCGCAGCAGCAGCACAGAACCACGATGATCAGGATGATCCACAGGCAGCCGTTGTCGTCAAACATGTCTTTGAAGCACATAGAGTTCACCTCACTCATTGTTGTCTGCCCCATCATATGATGAGCAGAATTCAAGTGTTCCGACGACGGATTTTCAACCGATGCCCACGCGCGCAACGGCTGACGCACGTTTTGGCAAACGGCCTGTCCGCGCGCCAAAACGAGACAGTTTCCAAAGAGGGCGCGCCTGCGGCCCAAGGATCCAAAGCGCCTTTTACCGCGATATCTTTAAGTGAGTCAGGAGGGAGCACCATGTCCGATAACGATTGGGATGTTATCATTGACGAGGATCTGTATGAGGATCCATCCGCCCGGCAAAGGGGGGGCTCGCCTCGTTCTGACCGTTCGGAGCGCTCCAATGGGCAAAACCAGCATTCGGTCCGGCCTCAGAACCGATCTGGATCTTGGGATGAGCATAATCGGCCGTTGTCAGCCGCGTCCGGGCGTGAGCACGACAGAAACTCAATTCCGAAATCTCCTTCGGCGCAAGGCCAAAACGCGCCTCGTCCCGGCGTGGATAACAGCAGCCAATCGTCCCGACCCACGCAGAATTCGGCCGCTTCTGTGTCTCAGCCCCGTGCGGATTCTGCGCGCAGAGAGTATCCGCCGTTGAAATACGGCCAGCTGCGCTCAAATTTCTCCGAAGGTCAAAAGGCACAGCGCCCGGATGCGCGACGGCCTGAAGATTATCGTCATCAGCAGAACGCGCACCGCCAAGATGCCGGCGACCTTGAGATAACGCGCCGCATTCCCATTCAGAAGCGATCCCAAAACCCTGACGAACGCAATCGAGTTGGTGGCGCAGGGGCGCAGGCTTACAATCGAAGCGGGGGGCAGAACGCAAACGAGGTCAGACCGCAGCGTTCTCCGCAGCCGCAAGCGGGCGAAGCAGCGCGCCGCCCGGATGTGCGTAGCGCACCACAGCCCCGTCCCCGTCCTGAGGACGCCTCTGCACGCAGAGACGGGAACCCTTCCGGAGCGTCCGGGGAGAGAGGCAATGAGCCGGTTCGGCGCAGACCCTATACCGGCTGCCTGACCGGTATTGTCTACTTTATGTTTGTTGTGGGCGTTTCGGCGCTGTTGGCGGGGCTCATCTGGGTATCGGCCAACGAGGTTTTGGCCCTCAATAAGCCGGAAAAAACAGTTACCGTGACCATCGGTGAGAACGATGAAATGTCGGATATCACTAACACGCTCTACGAGGCCGGTGTCGTCAATTACCGGTGGTTGTTCAACCTCTATGCCGGAGTCTCGAACGCTCAGGCGAAGATCAAGCCCGGCACCTATGAAATCCGAACCAACTACGATTATATGGCCATCGTCAATTCCCTGAAGCCGACGGCCGGGCCGAAGGAGTCTGTGGAGGTCGTTGTACCGGAAGGATTCACGCTCCGGCAGATTTTCGAGCGCCTGGTCGAAAAAAAGGTCTGCACGATGGAGGAGCTGGAGGCCACAGCCAGAGACTATGACTTCGACTACAAGTTCCTGAAAGACCTGCCCAAGACGGACAAGCGGCTGGAGGGCTATCTTTTCCCGGACACCTACGAGTTCTATGTGAACGACAAGCCGGAAAATGTTCTCGGGAAAATGCTGAAGAACTTTGACAACAAGTTTACCGAAGAAATGGTAGAACGCGCCGCCGAAATGGGCTATACGGTGCATGAGATCGTGACCATCGCGTCGATGATAGAGCGCGAGGCGGCCACACACGACGAAGGATGGACCATCGCCTCGGTCATCTACAACCGTCTCAACAGCAGCAGTTTCCCCTTCCTCCAGATCGACGCCACGGTGCAGTACTGCCTGCCCGAGCACAAAGAGCGGTTGACCAACGACGATCTGAAAATCGACAACCCATACAACACATACGCATATGAGGGATTGCCACCCGGACCCATCGCCAGCCCGGGCGAATCCTCACTGGGCGCGGCGCTCTATCCGGATGACACCAATTACTACTATTACGCCGTCAACAAAGATGGTGTACACCAGTTCTCCCGCAACAAGGACGAGCACGATGCCATCGTCGCCGCGGCGCGGGAAGCCCGGGACGAATAGCCCGCCGGAAACAACACTTGCCGATACACGCCATGTCACATTCGCATGGGAGAGAATTTCCCCGGACTAGGGCGGACGAGCACGTAAAGCAACAAAGAAGGAATGATGAGCAGTATGAAAAAAATGGGACTCAACGAGATCCGGGAAGTGTTCCTGCGCTATTTTGAAGAGAACGGACACCTCCGGCTGGACAGCGCGCCGCTGATTCCGCAGGGCGACGCATCCCTGCTGTTCATCAACTCGGGCATGGCGCCGCTCAAGCCCTACTTTTCGGGCGAAACGGAGCCGCCCCGCCGCCGCGCCACCTCCTGCCAGAAGTGCATCCGAACGCCCGACATCGAACGTGTGGGCAAGACGTCGCGCCATGGTACTTTTTTTGAAATGCTGGGAAACTTCTCGTTCGGCGATTACTTCAAACGCGAGGCCATCCAGTGGGCCTGGAGTTTCTGCACCGACGTGATGGAGATCCCGGTGGACCTGCTCCATGTATCGGTCTATCTGGACGACGACGAGGCTTATGACATCTGGACCAAGGAGGTCGGCGTTGATCCGTCGCATATGGTGCGCCTGGGCAAGGCGGACAACTTCTGGGAGATTGGAACCGGCCCCTGCGGCCCCTGCTCCGAGATCTATTTCGACCGGGGCGCGCAGTATTCCTGCGGGAGCCCCGACTGCGCCGTGGGCTGTGACTGCGACCGCTATGTGGAGTTTTGGAATCTGGTGTTTACGCAGTACCACAGCGATGGGGCCGGGAATTACGCGCCGCTCGCGCAGAAAAACATTGACACCGGTATGGGGCTGGAGCGTCTGGCCTGCATGTCGCAGGGCGTGGACAACCTGTTTGAGGTCGACACCATCCGACGCGTAATCGACCATGTCTGCCGCATCGCCGGCGTCACCTATAAGAAAAACGAGAAGACCGACGTCTCCATCCGTGTCATCACCGACCACATCCGCTCGACAACCATGCTGATCGGCGACGGCGCGCTGCCCTCTAACGAGGGACGCGGCTCTGTGCTGAGACGGCTGCTGCGCCGCGCCGCGCGGCACGGCAAGCTGTTGGGCATCAACCGTCTGTTCCTGGCTGAGCTCTGCGAAACGGTCATTGAGGAGAGCGGGCAGGCGTATCCCAACCTCCTGGCCAAAAAGGAGCACATCCGCGCGGTCATTTCAATGGAGGAGGAACGCTTCAACCGCACCTGCGACGCCGGTTTGCTGCTGCTCAATGAGACCATCGCGGCGGTCAAAGCGGCGCGGAAGGACATCTTGTCGGGCGACGACGCGTTCAAGCTCTATGATACCTTCGGTTTTCCGGTCGATCTCACGTTGGAAATCCTGGAGGAGAGCGGTCTGAAGCTCGATATGGAAGCCTATGAGAGCAATATGCGCAGCCAGCGGGAACGCGCGCGTGCGGCGCGGGGCAGCATGGAGGACGCCGGCTGGGCCGGTTCTGAGCTGAAGCTGTCCGGCGACAAGACCGTGTTTACCGGCTATGACATGTCGGAGGACGAAGGGAAAGTGCTGGCGCTGTTGGCCGATGGAGCCCTTTGCAATGCGGCCGAGGAGGGACAGGCCGTTGTGATTGTGTTGGACCGAACGCCTTTCTATGCCGAAAGCGGCGGCCAGACCTACGATGTCGGCGTGATGACCTCCAAAGGCGCGGTTGTGGATATCTCGGCCGTGCACAAGACCAAAGAGGGACACGTCTTGCACTCCGGTGTGATGCGCTCCGGTGCGCTGGCCACGGGCGACGCAGTGAGGGCCGTGCCCGACATCGAGCGGCGCCGCGCCGTCATGCGCGCGCACTCGGCCACACACCTGTTGCATGCAGCGCTCCGGCGTGTGCTGGGCGAGCATGTGGAACAGGCCGGCTCCTTGGTGGAACCCGACCGGCTCCGGTTTGACTTTTCCCATCTGGCGGCCATGAGCGCCGATGAACTGCTCCGCGTTGAGCGGTTGGTCAACGAGATGATTATGAGCGACGCGGACATTCTCGTCCGTGAGATGCCGATTGCCGAAGCGCGCGCGCAGGGTGCGATGGCGCTGTTCGGAGAGAAATATGGAGATACGGTGCGTGTGGTGTCCATGGGCGATGTGTCGATCGAGCTTTGCGGCGGCACACACCTGAAACACACCTCGCAGGCCGGGCTGTTTGCTATCCGAAGCGAGGCTTCGGTGGCCGCCGGGGTGCGCCGCATTGAGGCCGAGACCGGTTTTGCCGTGTTGGACGAAGTGACCGAGATGAAGCAGAGAC
>JAVBPF010000002.1:0-92741 GCA_031549735.1 Oscillospiraceae bacterium
GATTTTGTGGCCGATGTGCGCGCTTCCACACCCTCCCACGCCGCCGAGACGGTGGCGCCCGATATGTTGGAGTGGAAATCGACGCTGTCTCAGCGCGGGGACGCTTTGTCCACGGTGATGCGACACACCCTGTCGCGCCGTCGCGAGGCGTTGACGGCACTCGGTCAGCGACGGGTGTTGACCAGCCCCCTGCAGTACTTTGCCGACCGCAAGCTGTCGCTCGACCTGCTGTCCGGGAGGTTGGCCGCGGCCGGGGAGTCAACGCTCCACCGCAAGAAGCACACGTTCATCGGCTTGTGCGCCAAGCTGGAAGCCCTATCGCCGCTGGCGGTGCTGACCCGGGGCTATGCCATCGCCACGCGTGGAGACGGTACGGTGGCGCGCGAAGCCGCTCAACTGACCGTCGGCGAAAAGCTCAATCTTCGGCTGCGGAGTGGCACGGTGGGCTGCACGGTGGAAACCATACAAAACGATGAGGCGGATGAATCATGAGCGAAACGGGAAAAAAGAAAAGCTTTGAAAAGGCCGTGACTCGTTTGGAGGCCATTGTCAGCGAGCTGGAGCGCGGGGAAGCGCCGCTTTCCGAAGCCCTCGGTCTGTTTGAAGAGGGGACGGCGCTACTCAAATACTGCCACGGCGAGCTGGACACGGCCGAGCAAAAGGTGAAGGCGCTGGTCATGAAGCCGGAGCAGCCGGAATTTGCGCCCTTTGACGGAGAGGACGCCCCGTTTTAGTCCTGCCTCGGTCTTTTCAGGCGCATTTTTTGCGCGTTTTCCCATCACCGGAGTAAAGGCGGCGAATCCATGAAACATCAGGAACGATATCAGGATTACCGGGATCGAATCGAGGAGGCGTTGGTTCGTTACCTGCCCAACACCACCGTTCTGCAGTCCCGGCTGCTGGAAGCCATGCAGTACAGCCTGTTTTCCGGAGGGAAGCGGGTTCGTCCCGTGATTCTTCTTGAGTTTTGTCGCCTTTCAGGGGGGCGGATCTCACAGGCTCTGCCGTTTGCCTGTGCGCTGGAGATGATCCACACCTATTCTCTGATTCACGACGATCTGCCCTGTATGGACGACGACACCATGCGCCGGGGTCGCCCCACCAACCATAAGGTATTCGGCGAGGCCTGCGCCGTATTGGCGGGCGACGCGCTGTTGTCGACCGCCTTTGAAACCGTGCTCGATCCCGACTATACCCAGGGACTGGATCCGGTGCGGCAAATTCAGGCGGCGCATAGTCTGGCCTGGGCGTCGGGCGCGTTCGGCATGGCCGGCGGACAGATGCTCGATACCGACCCCGAGTTTCCCATTTCCGATCCCGAGTTGCTGGCGCACGTTCATGAGCTGAAGACCGGCGCGCTGATCGACGCGGCGGCACGGTGCGGCTGTATTCTGGGCGGCGCCGGCGCCGAGAGCATTCAGGCTGCGGTGAGTTATGCGCGCTGCGTGGCGCTGGCCTTCCAGATCCGGGACGACCTGCTCGATGTGGAGGGCGATTCGGTGCATCTGGGCAAGAGCACCGGACGGGATGAGGCCACCGGCAAAATGAACTTTTACGCGCTGGTCGGACGCGAGGAGTGCCTGCGGCTTATCGCGCAGCTGACCGAAAAGGCGTCTGCCTTCCTGTCCGATTTCGCGGAGTCCGATTTTTTGATCTGGCTGGCCGAGGATCTGGCCGGAAGAAACGCATGAGACCATAGGTTTTTTCGGCAAGGTAAGTTGCGATAGCGGCAAAGGCGTGGTATAATACCACTTTGTTTACATCCATGATGAGGCGCAGTATCCTAGTCAAAACCGCGGCTCCTAAGGCGGGCCTAAAAATCCGCTGAAGGGCATATCGATGAAGTCTCTGGTGCTTGCTTTGTGTGCCAAACATGGGGTGAGTGCTGGGGGTTAAGGTTTTCGGGCGGGTCGCAACGGCATGCGGCCGACCACCCGGTTACCGTGGAGACCTGATCTTGTGGCGGAGACCTTCGCGCCTTCGGGTGCGGATCGCTCGTTACGAATCAGGCTGGAACCTGTATTGCGGTGCTTTTTGTGCTGTGTGCAGTGTAGCCTGCCTTGCGTGGGCAACGGAGGATAGAGGTGCCAAGCGGAAATGGCTCCGGCCGGAGTCAAGCCGCCCTCGGAGACCCCGACATCTCTTGAAACCCTGTCTGCAAAAGAGGCTAACGAGTCGTTGCGTTTTGCGGTGGAAAACACCTAGGCTGTCCTTCGTGGGGCACAGAAGGGATTGCAGTACGGACTCAGTGGCAATTCGGTCCCGCCTGCGGCGACGCGGCGGAGCGGGGTTCAATGAGAAATCACCCCATTGGCGACAAGGGGCACCCCGCTGGGAAATCCAACCGAACCTAAGCCGTAAGATTTACTTTTTGGGCCGCCTCATCACAGAAAAAACAAGGGCAAACGCGCAAACCGATTGTGCGGCGTTTGCATAGATCCAAATGGAGGCAAAAGGGAAGTGGCAAACGAAAACGCGCCCGTGAACAAGGAACCGTTCAGACCCAAACGAAAAAAGTCGAAGAACAAGATTTTTCGCCCGGAAAGCTTGAAATGGGCGGTCACTGTCGTTGTCTGGACCTTTGTCATCTCCATCGCTTTTTCCTTCGCCTCCAACAAGGCGCTTGAAAAAGCCTCTCTTCCGTTGGCGTTTGTCATCCTGCTCATTTTCATCGTTCTGGGCATTTTGTTTGATGTATTTGGTTTGGCTACGGCCACCGCATCGGAAAAGCCGTTTCACTCCATGGCCGCCCGGCGTGTGCCCGGGTCGCAGGAGGCGCTCTGGCTGTTGCGGCGCGCCGACCGGGTGTCCAGCTTCTGCAATGACGTTGTGGGTGACATCTGCGGCATCATCTCGGGCGCCACATCGGCGGCCATTGCCGTTATGATTATTTCGGCGCAGGGGCAAGGCGAAAATGTGCTGCCGTCACTCATCGTTTCGGGGGTCGTGGCGGCGTTGACCATTGGCGGCAAAGCGTTCTGCAAGGGTGTAGCCATGGGCTATAATGTTCAGATTGTGCACGGCATCGGTCGTGTGCTTCATGTATTCTCTCTTTTCGGTAAGCGAAAAAAGAAGAAATAGGTCAGGTTACGCGATGGCAATACTGGAAAAAATCAGAACGCCGGATGACGTGAAAAAATTGAATATTCAGCAGCTGTACCGGCTCTGTGCGGAGGTTCGTCGTTTCTTGGTCCGTAACGTCGCCCATACGGGGGGGCATTTGGCCTCCAATTTGGGCGTGGTCGAGCTGACCGTCGCGCTGCACGCCGTGTTTGACACCTCGGTCGACCGTCTGGTCTTCGACGTCGGACACCAATGTTATACCCATAAGATTCTCACCGGGCGGCGGGATCACTTCAAGAACCTGCGCGCGTTTGATTGCCTGTCCGGGTTTCCCAAGCCCGACGAGAGCGTACACGACGCTTTCGCCACCGGACACGCGTCCACCTCGGTTTCGGCGGCGCTGGGCATGGCCCGCGCGCGGACACTGCAGCACAAGAATCATCATGTGTTGTCGGTCATCGGCGACGGCGCGCTGACCGGCGGACTGGCCTATGAAGGGCTGTGCGACGCGGGTCAGAGCGGTGAACCGATGATTGTCATTTTGAATGACAACGGCATGTCGATCAAGAAAAACGTGGGCGGCATGGCCAAGCACTTGGCGCATTTGCGCTTGAGACCACAATACCTGCATTTGAAAAAAATCTATCACCGGGTGCTGGATCCGATGCCCGGCGGCAAACAGGTCGACCGCTTCCTCACCCTGCTGAAAACGGCGGTCAAAGATACGCTGCTGCCCGGATCGATGTTTGAGAACATGGGTTTTGTCTACCTTGGTCCCACCAACGGGCATGATCTGAATGAACTGATGCGGCTGTTGCGCATGGCCAAGGCGCTCGACAAGCCGGTGCTGTTGCATATCACCACCACCAAGGGACGCGGATACGCGCCCTCCGAACATAACCCCGTGGCGTTTCACGGCGTGTCTCATTTTGATGTCAAAACCGGCCGCATGGCGCGCGAGGAACCCCGAAATTTCTCTAACGTTTTCGGGGCCTCTTTGAAACGCCTGGCCGCCGACGACAGGCGCATTTGCGCCGTGACCGCCGCCATGACCGACGGTACCGGGCTGTCCCGGTTTGCTGCCGCCTATCCCCGGCGTTTTTTTGATGTTGGCATCGCCGAATCGCATGCCGTGACCATGGCGGCCGGTCTGGCCAAGCAGGGCATGCGGCCGGTCTGCGCCATCTACTCCACCTTTTTGCAGCGTGCTTATGACCAGATCATCCATGACGTGGCGCTGTCCGGGTTGCCCGTCACATTTGCCATCGACCGCGCCGGTCTGGTGGGAGAGGACGGGGAGACACATCATGGCATTTTTGACTCCTCGTTTTTGTGCCATATCCCGGGGATGACCGTCTACACGCCGGCCAGCTATGCCGAACTGTCGGCCATGCTGCGGCGGGCGGTCGCCGAGGATCATCCCTCGGCGGTGCGGTATCCGCGCGGTCAAGAGGGACGGTACCGCGACTGTCATCTGGACACCGCCATCCTGCATGAAGGCAAGGCGGTTACGCTTGTTACTTACGGCGCCATGGTCAACCAGGCGCTGGATGCGGTCGAGGCGTTGCGGCTGCTGGATGTTGACGTCGAGCTCATCAAGCTGGCCGCGCTGCAGCCGTTGACCGTGGAGCCCATTGCCGCATCTCTGCACAAAACCGGAAAACTGACCGTACTGCAGGACAGCGTCTACGAGGGCTCGGTGGCCCAACGCCTGCTAGCGGGACTGTGCGGGCAAACCGAGCGGCCCTTTGAGACACAGATCTATGACCTGGGCGACCGGTTTGTGCCGCAGGGCCGGAACGAGGATTTGTACAAAGCCTTCGGTCTGGACGCCGAGAGCCTGGCCAAACGCATACGGACGTTCGGCGTATGAAGAAACGACTCGATCTCATCCTCTTCGAGCGGGGACTGACGCCCAGTCGGGAACGCGCCAAAACAACCGTCATGAGCGGCCTCGTCTATGTATCCGGGCAAAAGGAGGACAAGCCCGGCTGCATGGTGGCCGAGGACGCGGTCATTGAGGTACGGGGCGATCCCATCGGTTTTGTCAGCCGGGGAGGCTTAAAGCTGCAAAAGGCCATCGATGTCTTTGCAATTGATTGCACCCAAGCGTTCTGCGCCGACATAGGGGCTTCGACCGGCGGATTCACCGACTGCCTGCTGCAGCACGGCGCCTCACACGTTTGGGCCATCGACGTCGGATACGGCCAGCTCGACTGGAAGCTGCGCTGTGATCCGCGCGTTACCGTCATGGAGCGCACAAACATTCGGTACGTTACCCCCGAACAAATCGGCACACCGTTGACGCTTGCGACCTGCGACGTTTCCTTCATCTCTCTGCGCCTTGTGTTTCCGGTTATGCGCCGTTTGCTCGCGCCGGATGGTCAGGCTGTCTGCCTTGTCAAACCGCAGTTTGAGGCCGGACGGGCGCAGGTGGGCAAGAAAGGGGTCGTTCGGGATCCCCAGGTGCACGAGGAAGTACTGCTCGGGCGCATGACCGACGCCGAGAGCGAGGGGTTCACTGTAAAGGAGATCTCCTTTTCGCCCCTGAAGGGGCCTGAAGGCAACCTCGAATACCTGCTGTTTCTGTCCATGAAAGAGGAAGACCGCCTGATGACGCCGTGGGCCGACACCGTTGCGGCGGTTGTGCGCGACGCTCACGACGCACTGGGATAGGAGGGGCTGTGTCATGATATCACGTGTTTTGCTGTACCCCAATACATCCCGTGACATTGGACTCATCATCACCCGGCAAGCCGCTACCCTGTTGCGTTCGGAGGGCGTTGAACCAATTCTTCCCCGTGAAACCGAGGGGTTCGAGAGTCTGGCCGATGTGGCCACGGCGCTCCCCTTGGCCGAGGCGTTGACGCGCGCGGAGCTCATCGTCACGCTGGGCGGCGACGGTACCATCCTGCGCATCGCCAAGGAAGCCGCCGAGCAGGTGCGCCCGATCTTGGGCATTCAAATGGGGCGGCTCGGTTTTCTGGCCGAACTGGATGCGGGCGATGTGGAAAAACTGCGTGCCATGGCGCGCGGCGACTTCACCGTCGACGAGCGCATGATGCTTGCGTTGTCGGTGATCTGCGGTGAAACACTGGTTCATCAAGACTTGGCACTGAATGAGGCGTTGCTGACCGGAGGCGCGACTAGGCGGTTCATTACGTTGTCGGTGTATGCCGACCGGCAGGAAATGATGTCTTTTTCCGGCGACGGCGTCATTGTGTCAACGCCCACAGGCAGTACCGCTTATTGTCTGTCGGCCGGAGGGCCGATTGTGGAGCCGGGGGCCGAAAGCATGACCGTCACGCCGGTTTGCGCTCATGCCTTCTATGCGCGCGCCATTGTGCTCTCCCCAAACCGTATGGTGACGGTACGTTCCCATCAGGACGAGCCGGTCTATTTGAATGTGGACGGTAAAGGAGAGTTCGCGTTCCTGCCGGAATACCGGTTGGAGATCCGGCGCGCCCTCCACAAGACTCGGCTGATTCACATCGGCGAGCACAATTTCTTCGGATTGATCGGTGAAAAATTCAGAGGATAGTTCCCCGGTTGTTGTCTGACCTCTGACTTCCGTCATTTCATTTCTAGGTGGAGGTTCCCATGAAATCACTGCGACAGGCCAAGATTATGGATATCATTCAAAGGGAATCAGTACAGACACAGGAACAGCTGGTGCGTCGTCTTGAGGCGGACGGCTTTGATGTTCAGCAGGGCACCATTTCCCGGGACATCAAACAGCTGGGGCTTATTAAGGTACCCGACGCGGAGGGGACGTACCGTTACGCCCTGCCCGCGGCCGAAGAGGACAGCGGCGTAACCGGACGCCTGGCCACCATCTTTCGTGAGGGCGCCGTCAGCGCACAGAGCGCGCAAAACATCGTCGTCATCAAGACGCTGCCCGGGCTGGCCTCGGCCGTCTGCGCGGCCATCGACGCCATGCGGCGGCCGGACGTCGTAGGGACACTGGCCGGCGACGACACCGGCATGATTGTACTGACCGACAGCGGCGCGGCCGACGCGCTGGCCGCCTACGTCCGGACGCAGCTGCGCGGTTAGCGCGCGTGTAGAGTTGAAGTTAGAATTGCCGCTGTGAGGTGATTGTTTGCTCACGCATTTGCATATTGAAAATGTCGCCATCATTGAGTCCAGTGAGATCACATTCGGCTCAGGGCTCAATTTGCTGACCGGTGAGACCGGCGCGGGCAAATCGATCATCATCGACGCGCTGGGTGCCATTGTCGGTCTGCGTACCTCCCGGGAGGTTGTGCGCACCGGTGCGGCGGCGGCGCGGATTTCGGCGGTTTTTGAAGGAATCGGGGCCGATGTGTCGAACTTTTTGGAGCAGAGCGGCTTTGTCCCGGAAGAGGACGGCACGCTGCTCATTACGCGGGAGGTCAACAGCGACGGCCGGGGCGTGTGCCGGGTCAACGGGCGCATAGCCACCGTGTCGATGCTGCGGGAGCTGGGCATGATGCTGCTGCAAATCCATGGGCAGCACGACAGTCTGGCTTTGACCGATGAGCAAAAGCACCGTGCCCTGCTTGACCGTTTCGGTGTGGAGGATGCCCTGCTGGCCGCCTATCATGAAGCTTATCAGGCTCTGAAAGCGCGGGAGCGGGAGGAACGTGCGCTTTTGGAAAGGGATCGCGACCGCACACGGCTGATGGAGGAGTGGCAACGCCTGATCGAGGATGTGGAGGCCGTGGCGCCGACTCCCGACGAAGAGGCAGAGCTGAACGCCCGCCGCCGTGTGCTTCTGAATTTGGAGACCATCACCTCGGCGCTCGACATCGCCACGGCCGCCTTTTTGGGCGATGATGAAATGGATGGCGCGCTTTCTCTTCTGGCGCAAGCAGGAGAAAGGCTTTCTCGCGTCTCCGAATATGATGAGGACATCGGGGTCGTATTTGACAAACTTAAAGAACTCACATACAATGCCGAGGACGTCTCCTCCGATTTGGGACGTCTGCGCGCCGGGTACGACAACGACCCGGGCGAGCTGGCCGAGATCGAGGAACGTCTGGACGCCATTGAATTGCTGAAGCGCCGGTACGCCTGTGATGTGCCCGCCTTGCTCGTGCGCGCGGAACAGGCCAGAACTGGTCTGGACGAGATGGCCTTTTCCGAACTGGCCATTGAAAAGGCGCGCGCGGCCTGCCGTGCGGCGCTTGTTCAGGCTGAAACGCTGGCGGGACAACTTTCGCAGGCCCGCCGGGAGGCCGGACAGCGGTTTACCGAGCGCATGCATGCCGAATTGGGTGATTTGGACATGGGACGCGTCGTCTTTGAGGTCGAGGTATCGACGTTGGAGACGCGGGAGGCGTTGCGCGAGACCGGCCGGGACGAGGTGCGGTTTCTCATCTCAACCAACATCGGGGAAACACCCCGCCCCATCGCCAAGATTGCATCGGGCGGCGAGCTGTCCCGCATCATGTTGGCCTTACTTACCGTTCTGTCGCAGACTGAGCTGGTCGGAACGCTGGTGTTTGATGAGATCGACGCGGGTGTGTCGGGCCGGGCGGCGACACATGTGGCCGAAAAGCTGCAGCGGGCCTCTCAACAGCGTCAGGTGCTCTGTGTGACCCATCTGCCGCAGATGGCGGCCATGGCCGACGGTCATTATAAGATTGAAAAGGCCACGGTGGGGGAGCGTACGGTTACCGGGGTGACGCTGCTTTCGCACGAGGGCCGGGTGGACGAGCTTTGCCGGCTGATTGGCGGACGCACCATTACCGAAAGCACACGCGCAAGCGCGGCCGAGCTGATCTCCGCCTGTGACGCGTATAAGCGGCAGGGCTGATGATTTTTGGAATGTCATTGTATATGGAGCAAACACAGAGAGGGAGCTGAACGGATTTGACAGTATGGGATGAACTGACGGCCCGTGGTCTCGTTGCGCAGACGACCGGTGAGGACACGGTCAAGGAGCTGGTCAACAACGGGAAGGCCGTTTTCTATATTGGGTTCGACCCCACCGCCGACAGCCTGCATGTCGGGCATTTTTTGCCTTTGGTGGTCATGCGGCATTTGCAGAAGGCCGGCAACAAGCCCATCGCATTGATTGGCGGCGGCACCACCATGGTGGGCGACCCGTCGGGGCGCACCGATCTGCGCCAGATGATGACGCAGGATCGTATCGCCGAGAATGTCGGAAAGTTCAAAAAGCAGATTGGTAAGTTCATCGATTTTACCGACGACAAGGATATGATGGTCAACAACGCCGACTGGCTGCTGAATTTGAATTACATCGAGTTTTTGCGCGACATCGGCGTTCACTTTTCGGTCAACCGTATGCTGACCGCCGAGTGCTTCCGGGCGCGTATGGAGCGCGGACTCAACTTCCTCGAGTTCAATTACATGCTGATGCAGGGCTACGACTATTTCCGCCTGCATCAGGAATACGGCTGCAATCTGGAGTGCGGCGGCGACGACCAGTGGTCCAACATCTTGGCCGGCACCGAGCTCATCCGCCGCAAGCTGGGGAAAGACGCGCACGGCCTGACCATCAGTCTGCTGTTGACCTCCGAAGGCACCAAAATGGGCAAAACGGCCAAGGGGGCCGTGTGGCTCGACCCGGACAAGACCTCGCCGTTTGACTTTTATCAGTATTTCCGTAATGTGGCCGACGCCGACGTCATTCCGTTCCTGAAGAAGCTGACCTTCCTGCCGCTTGACGAGATTGAGGAAATGTCCCGCTGGGAGGGCTCCGACCTCAACCGCGCCAAGGAGCGTTTGGCCTATGAGCTGTGCGCGCTGGTACACAGCTCGGAAGCCGCCGACGCGGCGGCCGAGGCGGCCAAAGCGTTGTTCGGCGGGGGCGGCGTTTCGGAAAACATGCCGACCACTACACTCGATGAGTGCCCGGACGACGGCGTCGGTCTGCTCGACTTGCTTGTGCTCACCAGGCTGACGCCCTCCAAGGGGGAGGCACGGCGGCTGGTGACGCAGGGCGGCGTCGAGGTGAACGGGCAGCGTATTGAGGACATCGCGTGGCGGCTCCCGCCCGAGCTGTTCGTCGAACCGGTCATCCTCAAGAAGGGGAAAAAGACGTATCATAAGGTGGAAATCCAATAGTTGATCCGGCCTGCCTATGATGACGTATCGGGGGAGGTGTCCTATCCTTGTTTGCCCGCCTTGACTGGTCTCTGCTGGCTTTTGTGCCTGCCGTTCTGCTGACAATCATTTTGCATGAAATCGCTCACGGCGTCGTAGCCAAGTGGTTGGGTGATCCCACCGCAAAAAGAATGGGACGACTCACGCTCAACCCCATTCCGCACATTGATCCCGTCGGACTGTTGATGATGGTCTTTGTCGGTTTCGGTTGGGCCAAGCCGGTGCCGGTCGACATGCGCTATTTCAAGAAACCCAAGCGCGACATGGCGCTGGTGGCGCTGGCCGGCCCTGTGATGAACTTCCTCATCGCGTTTGTGGCGTTGTTCCTGTTGCACTTCATTGTGGGTGTGTTTCCTGAGGCACTGAATTGGCAGATGAGTACCGACTTCTTCGGTGAGGGAATCACGTCCATTCCCGTTTTGTATTTCTTTTTCTATATGCTGGCGCTCGTCAGCATTGGTCTTGGTTTGTTCAATCTGGTGCCGCTTCCGCCGCTGGATGGCTCCAAAATATTGGGCGCCTGTTTTCCCGAGCGCATCTACTTTACCATTCTGCGGTATGAGCGCTACGGTATGTTTCTTTTTCTCGGTATCATGCTGTTGGGTAACTTTGTGCCGGAATTCAACCCGTTTGGTTGGTTGGGTTCGCTGCGAGGCTCCATTTTCAACTGGATGTACGAGTTGACGCGCAAACCATTCACTTTGCTGGGGGTGGGTGGTCTTGTCTGAGCCTGTATATACGCTGACCGGGGTGGTGCGAGGATCTCAGGAGAGTTTCGAGGACTTCACCGGACCCATCGACCTGATCCTCCTGCTTTTGTCCAAACACAAGATTGAAATCCGAGACATCAAAATCTCCGAGTTGCTGGAACAGTATTTGGAGTCGCTAGAGGAAATGAAGCGGATGGATCTTGAGATTGCCAGCGAATTCATCGCCATGGCGTCCCATCTGGTCTATCTGAAATCCCGTATGTTGCTGTCGCTGTCTGACGAGCAAACCGTATCTGAGATGGATTTGCTGCTGCAGGCCATTGAGCAGCGGCGTCGTGAGGAGGACTACCGGCGCATCCAGTTTGGCTGCGAATTTTTGTCCGGACGCGAGCAGCAACTGGGGCAGGTATTCATGCGGCTTCCTGAACGGATTGAGCGGGATCACAGCTATTCGGGCGAGCATCGTTCCGAGGAACTGGCCGACGCACTGTTTTCGCTGTCCGACCGCTTGAAGCGGCGCAGCCCGCCACAACTTGAGGCCTTTGTCGGCATCGTCGGCCGGGAAACGCACTCGCTGAAGGATATGATTTCTCTGGTGGTTCAGCGTTTGAAACGCAAGGGGAAGACCAGTTTGTCCCGGCTTTTGCGCTTTGCCACCGGCCGTGCCGAACGGGTCACCGTCTTTCTCGCCGTGCTGGAACTCTGCCGAAGCCGACAGGTCAAACTGCAGGACACGCAGGACGACTATGAGCTGGATTTGGCGCCCGACGCGCCGGATATGGTTGAAATCTGATCTGAGAGGGCATCATGGAAATAAAAGAAGTTGAGGCCGCCCTGGAGGCCATGCTGTTCGCTTCGGGCGATCCCGTATCGTCCGAGCGGTTGAGGCAGTTGTTGGATTTGGATGAGCAGAGCTGCGATTCGCTGATGGAACGGCTGATCGACCGCTACAGCTTTGAGCGGCGCGGGATGCGCATTCTGAAGCTGGAAAACGCCTATCAGATGGTATCGGCGCCCGAATACGCCTCCTTTGTGCGGCGGCTGCTCGAGGAACGGCGTCCCGGTATGCTCAGCAAGCCGGCCATTGAGACGCTGGCCATTGTGGCCTACTTTCAACCCACCACACGCGCCTACATCGATCAGATCCGCGGCGTAGACAGCACCAACACGCTGGCGTCGCTGGTGGATCGCGGTCTGGTTCACGATTGCGGACGACTGGAAGTGGTTGGCCGCCCCATTCAGTACGCCACCACACCCGGATTTCTTCGCGCCTTCGGCCTGTCCTCGCTCGACGAGCTGCCCGAGCTGCCGTTCGGTGAGGACGAGGGACAGTTGAGTCTGCTCAGCGCGCGGGCTGAGGAAGAAGCGGAAGAGGTTCGGGCAGCAGTCACACAGGTTTAGCGCGAGGAGAAACGGTTACGAGGCTGCCGATCTGTCAGCCGGTATGGCAGGGGAGGGACTCATGTTGGGCTGGATCATTGCCATCGGCATATTACTGCTCCTGTTTGCGCCCCGCGTCGGCCTGCGAATGGCCTTCGCGCCCGGCGTGGGCGAGGTCTGGGTTCGCTTCTGGTGCTTTTCTTTTTGCGTATACCCCCGAAAGAAGAAACCCAAAAAGGTGACGCCTCCCATGCCGGAGGAGGCGAAAAAAGAGGGAAAGCCGGAAAAATCCAAAAAATCGATAACGGAGTTCTCACTCAACGACGCGCGAGCCTTGCTTCCGCTGATTCAGAAAACCCTTATAAAGCTCAGGCGGGCCTTTCATATCCGCAAGCTGTATTTTCATCTGGTGTGCGCGTCAGCAGATGTCGCGGCTACGGCCGAAATGTACGGATGGAGCCAAATCGTGCTGGGATGGCTTAGACCTTTGCTGGATCCGGCTGTGCATGACATGCGCGTCTCCAGCGGATGGGATTACGACGGGGAAAAGCCGTGCGTCTATCTGCTGTTTACCGCCTCGGTTTCACCGGGCCGGTTGTTGGTTATCGGCGTGGGCGCGTTGTGCCGTTTCGGTCTGTACATGTTCCGAAAGAAAAAAAATGAAACCGACGGCGCGGTACTCGCACAGCCCGCTCCGTAAGGATACGTGGATCACTGTCTGGACAGCTTCATTTTTGCGAAAGAGGTGTAGCACATGGAAAGCAATCGAACCATTGTTGAACTGATGGGTACGACAATGAGCAAAATTCATGAAATGGTGGACGTCAATACCATCGTGGGTCAGCCGGTCTGCACGCCCGACGGGACGACCGTCATTCCGGTATCATCTGTCTCCTTTGGCTTTTGCACCGGCGGCTCGGATTTTGAGCCCAAGAAGGCCGATGCGCAGAAGAACTTTGGCGGCGGAAGCGGTGCCGGGGTTCGGATGAAGCCGGTGGCTTTTTTGGTCATCACACCCGGCGGCGTGCGCATTCTGCCCGTCAATCCGCCTGCTGGCAACTCGGTGGAACGCATTGTGGAGGCCGTGCCCTCTCTTTTTGAAAAGGTCAGCGCCTTTTTCAAAAAGGATAAAGACGAGGAGTAAAGACGCTGTTTTCTGCGCATCCTAGGTAAGATTGAGTGATTCTCATCCTCGGAGGTGCTTTTTTGCGTAATTTCCTGTGTCTGTTGTGTCTGCTGGGACTCTGCCTGACGGCGTCGCCCCGTGCAGAGGCGTTTTCGGTGTCCGCCGAAGCGGCGTTCCTGCTGGATGCCGACAGCGGCCG
This sequence comes from Oscillospiraceae bacterium, assembly GCA_031549735.1. Classification (GTDB taxonomy): domain Bacteria; phylum Bacillota; class Clostridia; order Oscillospirales; family UBA929; genus JAVBPF01. The sequence continues at coordinate 13,592 of JAVBPF010000002.1, forward strand.
CGTTTTGTTCGAAAAGAATGCCGACGTACCAATGCTGATCGCCAGTACCACCAAGGTCATGACGGCTCTGATTGTGCTGGAGACCTGCGAGGATATGGATGAGTTGGTGACCGTCCGCCCGGAGCTGATCGCGGTCGAGGGCTCATGTATGTATCTGAAAGCCAACGAGCAGGTGTCGGTCAGGGAGCTTCTGTACGGATTGATGCTGATGTCGGGCAACGACGCCGCTATGGTGTTGGCCGATCACTGCTGCGGCTCGGTCGAGGCGTTTGTCGAACGCATGAATGAACGCGCCGACGAACTCGGCTTGGAAAATACGCGTTTTGCCAACCCGCATGGGCTGGACCGTGAAACACACCATTCCTCCGCGCGTGATATGGCGAACATTACCGCCGAGGCGATGAAAAACGAGCTGTTTGCCCAAATTGTGGCCTCCCCGTCGGCCGAGATCAACGGACGGGTTATGCGTAATCACAATAAGTTGCTAAGGCTGTATCCCGACGCCGTGGGTGTGAAAACCGGTTTCACCCGAGCTGCCGGTCGTTGTCTTGTTTCAGCGGCGCGCCGGGATGGCCGTCTTTTGATTGCCGTGACGCTCAAAGCGCCCGACGACTGGAACGACCATATTGCGCTGTTCAATTACGGCTTTTCCCATACCCGGCGTGTAACGGTGCTCAAAAGCGGAGCCGCGCTGAGGATGGTCCCCGTCGTCGGCGGCGTGACGCCCGGCGTATCCACGTTTATCCTTCAGGACATCACGCTCACGCTCACCGAGCAGGAACGCGACCGGATTCAGATTCTGTACGAGACGCCGCCGTTTTTGTGGGCGCCTGCCGGACAGAATCACAGGATTGGCTCGGTCATCGTAACTTTGGACGGTCAAGAGCTGGCGCGCAGTGCGCTGTTTGCCAAGAACGAGGTGCCGTTGCGCCATGAAACGAGCGATCGACCGTTCCTGGGCGTTCTCTCTGAGTATTTGCGAAAGAGTTAACCGGCCGGATAATCGGTTCGGCCCATATAAAATTTTTGGAAACGCGGTGGCTGTTTGAAAGAACGATTGCAGAAAATATTGTCCGCCTAGGGCGTGGCGTCACGGCGCGCGGCCGAGACGTTGATCGAGCAGGGACAGGTGAAGGTGGACGGCCGTGTCGCCACACTGGGCATGTCGGCCGACCCACGCGAACAGGTGATTGAGGTGTCGGGCAAACGGCTGCGCCGCAAGCCTGAGACCATGACCGTCGTGCTGTATAAGCCGCGCGGCTACCTGACGACGTGCAGCGACGAAAAGGGTCGCCGTACCGTAATGGATTTGATCAAGGATGTGCCGGAGCGGCTGGTGCCGGTCGGTCGGTTGGATATGGACACCGAGGGCCTGCTGCTGCTCTCCAACGACGGCGCGCTGGTTCAGCGGCTGACGCATCCATCGTTCGCGGTGGAAAAGGAATACTGGGCCTGGGTCAAGGGTGAGGTCGAGTCGGCCATCAAAACGCTCTCTTCGCCGATGACGATTGAGGGCGTTTCGGTGCGCCCGGCCAAGGTACATATTGAGCGTGTGCTCGAGGTCAATACCGTGTTGTCTATTACCATCTCCGAGGGACGGCATCATCAGGTGCGCCTGATGTGCGAGCAGGCCGGGCTCACGTTGTCCAAGCTTCGCCGTGTACGACACGGCTCCCTCGTTTTGCATGGGTTGAAACCGGGGCAGTGGCGTAAACTGGCGGCCCGAGAGCTCTCTGAGTTATGAGTGTTTGGCTTCCGGATCTTGCCCCGGCGGAGAAACCGCTGCATGTGGCCGTTGTGGGCAGTGGGCCGGCCGGCATGATGGCGGCCGGCGTCGCGGCGTCGCGCGGTCACCGTGTCACTTTGTTTGAACCGCAGGCCGTGTTGGGGCGCAAGCTGCGCATTACGGGCAAGGGCCGCTGCAATCTCACCAACCACTGTGACGTGTCCGAATGCGTCGGGCAGTTTCGCCGGAACCCGAAATTTCTGTTGTCCGCGCTGAATCGTTTTGCCCCCGCCGATACCGAGCGCTTTTTCGAAAGCCTCGGCGTACCGCTCAAAACCGAGCGGGGCGGACGGGTGTTTCCGCAGAGCGACAGCGCGCATGATGTGGCCGAGGCGCTGCGCGGTTGGCTGATCAAATCAGGTGTTGAGATGCAACGCGCGCGCGTGAGTGAACTTGTGACGGGGGAAGGGCAGATTACGGGCGTGATCTGCGAGGGAGATTCAACGCGTCGTTTTCATTATGATCGTGTCATCCTGGCCACCGGAGGGGTGTCCTATCCCAAAACCGGATCGACCGGGGATGGATATGCGTTGGCCGGACGCTGCGGGCACACAGTTGTTCCGCCTGTGCCGTCACTTGTGCCGCTGGTCTCGCCGGACGGCTATTGCCTCGAGATGCAGGGATTGAGTTTGCGTAACGTGCAGCTGACCATGGAGCAGGGCGGCAAGCGTGTTTTTTCGCAGTTCGGCGAGATGTTGTTCACCCATTTCGGCGTGTCGGGGCCGCTGGTGCTTTCGGCCTCAGCCTTTTATCAGCCGAAAGCGGGGGAGACGACGCTCTCCATCGACCTCAAACCGGCGCTGGATGAAAAAACGCTGGATATGAGGATCTTGCGTGACTTCGACAAATATCGTAACCGGGACATAACAAATGCGCTTGGGGATTTGTTGCATAAGAAAATTATCCCTGTTATAATAGCTTTGCTTGGGCTTCCTCCTGAAACCAAGGTGCATTCGGTCACCGCGGCCCAGCGCCGCGCGCTGTTGCAGGTCATCAAGGCCTTCCCGGTGCATGTAACCGGCACGCGTCCGATCGAGGAGGCCATTGTGACCTCGGGCGGCGTATCCACCCGCGAGATTGACCCGGCCACCATGGCGTCCAAACGCTTGTCCGGTCTGTATTTTGCCGGCGAGCTGATCGACGTCGATGCCTTCACCGGCGGATACAATTTGCAGATAGCCTGGTCGACCGGCTTTTGTGCCGGGTGCGGGGTATAGAACTCACGGGGTTGGTGGGATGTTTGCCCTGTTGGGACCCCGAAAAATTCCCCTAAGGATGTGATTGTTTGCCCATCGGCAGCAAGGATATCGCGGCGGCGGCGCTTGTTTTGGCGACTACGCCCGACCGTGAGAGCGAGAAAAAAATGCGCGTACTCTATACGCAGCAGGGCATTGGCACCGCGGCCATTGACTTCGGCGGCGAATTCATCACGTCGATCAACCGCATGATCGAGCATGCCATTGTTTCGGCCAAGCGGGAGGGGATCATCGAGGAGACCCATCTCGAGGAGGGCGCTGTGGCCGGCGCGGCGCGCGAGGCGCTTAGCCAGATCATCAACAAGGCCATAGGGCTCAATGTGGGCGGTAAAATCGCCATTGCCCGCTGCGGGGAGCACGTGAGCGTGGCCATGTTTTTGGGCATCGGACTTTTGCATCTCAATGAGGTGGCCGTCGGGCTGGGACACCGCGTCATTTAAGCTTATCGAAAAACAAGTCTTTCGATAAGGCGCATTCATTTCAGCAAAAGAGGGATTTGTATGCCGTTTAGCGTCGCCATTGATGGGCCGTCGGGCGCGGGAAAGAGTACCATCGCCCGCGCGCTGGCTCAAAAGCTTCACTATCTGTACATCGACACCGGCGCGCTTTACCGTGCGATCGGGTTGCTGGCGTTTCGCCGGGGCGTTTCGCCTGCCGATGAAGCGGCAGTTTCGCGGCTGCTTCAAGAGGTCGATGTTTCGCTCGCACACAGCGGCGGTACACAAAAAACGCTGCTCAACGGCGAGGATGTCTCCGGAGAGATCCGAACACATGTCATCTCGCAGTTTGCTTCCGACATTTCGGCGCTTCCAGCCGTGCGCGCCTTTTTGCTGGAGCGGCAGCGCGTCTTTGCCCGGTCACAGAACGTCGTCATGGACGGGCGCGATATTGGCACGGTGGTGCTGCCCGACGCGCAGGTTAAGATTTTCCTGACCGCCGACGCGCACGACCGCGCACAGCGCCGCTATGAGGAACTGCTGGCCCGCGGCCAGACGGTCGACTTTCAAACCGTACTCAGTGACCTTGAGCAGCGCGATAAAAACGACTGTGAGCGGGCGCTTGCGCCGCTTGCGCCGGCCCACGACGCCATTCGGGTCAATACGACCGGAAACACCTGGGAACAGAGCTTTGAGCTGATCTTCAAACTTGTGGAGGAGAAACTGGCCTCATGTTCTACCGACTGATCTACGCGCTCGTTACCCCCTTTTTTCGGCTTCTCTATCGCTATAAATGCTATGGACGGGAGAACATCCCGGAGGGTGCCTGTGTAGTCTGCGCCAATCACACCTCCTCGTCCGATCCGGTTTTTTTGGCCATGACCCTCACGCGAAAGCATCATCCCAACTTTATGGCCAAGGTTGAGCTGCTGAAGATCCCGGTCTTCGGCTTTTTATTGCGCAAGCTGGGTGTGTTCGCGGTCAAACGCGGACAATCCGACATGACCGCCATCAAGCGCGCGCTTTCGCTGCTCAAAACAGGGGAGAAGGTGGCCATTTTTCCGGAGGGCCGCCGGGTCGACGCCGACGAGGCCAGCGAAGCGCGTACCGGCGCCATCATGTTGTCCAGCCGTACCGACAGCCCCATTCTGCCGGTCTACATCACCAAGGGACGCAAGCATTTGTTTATGCGCGTCAACGGATATATCGGAAAACCCTACCATCCCGGCGAAGGCAAAAAACTGAATCCGGAACGGTATCACGCGCTGGCCGATGACTTGATGCAGAAGATATACGCGTTGGCCGACAGCGTGCCCGGCCCCCGAAAAGCATGAAGCATACAGAGCTCATCGTGGCCGAATCGGCCGGGTTCTGCTATGGCGTGGAGCGCGCGGTGAAGATTGCCGAGGATGCGGCGGCGCGCGGCGGCGTGGTATTCAGCTGGGGACCGCTCATCCACAACGGGAGTGTTCAAAAACGGCTGGCCGAGCAGGGAGTTGTCATCGCAACCTCGGTCGACGAGCTTGTACCAAACAGCTCTGTTATTTTGCGTTCCCACGGTGTTGGCCCCGATGTGCTGACCGCGCTTGGGAACAAAAACGTGACCGTCGTTGACGCGACGTGTCCCTATGTCACGCGAATTCATGAGCTGGTGCGTCTGCAGGAACAGCGGGGGCGGCGCGTCATCATCATCGGTGACAGAGACCATCCCGAGGTGGTCGGTATCGCCGGTTGGTGCCGCGAGCCGCTCATTTTTCCGGATGTGTCCGAGTTGTCCGGGTACATGGAAACGCACCCCGCCGAGCGCAACAGCGCCCTTCTGATGGTCGCACAGACCACGGCCATGGGGGCGGTTTGGGAAAAATGTGTCGATTGGACAAAAAAAGAGTGTACAAACATCCAAATTGTTGATACAATATGTAAAGTTACGGACACACGTCAAAGAGAGGCGGCTGAGCTCGCGCAGCGGTGCGACGCCGTCGTGGTGGTGGGCGACCGGACAAGCTCCAACGCCCGCAAACTGTTTGAGGTTTGTTCCCGTCAACATGCAGAGGTTCTGATGCTCTCCTGTGCCGTGGATTGGCCGAAGGGATGGCTCAGAAAAAGAAAATCCGTTGGTCTTACGGCGGGCGCATCCACCCCCCCGTGGATCATCGAGGAGGTTATTCGTACCATGTCCGAAGAGTTGAACCAGTTGGCCGCCGCTGAAGAAGAAGCCGTCAATGCCGTTGGCACCGCCAGTGCGTCAGAAGACGAAGAATCCTTTGAGGCCCTGCTTGAACAATCATTCAAAACACTGAACACTGGAGATAAAGTGAAGGGTGTCATCACGGCCATTACGCCCACCGAGGTGTATGTCGAGTTGGGCACCAAACACGCCGGGTACATCCCCATTGCCGAGCTGACCGATGATCCCGACGCCAAAATTGAGGATCTTGTCCGTGTCGGCGACGAAATCGAGACCTATGCCGTGCGCGTCAATGACGTGGAGGGTACGGTCACGTTGTCCAAGAAACGTATGGACACGGTGAAAACATGGGAAGATGTCGAGAGCGCCCAGGACACGCATGTCATCATGTCGGGCATTGTCACCGAGGAGAACAAGGGCGGCGTGGTGGTCTCTGTCAAGGGCGTACGCGTCTTTGTGCCTGCCTCGCAGACCGGCTTGCCCCGCGAGACGCCGATGTCCACCTTGTTGAAAAAGCGCGTCAGTCTGAAGATTATGGAAGTCAACCGCGCGCGCCGTCGTGTGGTCGGTTCCATCAACGCGGCTACACAGGAAGAGCGCCGCACCAAATCCGAAGAGGTCTGGAACAACATAGAGGTTGGAAAAACCTACAAAGGCACGGTCAAGAGCCTGACCAGTTACGGCGCCTTCGTTGATATCGGCGGCGTGGATGGTATGGTGCATGTCTCCGAGCTGTCATGGAGCCGTCTCGGCCATCCGTCCGAGTTGGTGCAGATTGGCGACGAGATTTCGGTCTATGTGCTCTCATTTGATCCTGAGAAAAAGAAAATCTCTCTGGGCCACAAGGATCCCAACCAGAATCCGTGGAAGCAGTTCATTGACACCTGCCAGGTTGGCGATGTGGTCAACGTCAAGGTGGTCAAGTTTATGCCCTTTGGCGCGTTTGCCGAGGTCATCCCGGGCGTTGACGGTCTCATCCACATCGGGCAGATCTCCGATACCCGCATCGACAAGCCCGGCGACGTGCTGACCGAGGGGCAGAAGGTGGACGTCAAGATCACGGCCATCGATATGGAGAACAAAAAGATCTCGCTGTCCATCCGTGCGCTGATCGAACAGCCGGCTGTGGCGGACGAAGCCTATGATCCGAGCCTGGCCGACGAGGTCGTGGCCACCTCGGGCGACAACGGCGCAGACGCGATTGAGATCGTGCCCGATGAGGCGCTGACGACAGGCGACGAGCAGGTGTAGTTTTTCTGTGAGTGATTGGGGCTTCTCCAAACGGAGGAGCCCTGTTTTTGTGTGTTTTGGGGGGAGCCTGATCGGCGTGGACAGAGATTCCTCCATCCTATTTAGTGTTTATTTGGATTGAGGTGAATTTATCTCATCTTGATATATTACTAAACAATAGGGAGGAATAAAAATATCACTATAATTTGCTGATGCCTGTCGTTTCTGATGTATTGAATCAGGAAATTGTTGAAAATTATGGTTGACGAATAGAGAGGTCTTAAATATAATGATGCCAGAATCAGGTTTTTCCTGTTGCTCACTATGGAGGAGGGAAGGGGGGAGCATGAGCCGCGCATGAGTGCGCTATCATGATAAATCAGATTGGGATAAAAGAGTTTGGAGGAAAAAATCTTATGAAAAAGTCAGTTGTTAAGACGATCGTTGTAATTCTGCTGATGACCTTGGTGCTGAACAGCAGCATGTCCGCATTCGCGTTTTCAATAAGCACGAAATGGGAAGATAAATTAAATACTTTTGAGCCGGCTTTCCCGATCATCACAGAGGACGACTTGTTTATTTCTGATGAGGTCGCGTTTTACATAGCCGAAATGTTCGTCCGGGATATGATCGCCACGCAGACGACCTGCTGGAACGAAGCCACAAAAATTGTGAGTACCACCATCATGTATGACGAGACCGGAGAGAACATAACCGCGTATACGTTTGAGTTAAGCCGTGGATATGTCGTCGTCGCGGCGCGCATAGACTTACCCGAGATCATCATGGAGTGGTCGGATGTAGCAGCCCCGATATACACAGAGTTTGACTTGGGTCCAAACGACACGGTCGTTTATCTCGGGATGCTGGATTACCTGGTCGAAAACGATGAGGACACCTTGGAGACACTTGACGGAACTATCGTGTCCAAGGAAGAAGTCTATAATTACTTCGATGAGATTTGCAGCATTGACAACGTCCGGGAGGATTTACTGACGGACATTGTTGAGTCCAAGCAAGCGGCTTCCACACGGGCGGGCGAGGTCTCGCTCCTTTCGAATACCTATGGCAGCGATATCACCGACCCTTTTGCCTATGCGTCCAATGTGTACGGATTCAGCTACATATGCTCGGATTACGCCAACAATTGGGAGAGTCACGCGAATTTTGCGGTAATGTCCAGTTTTAGTGGTTATGCAAAACATTGCGGGCCAACAGCCATTACCAATATCATCAAAATGCATATGTCAAAATACAACCGAGGCAATAGAAGCAATATCAATACATTCACCGAAGTGATTGCGGCGAATACCGCGGCGGGCGGAAAGTATTACAGCTCTTCTGGTGGAACGCAGAACAGCACAGCGAATTCCTTTATTCGTGATTCTTTTGCGCGGTTTGGTGTGACAGTACAAGTATACGGGCGATATGTACCAACTTATGTAAATGTGAAAAACGCGACGACAGCAAACCGCTTGATGTACTTGATGCTGCTCAATCATGAGTTATATGGGGATCACCATATTGTCGGTTATGCGTATACTCGTTTGCAGAACACATCTCTCCCAACGGTTTACAAATTATTTGTCAAAATTGCAGATGGTTGGTCTACCAGCGCAAGATACGTCGATATGACATCCGCATCATCGTTCTCACATACCTACTGGGAAGTCTATTTTTCCTAACATTCTAACATTTTAGGATATTGAGGTTGTGATTTATCCGGCCAGACAATGGTTTTGACCGGATAAACCTTTTGACGGGAGGCGGCTCACATGTTCGGACATAAACGCCGAAGAACCCTGCTGTTGATTGTAATCATTGCACTATTGCTTCTGACATCGATAATCCTTGTGGTAATCACACAGAATGGATTGAAAACAATGGACTACCAAATCAACTGGTCGGATGTTACCGAGGTGTTTATCCAGAATGGCAGCACAGGGGAGCAGATTATTTATACAACGCCCTCCGACATCAAAGAAATCACCGACTATTTTGCGGCTTTTCAATATAGAAGAACCGAAAAAATGCTGCCTGACCGTGGTGGTTGGAGCTATCGTGTCGCCATAATGATCGGCAGGCAGCAGTACAGCTATGAATTCGGGAGCAATTGGGTAGAAATTGATCATGTCCGCTACTATTCGGACGAGGCGTATTTCCAACGCTATATTGATTTGTTTGAGGAGTGATTTCGGAAAGCCTGATCCGGAACATGACAGGAGGCGACACAAATGCCCAAACCAAACCGTCTCAAATCTCCGCTGCTGATCGGAGCCGCCGCGCTGCTAGTCCTGTCGGCAGTCGTCGTCCTCGTGTTGTTCATAAGTGAAAGAGAGAGGGAAGTGGACTATCAGATCAACGGGCCGGACATCACCGAAGTGTTTATCCAGAACGGCACCACAGGGGAGCAGGTTTTTTGTACAATGCCTTCCGAAATCAAAGAAATCACCGACTATTTTGCTGCTTTTCGATATCGAAAGTCGGAGAAATTGCCACCCGGAATCTTTGACGGGTGGAGTTATCGCATTGCCATGATGATAGATAATCAGCAGCATAGCTACTTGTTTGGAAGCGACTGGGTGGAAATTGACAAGGTGCGCTACTATTCGGATGATGCGTATTTCCAACGCTATATCGATTTGTTTGAGGAATAATAAAGCGCGGCTTTATCTATAGATTCACCTCAAAGGTCGGCCGTGTACGAGAACACCGCCCCTTTGCCCATTCACCACTCTCCAGAGCAATCACATGACAAAAGGAGGACGGGGCGACTCGTCCTCCTAAAAAAGCCTCTTGACATATATAGATCATCTACCTATAATGGTATATAGATGATCTATATAAGGAGAGGAAAGCGAAATGGCCATTGACAAAAGCCTATTGTCTGGAAGCACCTCCATGCTGCTGCTGAGTCTGCTTGGTAAAAATGAGATGTATGGCTACGAAATGATTGAGGCATTGCAGCGGCAATCGAACCAAGTCTTCTCGCTTCAGGCGGGAACGCTGTACCCGTTGCTGCATGGACTGGAAGAGCGCGGTTGGGTTGAGTCGGAGCAGCGTTTGGCTCCGAACGGGCGTGCGCGTAAATACTACCGCATCACCTCTCGGGGCAGAGGCGCGTTGAGTGACAAGAAATCTGAATGGCGCGTCTTTGCCAAAGCGGTCGGCCATGTTTTGGAAGGAGGCGACCAACGTGCAAGTGTTTACGGAGGTTAAGGACTATTTAACGGCCGTTTGCGAGCAGATTCGCTGGAAAGGCGCACGCGATGTGGTTGCTCAGGAATTGGAGGATCACATTCAGGATCAGGCGGAGGCCTTTGTAGAGGCTGGCGCGGATGTATCTTCCGCTACACAGAAAGCCATCCGTGAAATGGGTGACCCCGTTGTGACCGGTCAGCGGCTTGATCGGCTCCATCGCCCCAAAACCGACATCGTCATGCTGGTGCTGGTATCGCTTTTAATTCTTTTCGGCGGCCTTGTGCAGTATCTGCTGTCGCTGGCGGAGCCCTCCTATACAGGAGATTTGTTAAGCCACTATTGCCGATACGCGCTGATGGGCGTTTCCGCTTTTGCTGCCATCTTTTTTGTCGATTTCAGTATCCTTGGCCGCCGTCCTATGGTGATTTTCGCGCTTCTCCTCGTGATCGGAGCAGGCATCGGCTTGTTTGCGCAACCTAATCCCACTGCTCGGGTGACAGGATTTTCTGTGGCGCTTCTGTTTGTTCCCGCCTTTGCCGGAATCATTTTCAGTCAGCGGGGCAAGGGCTATAGAGGCTTGTTGATTTGCTGCCTGTTTTTCGTGTCGGCCGCCGCCGTCTGTCTCTATCTGCTTGCTCTGGGCGGGCTTATCCTGCTGACATTGGCCTGTTCGGTTTTGCTGGCCGCCACCATTGGCCGGGGTTGGTTTTGCGTGAAGAAGTGGATTGCCATTCCGTCCGTATTTCTTCTTCCGGTGCTGGTGGTTGCGTTGATACCCGGCGTGGGACGGCGCTTGTTCATGGCCGTAGCGCCCCAGCTCGATCCGACGCATCACGGGTATATGGGATTCATGCTCAGACAGATCCTGTCCGGCGCACAGCTTTGGGGTCCGGCTGAGCTGTCTGGGACGCTGAGCGGACAGCCGGTTGAACATCTGCTCCCGACATGGAATACCGATTTCGTGTTGACCTACTTGATGGCTCGCTACGGTATCCTTGTCGGAGCTCTCCTGGTGGGACTGCTTGTGCTGCTGATTGTCAAGCTGTTCCGCGCCGCTTTCAGGCAGAAGAGTGCGTTGGGCTTCATCGTGTTTCTGTCGGTCGCCATGGCTTTCGCGGCGCAGAGCATGATTTATATTTTGAATAATGTGGGCGTGTTTCTGTTCAGCTCGCTGTTGCCCTTTTTGTCGTCCGGCGGCACCGGCTTTGTTGTCAATATGGTGTTGTTGGGGATGGCTTTTTCGGCGGTGCGGCGCAATGATATCATCCGGGACAGCACGTTGAGTAAAAAGAGAGCACAGGTTTGGCACCTTTCGTATACGGGAAAGAAGAAGTGGCTCAAGAAGTGGCTGGGTGCGATGAATCGGAACGAAGCCAGTGATTGATTAGGCCCGCAAGCAGAGCAGAAAAAAAGGCCGTGCTGCAAACATGCGTTTTGCAGCACGGCCTTAAAAATTACCCCTCAATCAAGTCCTTCATGCTGTACAGCCCCGGTTCGGTGGCGCCGCTCATAAACAACGCGGCGCGCACGGCTCCGGCGGCAAAGACCTCGCGGGAGGTGGCGCTGTGACTCAGGGTGATGACCTCATGGTGGCCGTAAAACCCGACCTCGTGTTCGCCGACAACGGTGCCGCCGCGTACAGCGTGCATCCCGATGTCATGGGGACGGCGCGCCTCGCGGACATCGTGCCGGTTGTAGATCGGAGTAGGCTCGTAGGGGAGGGCCGCGGCCGCCGCGTCATAGAGCATGTTGGCCGTGCCGCTGGGCGCGTCGAGCTTGCGGTTGTGGTGGCGCTCGATGATTTCAATGTCAAAACCCTCACCCAGCGTCTTGCAAGCCTGTTTAACAAGCTCGGTCAGCAGGGAAATGCCGAGCGACATGTTGGCCGAGCGGAAAATGGGGATGCGCCGACCGGCGGCTTCGATGGCGGCCACCGCTTCAGGATCGTGGCCGGTGGTGGCGATGACCAGCGGAATCTCCCGCTTTTGGCAGTAGTCCAGCAGCCCGGGCAGAGCGCTGACGTGCGAGAAGTCGACGCACACATCAGGCTTGCCGGTATACTCCATCGGGTCGGCATAGACCGGATAATCAAATTTTTTGGCGGTATTCAGGTCGAGTCCCGCCACAATGTAAGCGTTTGGGGAATCGGCGCACAACGCAGACACGGCCAGACCCATCTGTCCGTTGCAGCCGGAAAGCAATATCTTTTGCATCACATTCACACCTTTAGATTTAGACAGCCGACGCCGTCTTTACGCCATCAGGCCGGCATTGCGCATGGCCTGAACCAATCGTTCCCTGTTGGCGGCACCCATCTCGCAAAGCGGCATCCGGAGCGGGCCGCAGTCAAAGCCCATCAGGTTGAGCGCCGTCTTGACCGGAATGGGGTTGACCTCACAAAACAGCGCGTCGATCAGATCCTGATAGGAAATCTGCAGATCGGCGGCCTCCTTGGCCTTGCCCTCAAACCAAAGGCTCACGATGCGCGCCGTATCCTTTGGAATGATGTTGCCCATCGTGGTGATGACACCCTGACCGCCCATGCTCAGAATGGGCAGAATGATGTCGTCGTTGCCCGCCCAGACATTCAAGTCGTCACCGCACAGGGCGCGAATGCGCGCCACCAGTGTGAAGTCGGCCGAAGCCTCCTTGACACCATTGATGTTGGGGTGCTCGGACAGCGCTTTGAAAGTAGCAGGCGCAGTGCCCAGACCAGTACGGCCGGGAATGTTGTACAGAATGATGGGGATGTTTACCCGGTCAGCCAGATAGGTGAAGTGTTGAATCAGGCCGGTCTGGGTGGTCTTGTTGTAGTACGGGGTGACGATGAGCAGCGCGTCGGCGCCCGAAGCCTCGGCGGCCTGGGACATCTCCAGCGCGTGGGCCGTGTCGTTGGAGCCGGTACCGGCGATCACCGGGACGCGGCCTGCCGTTGTCTTGACACAACGGGCGATGGTCTCGAGATGCTCGGGTGTGGTCTGGGTCGAGGCCTCGCCGGTGGTGCCGCACACCACAAGCCCGTTGATGCCCTGCTCAATTTGATATTCGATATTGCGGTCAAATTGTTCAAAATTCAGACCGTCTTTGGTGAAGGGCGTTACCAGCGCCGTCGCCGCGCCGCGAAATACCGGTGTCTTCATGTTGCTTCTCCTTCCATTCTCCCGATCCGCCGGATTCCAGCGGATCAGTCCATGTACCCTTCGGCGCAGAGCAGCTCGGCCGCCAAAACGGCGCCACCGGCCGCGCCTCTGAGCGTGTTGTGGGACAGGCAGATGAACTTGATGTCGTATTGGGTGTCGGGGCGAACGCGTCCAACCGATACAGCCATGCCGCCCTCGAGGTCGCGATCCAACTTGGTCTGCGGTCGATTGTCTTCCTCGAAGACATGCAGGAACTGTTTGGGAGCGCTGGGCAGTTTCAGCTGCTGCGGCCGTCCGGAAAATTCGGTCATCATGGCCTTGATCTCCTCAACCGACGCCTTTTTCTCGAACCGGGCAAACACGGCGGCCAGGTGCCCGTCGGTGACCGGGACGCGGATACATTGCGAAGTGACTCGCGGTTTTATGGCCGGAACCAGAGCGCCGTTCTCGATGTGTCCCCAAATTTTCATCGGTTCGTTGTCCGACTTTTCTTCCTCGCCGCCGATGTAGGGGATGACGTTGTCGATCATCTCGGGCCAGCTTTCGAAGGTCTTGCCCGCACCCGAGATGGCCTGATAGGTACAGGCCAGCACTTCGGTGGGTTTCAGACTCAGCAGCGGATGGATGGCCGGGACATAGCTCTGGATGGAGCAATTCGATTTGACCGCGATAAAGCCCCGTTTGGTGCCCAAACGTGCGCGCTGGAAGGGAATCAGCTCGGCATGCTCCGGGTTGCATTCGGGAATCAACATGGGCACGTCGGGCGTGTGGCGGTGCGCCGAGTTGTTGGAGATGACGGGGCATTCGGCCTTGGCATAGGCCTCCTCCAGAGCGCGGATCTCATCCTTTTTCATATCGACGGCACAGAAAATGAAGTCACAGCGGTCGGCGATGACCTTCAGGTCGGCCACGGCGTCTAAAACCATCAACTCTTTGACCGTGTCGGGAATCTCGCCGACCATGGCCCAACGTCCCTTCACGGCCTCCTGATAGGTGCGTCCGGCGCTGCGCGCGCTGGCGGCCACCGTTTCGATGGAGAACCAGGGATGTTTGGCCAGCAACGTAACAAAACGCTGTCCCACCATACCGGTTGCGCCGACAATGCCTACTTTGAACTGTCTCATACGATTTCCCCCTAGACTGAAGTGTTGTGTTCGTGCGCTGCCGTGGATGTCAAGCCTCGAGCGCGCCGCGCGGACAGTCGTACTGTTTGCTCCGTGTGTGACTAAACAGTTGGGCTGCGGCCCGCCTTGGTTTAGCCGCCCACTGCGCTCACTGTACTCCTTGCGCGTCGACTCGGCTCTTCGATGGCAAGCCTCGCGACGGTCGGCGGGCGGTCGTCTTTCGCCCTCCGGCTTTTGAACCGGTCGCCCCTGCGGGGCGCTGCGCTTCAAAACGCCTGCGGACTCCAAGTCTCCCTGCCGACCTGCTCGGCTCTTCGGGTCTACATAATCAAAAAAAGCCGGTTGAAAAACCGGCTGGTTTTGTATATAATGTAACGCAATGAGCGAAACCTCATACATACAAAGCACAGATAGCTCTTCATCCAAACGGATGACAGTCGCTTGGCTGTTGGCCAAACGCCCAGGATCCGTGCGTTCACCGACGTCCGATCCTTCGGCAAGCCTCCCTTTCACGCGATGTCACCGAGCCGGTGAGCTCTGCATCGCGGTACTGATGAGGGTTGCGCCTCTATCCACAACTATTCTGTTGTTCTTATTATATTAGCATGGCTCGGACATAGTGTCAATCATTTGTTAGGAGGTTCCCATGAAAAATTTTAAAAGACGTTTGGCGGCGCGCGTGACCGCCGCTGTGCTGATGATTACCCTGCTCGCCGGGTTTCAGGCGCCCGTCGCCCGCGCCGCCGTGGAAGCCAATCCGATGATGAAAATCGGTCTGTTCTATGGCGACAACGCGCTGGCCACGGCCAATCTGCAAAACCTCGTGGGCAGCGGCTATCAGTTTGGATATTTCACCACCGGCCGCCAGTTCATCCAGACCGGCGCCACCGCGCAGACGGCCATTACCGTAGTGAAGGATCGCAATGTCTATATGAAGGACGGCGTGTATTACGAATCTTCGGTTACGGGCGGCCTCACCATCGGCTGCTACCACATTGATTTGGGCATCACGTTT
This sequence comes from Oscillospiraceae bacterium, assembly GCA_031549735.1. GTDB lineage: Bacteria > Bacillota > Clostridia > Oscillospirales > UBA929 > JAVBPF01. The sequence goes on from JAVBPF010000002.1 coordinate 28,969, forward strand.
GGGTCATCGGCCGCGGCGGTCAGTCAGGCCAGTGCGCTCCAATCGAGCGGGCTGGCGGCCTATCCGGTGTATGCCAACGGTCAGCACCGTGTGCGCGTGGGGATGTACGCCTCCTCGACCATCGCTTCCAACGCCCTGCCGACCGTGAAGGCGCTGGGCTTTTCGTCGGCCGAGGCCATGACCGGCAGCACCAATTGTGTCAGCGTCGTCGTGACCGCTACCGGGGCGCCCCTCTATCAATATGACGGCACGCTGGACGAATGCTTTGGCATCAATCCGGTCGCGGCCGCCGGCACCAAGCCGATCACCTGGTTCAAGAGCTATCGCTACAACGGCATGTTCGAGTATCGCCGGCAGTCGGGCAATAACATGAGCGTCATCAATATTCTGCCGCTGCAAGATTACATCAAGGGTGTCATTCCCTATGAAATGAGTCCGAGCTGGCCGATCGAGGCGCTGAAGGCACAGGCGCTGTGCGCCAAATCTGAGGCCGTGACCAAAACCAGACACAAGTCGGCCGGGTTTGATGTCTGCAACACGACCGACTGTCAGGTCTACTACGGCACGGTCAACGCCACCGACAACAGCAACCGCGCCGTCGACGAAACCTACGGCCAGTATGTCTACTACAACGGTCAAATCGCCTCGTGCTACTACCATTCCTCCGATGGCGGCTCGACCGAAAGCGCGTTGAACGTCTGGGGGTCCGAAATTGCCTATCTGCAGGCCGTTACGGACATCTACGAAATTACCGAGAAGTCTCAGTACGGCATCTGGCAGTCGGAATACTCACCGGCCGATGTCAAAAAGGTACTGGCCGACAAGGGTGTGACCACCGGTACCATTGTCGATCTCTATGTGGATCAGTTCACCCCGGCCGGTAACGTCTATCGTATTGTGGCGGTGGACAGCGCCGGGAAAAAGTATACCTATGAGCGGGAACGGGCCCGCACCATTCTCAACAGCTCCTACACCGGCCTGCAGGTGCGCAGTCAGCGTTACACCATCACGCCGGGCGGAACAGCCGCCAGCGGGCTTTCGATGATCGCCGCCTCAAGCGGCGGGAGTACGCAAACTTCCACCGTTACGTCGACCAACGGCCTGTATGTCCTCTCGGGCAGCGGCACAACCGACGCGATAACCTGGCCGCTCAGCGATATTCAGGTGCAGACCGGCTCGGGCGCCGCGTCGCTGACGACCGGCGGAGTCGGTAAAACGGGTAACTTCGTTATCAGCGGCCGCGGCTGGGGCAACAATGTGGGCATGAGCCAGTACGGCGCGCGAGACATGGCCAACCTGGGCTTCGACCATGAGGACATCATTGCGTTCTATTATCAGGGCGTGTATGTGGACTAAGCATTTGCTAATCCATATGGGGTAGTGAGACATTGAATTTGAAAATACGTGCGCCCGCACAGAAGAAAGGTTCGTTGCAAGCTGTCTATGAGAACATCTGACTTCTATTACGACCTGCCCGAGGAGCTGATCGCCCAGACGCCGCTTGCGCGACGGGACGCGTCACGGCTGATGACGCTGGACAGAGCCACCGGACAGGTCGGACATCATGTGTTCCAAGAACTGCCGCATCTTCTGCGGCCCGGAGACCTGGTCGTGTACAACGACTCCCGGGTGCTTAAGGCGCGGCTGTTTGGTGTGGGAGAGACGGGCAGCGCCGTCGAAACGCTACTGCTGCGCGACTTGGGAGATAACCTCTGGGAGTGCCTGGTGAGACCGGGCAAAAGGGCACGACCGGGGCATCGGATCGTCTATGGCAACGGGGTTATGACGGGGGAAATCGAGGGGGAGACCGAAACCGGAAACCGTCTCATCCGTTTTTGCTACGACGGCATCTTTCTGGAGCGGCTGGACGAACTGGGAGAAATGCCTTTGCCGCCCTATATCAAGGGGCGTTTGAGCGATCCGGAGCGCTATCAGACCATCTTCGCCTGCACTCCCGGGTCGGCCGCCGCGCCGACAGCCGGGCTACACTTCACGCCCGAAGTGCGTTCCGCCCTGTTGGAAAGCGGCGTCGGTGTAAAGCCGGTCACTCTGCACGTAGGGCTTGGGACGTTCCGGCCTGTAAAGGCAGACGACATTACAGACCATATCATGCACGCCGAGTGGGCGGAACTGCCCGCCGAAACGGCGGAGGCCATGGCGGAGACAAAAAAAGCGGGCGGACGTGTCGTCGCTGTGGGCACCACGGTCTGCCGCACGCTGGAATCGGCGGCGCAAAAGGGGATGGATAGCGGCTCGTTTTGGACAGACATTTTTATCACCCCCGGATATACCTTCCAGGCCATCGACGGGCTCATCACCAATTTCCACCTGCCCTGCAGTACACTCATTATGCTGGTGTCAGCATTGGGCGGACGGGAACCGGTATTGGCGGCCTATGCAGAGGCCATCCGTGAGCGGTATCGTTTCTTCAGCTTCGGCGACGCCATGCTGATTGTATAGTAAAACTACTTGCCCGGATAAAATGTTGAAATACACAATACGAGCAGGAGCCGAACGTGCTCTAAGAATACGATGGTCAACTTGGAGGGAAGGAATGTTTACTATAAACGGCACCGACGGCGCGGCGCGGCGCGGTTCCTTTATCACGCCGCACGGTGTTATTGAGACGCCGGTGTTCATGAATGTTGCCACGCAGGCGGCCATCAAGGGCGGCGTGTCTGCTCTCGATTTGCTGGACATCCACTGCCAGACCGCCCTCTGCAACACGTACCACCTGCACCTGCGTCCCGGTGAGGATGTGGTGGCCGAACTGGGCGGACTGCACGGTTTTATGCGCTATCCGGGGCCCATTCTGACCGACAGCGGTGGATTTCAGGTTTTCTCCCTGTCCGGCCTGCGCAAGATCTCCGAGGAGGGCGTCCTGTTTGCATCGCATCTGGACGGTCGTCGCATTTTGATGACACCTGAATCATCGATGATGATTCAGGGAAAACTGGGCTCAGACATCGCGATGGCCTTCGATGAGTGCTTCGAAAACCCGGCCACGCATGATTATGCTGCTGCGTCCATTGAACGGACGACGCGCTGGCTGACGCGCTGCCGGGACGCTTGGCTTTTGGGGCGAGATGGGTCAACCAATCCGGGGCAGGTGCTGTTCGGAATCAATCAGGGTGGCGTTTACAATGACCTACGCGCAAGGCATATGACGGCCATTGCGGCGCTCGATTTGCCTGGCTATGCCATTGGCGGGTTGGCCGTGGGGGAGAGCGCGCAGCAACGCGAGGATGTGCTTCGGCACCTGTTGCCTCTGATGCCGATTGACAAACCGCGGTATCTGATGGGAGTGGGCAAGCCGGGCGACATTTTGCTGGCCATTGCGCTGGGCGTCGATTTTTTCGATTGTGTGCTTCCGGCGCGCAACGCCCGGCACGGTCATGTCTATACCCGGCAGGGCTGCCTCAACCTGAAAAACGAAAAGCACAAGCAGTCGGAGCTGCCTATTGACACTGAGTGCCATTGCCCAACCTGTACCCATTTTTCGCGCGCCTACCTGCGTCATCTGCTGGCGGCCGGTGAAGTGCTGGCGCTGCGGTTGTGCGTGCTGCACAACCTCTATTTTTACAATACGATGATGGAGCAGGTGAGGCAGGCCATTGAAGAAAAACGATTAATGACCTATTTTTGGGAGAATGCCGAGCGGTTTGACCGCCGGATTTGACCGCGAGAATCATAGAGAACCCCGGATTGTCACCTCTGTTTCGGGATGTGGACGCGTCCGGAGTTCGTCCGCTCTTTTCCCCATTTTTAGTCCGTCTCCCGATTTCGTCATTTACAAAGCGGATGTCGTATAGTAAAATACACTGGGCTTTTGCAGGGGATTCTGTCGATGTGGCACATAGGCCAGAGGCATCGATGGTCCGGACAACGGTTACCGGGGGAGGGCGCTTCATGACAATCTTCAACATCATCACTCTGATGGGTGGCGTGGCGTTATTCCTTTTTGGCATGAGTTTTTTGGGCACTGGCCTGGAAAAAATGTCGGGCGGTCGGCTTGAAACCGTCCTGGAACGCATGACCGGCAACGTCTTTAAGGGTGTTTTGCTGGGTGCGGGCGTGACCGCGGTCATCCAGAGTTCTTCCGCAACCACCGTCATGGTCGTTGGTTTTGTCAACGCGGGCATTATGAAGCTGGCTCAGACGGTCGGCATTATTTTCGGTGCCAACATCGGCACGACCGTTACGTCGCAAATTCTGTCTCTGGGCGACATCGACAGCAGTCAAGTCGCCTGGCTTGCCTTGTTTAAACCCACGACGTGGGGTCCGATCATCTGTGTCATTGGCGTCGTTCTCTACATGTTTACCAAGCGGGATCGCAAGCGGAGCATCGGGCAGATTTTGCTGGGGCTGGGTGTTCTTTTTGCCGGTATGAATATTATGGAAATGGCGGTGACTCCGCTCGGTTCCGACCCCGGGTTCGCCAAGCTGTTCACCATGTTCTCCAACCCGCTGCTCGGTTTGTTGGCCGGTATGCTGGTGACCGCCATCATTCAGAGCTCTTCCGCCTCTGTGGGTATTTTGCAGGCGCTCAGTGCCACTGGCGCCATTCCGTTTTCGGCCGCGGCGCCCATCATCCTGGGTCAGAATATCGGTACCTGCATTACGGCGCTTTTGGCCAGTGTCGGCGCCAGCAGAAACGCCAAACGCGCCGCGATGATCCACCTGTATTTCAATGTCATCGGTTCTCTGGTCTTTCTGGGGGCGCTGTATGCCATCAACGGTCTGTTCCACTTATCCTTCTGGGACGACATCGTCAACCGGAGCATGATTGCCAACTTTCATCTGGTTTTCAACAGCGCCTGTGTGCTTTTTCTGCTACCCTTCAACAAACTGCTTGTCCGGCTGGCCGAGAAGACCATCCCCGACAAAGGGGATAAGCTGGTTGAAATCAGCGTTTTGGATGATCGCTTCCTGCAGACGCCCGCTTTGGCGCTTGAGAAGGCCAGAGAGATGACGGTGCAGCTGGCTCGCTACAGTCTGGATAACTATCGGCGCTCCGTTGCCCTGTTGGAAAACTACGAAGAAAGAAAGCAGGATCAGCTCAACGAAGTGGAAAATGTCATGGATCGCATGGAGGCGCGGCTGGACAATTATCTGGTGCAGCTCACCAAGCGCACCTTGATGAGTGATGAGAGCTTCTCCATCAGCGAGCTGTTGCGCGCCATCGGCGACTTTGAACGGATCGGCGACTATGCCATCAACCTCTCGGAAGCGGCTGAAAACATCTTCCGCAAGGAACTATCCTTCTCGGATCATGCCAAGGCTGAGCTGAAGATCATCACCGATGCGGTCGGGGAGATTCTGGCCAACACGGTCGTCTGCTTTGAGGGCGGCAACTACGAAAAGGCCATGGAGATTGAGCCGCTGGAGCAGGTCATCGACCGAATGCAGGAGCTGCTGCGGGACAAGCATATTGAGCGACTCAAGAACGGATCCTGCTCGGTTGAGAGCGGCGCGCAGTTCCTTGAACTGCTGATCAATTTGGAGCGTATCTCCGACCACTGCTCCAACGTAGCCGTCTATGTCATCCAGCGCCGCGAGTTTTCCAAACGGGTGCCGGCGTCTCTCGATCCTCACGAATTTCTGCGCGAACTCCATGAGGGCAGCAGCGATACCTATATAGCGTCTTACCAGCACTATAAGGCGAAGTATTACGAGGCCTTGCGCTGAAGGGTGGCCGGTGATATCTGTCCAGCGCGATTTTCTGCGGGATCGGCCGCTTTTTCGCTTGCATTTTTGCGGAGAAACACATATAATAAGCAAAATCATTTGCGGGAGGACAATCATGTTTCAGAAATTCTTTACCCTTTGGGCGACAACCGCGCCCGACGCAGCTGGCGACGGCGCCGCGGCCAACGACGGGAACGCCATGATTTTCAATCTGGTATTCATCGTGGCCATCGTCGCTGTGTTTTACTTCTTCATCATCCGGCCCGAGAGCAAGCGCAAAAAAGCGGCGGAAAAGATGAGAAATGAGCTGGTGGTCGGCGATGAGATTACCACGACCAGCGGCATCATTGGTCGACTCGTACAGTTTGGCGACGATTTCATCGTTCTGGAAACCGGAAATGAACGCAACCAGATTAAGATGGTGCGTCAGGCCATCGCGTCCAAGGTATCACAGAGCTCGCAGAAGTAATTTCGTTTGCGGCATTGATTTGTGACGGTTATACCCCCTGTCCCTTCCGCATAGAATGTGTTGTCCACCGGGTTTGTCTTTCCCGGTTTGACACAGGTGATGAGGAGGGGTTCATATGACCGGTCACGAGGATTCGGCAGCTCTGCCCAAGGGCATTGTTCCCAAGCTGTTGCTTCGGCTGTTGTTCAGTCTCGCGCTTTCCCTGCTTTTGCTGTTGACCGCCGCGTTTTTTGTCTCGGGCGGCACATTGCCCGGCAGCGTTATGCACGGGGCGCCGATTCTGGCCGCGGCGGTTGGTGCGTTTTATGCCGGGTTCACCGCGTTTCGCTGTCTGAAAAGCCGCGCGCTTGTGATTGGATTGGCGGCGGGGCTGATTTATTTCCTGTTGTTGTTTGTCTTGGGCGCGCTTTTCTTCTCGCACTGGGGTTCTGGCGACAGTACGCTTGTTGTGTTGCTGGTCTCGCTCGGCACGGCGGCGCTGGGGGCCGTTTTGGCGGCGTCCGGCAAGAAAAAGCGCCACAGTTAGCGCAAAATCTACGGCCGGACGAGGCTTTTCGAATTTTACATATGCTAAGGAGAATGTGAAATGGTACACATCAAAACACTGCAGCAGGCCACGCTGAAATCCACGGTGCAAAAGGGCGGATGCGGCGAGTGTCAGACCTCCTGCCAGTCGGCCTGCAAAACATCCTGCACTTTGGCCAATCAGACTTGCGAGCAGTTGAATCCCAAAGACAAGCCGTTTGTGAAGGCATCTGCGCAGAAGTAATAAGGAATCCCTTCGCAAAAGCGCTTTTGCCTTCGGACAAAACCCAATACGAATTGCGACGCAGGGCGGCCACATTGGGCCGCCTCTACGTTTGCCCATTTTGCCGTTCGCGGGCGAGGAGGAACACACATGATACACACCTTTTCAGGCTTGGGGCTCCATCTGGCACTGGATGTGGAGAGCGGCGCGGTACATATTCTTGACGACACGGCTTACGCGCTGATTCCCCACATAACGCCCGACGCTACCGACGCGTTTCCCGAAGCGGCGGGTTCTCCGGATGCCGCACGTCTGTCGGCATGGAATGAGCTGCGTTCTCTGCAGAAGGAGGGCGTGTTGCTTTCGGACCCCGTGACAACGGAACAGCGTCCCAAACCGCAGTTGAAAGCTATGTGCCTGCATGTTTCGCATGACTGTGACCTGCGCTGCGGTTATTGCTTTGCCGGTACCGGTGCCTACGGCATGGCGCGCCAAGTGATGCCAGCCGAGGTGGCGTGCCGGGCCATCGACCTGCTCATTCGCGAAAGCGGCGCGCGCGTGAATCTGGAGATCGATTTCTTCGGCGGCGAACCGCTGCTGGCCATGGACACCGTGAAGCAGACGGTGGCCTACGCGCGTGCCAGGGAAAAAGAGTTCGGGAAACGGTTTCGTTTCACACTGACCACCAACGGGCTGGCGCTGGACGACGAGACGACCGATTACATCAATCGTGAGATGGACAATGTGGTGCTCTCCATGGATGGCCGGCCCGAAACCAACAATGCTCTGCGAAAAACCACATCGGGGCAGGGGAGCTTCGAAGCCGTCTTCCCCAAGATCAAGCGACTGGTGGAGAAAAGAACCGGTCAGCACTATGTGCGGGGCACCTTTACAGCGCGAAACCCGGAATTCGTCGACGATCTCCTGTTTCTGGCCGACCAGGGCTTCAAGGCGCTGTCGATGGAACCGGTGGTGTTGGCGCCCGGACACCCGCTGGCGCTCACCGTGGCGCACATGGATTCCATCGAGGCCGCCTACGATCGACTGATGGAGACACTGGCGCGGCGGCACGATTTCTCCTTCTTCCACTTCAACGTCGACCTGTCGCAGGGGCCCTGTGTCTACAAGAGACTGCGCGGCTGCGGCGCGGGCACCGAATATGCGGCCGTGACGCCTGAGGGGGATTTGTATCCCTGCCACCAGTTTGTCGGGCGCGATGAATTCCGCATGGGCCATGTCGACGACGACCGGTTCACGCCGTCCGAACGCTTCGAGTCCTGCCGCGTAGAGACGAACGAGGACTGCCGAAACTGCTGGGCCAAGTTCTACTGCGGCGGTGGCTGCGCCGCCGGAAACCTTACCGCAAACGGGGACATTCACAACAATTATCAATTGGGATGCCGACTGGAACGCAAGCGCACCGAATGCGCGCTGCTGTTAGCGGCCAAGCATGCCCTTGGGAAGGCGGCCGCGTCAACAGAGTAGGCGAGGCGTTCGTCATTCTCACCAAGCGGCCGCCAACTGCGCCAGACAGGGTTTTCGCTGTATCCACCGAAGTTATCCCCCGGATGGGGAGAGGTTGTCGATAATTCCGGGGAACATTATCTGCGGTTCTCCTGTACGGCGGGCATCGGGTTCCCCCACGCAACATGTGGCATTTTTCACAACCGACGGGGCAATATTTTGCGGATATTACGCTGCGTAAAAATGCGCGGCGTTTTCATTACAGCGCTAGTTAACATAATATTGTTAACATAAGTTTTTGTAATTATGGACAAAAGTGATTTTGTTCCCTAAACACCCCTTGCTATTCGAATAAAAATGACGTATAGTGTTATTACCTCGTTATGTCAAACACTTCGCCGACTTGCTTTTGCTTGTGCCAGAGTCGAAATTGCTTTCGCGTGGCGGTCGACAGCGTACAGGCGGTCGTGTTTGATTATACGGGTGTTTCCGTCTCTTGGGGCGGGTTATGTCATCGGGAGGGATTGTTGGTGCTGGACAATCGGCTGGGGTTCATCGGTGGCGGAAACATGGCGTCCGCCATCATTAGCTCGTTGCTGGAGGCCAAGTTGATACCGGCCGACCGCATTATGGTCTTCGAGCCCGATGCCTATCGTTTGGCGGAACTGACGCCGCTGGGCGTGGTATCGGCCCCGTCCAACCGCTCGCTGGTGTCTTCTTGTCAACTCACGCTGCTTTGCGTCAAGCCTCAGGTCATGGGCACCGTACTGATGGGCATCGCGCCTGTGGCGGATGGTCGGCACTTTATTTCCATAGCCGCCGGGCTCTCGACTGACTTCTTTAAGGAACGCCTGGGGCCGGACGCGCATGTTTTGCGTGTGATGCCCAACGCACCTTTGGCGGTGGGCTGTGGCGCGACCGTCATCGCCAAGAATCCGCGTACGCCCGATTTTTTGCTCAAGGCAGCCCGCTCTATTTTTGCCTGTGCCGGTGACGTGGTTTTCCTGGAGGAAGACATGATGAACGAGGTCACGGCCGTCAGCGGTTCCGGGCCGGCGTACTTCTATCGGTTCTGCAGCGCCATGGCGCTGGCCGCGCAGGAGATGGGACTTCCCTATGATCTTGCTGTCCGTTTGGCGGCCAAGACCATGCAGGGTGCGTCCAAGATGATTTTGGAGTCGGATATGTCGCTGGAGGCGCTCATTCGTCAGGTATCCTCGCCGGGCGGCACCACGCTGGCTGCGCTGAAGGTCTTTGATGACGACGGACTGGACGATGCCGTCATGCGCGCCATGTCGGCCTGTGCGCGACGCGCCTATGAGCTTTCCAAATCTTTTTAATGAAACTGCATTTCCCCGGTTTTGATTGTCATAATGCCGCCCCCCTTGCTCATAAAAATGGGACAAGGGGTGTAGCAGATGAAAATGACCACGCGATGGAAGTTCCCTTTGTCCCGCATCGATCCCGCGTTTGTCTTCTCTTTTGCCTTTTTCCTCTGTGGTGCCGTGGTCGGACTGCTTGTGACCACGCGCATCAGTGGAGACGGTGCGGAGTCTCTGATGCAAACGCTTACGCAATATGTGGAGAGTCTTCGTTCCAGCGCGGGCGCGCCTTCTTCGGTCGGACAGTCCTTTCTCAATGCATTTGAGTATCACACGGTTGTTTTTTTGGCCGGATTTACGTCTTTGGGCGTTGTCGTGGTGCCGGTTGCCATGGCGGTTCGCGGCTTTTTCCTGTCCTTCTCCATCACATCGTTCGTACTTGTCTTCGGATGGCCGGGATTGGGTTTAGCGTTGGGCGCCTTTCTGGTTCAAACCTTGATCCTGCTGCCCTGTCTCTTCATTTTGGCCAATCAATCGTTTACCTCGTCGGTGCTGCTGCTGCGCATCTCCACCGGCAAGATGCCCCGGCCGCCCGGACGGTTGTTCCGGCCGGTCTATTACCTTCGTTTCGGTGTCATGGCCTTGGTCATGACCATGGTGGCGCTCTATGAGGCTTTCCTCTCGCCACTGCTTTTATCCTGGCTTGTACAATTGTTTTCCTTGTGAGCTTCTGTGCCCTGATTCAGAGGACGGGCAGCAAGCGTCACTCCAAATACATCCCAGTACCGGAGCGGTCGGTCGTTTAATCTGGCTGCATAGGGTGTTCCGGTGCGATTTGTGATGAAAAGGGCGGAAGTATGATGCACAATATGGTTGAAAAGTTCGCGGATTATCTTGAGAACGAGAAGAACTCTTCTCGCAATACCATTGCCTCCTACGTGCGGGATGTAACGCAGTTTGAGCGTTATCTTGCCGAGGGTGCGGGGACGGATTTGGCCGAAGTATCCCATCAGGCTTGCTCGGAGTATCTGCAGCATTTGTCCGCCAATGGAAAATCTCCGGCGACGGTCACTCGTTGCGCCGCGTCATTGAAGAGCTTCTATAATTTTTTGCTGTTGCGCGATGTCGTTTCAGCCAATCCTGCCAAGAATATCGTTTCGGCCAAATACAACCGCAAGCTGCCTCAGGTGCTGACCAGCAAAGAGGTGGAGCTTCTGCTGATGCAGCCGCGTCCCACCGATCTCAAGGGTCACCGCGACCGAGCCATGTTGGAGCTTCTGTATGCCACCGGTATCCGCGTTTCAGAGCTCATCGCACTCAATCTCAGCGATGTCAATTTGAGTGCGGGCTTCATACGCTGTGTCAATGGCCAAAAAGAACGCATCATTCCGCTCTATCCGGCGGCCGTACGCGCGTTGTCGGACTATACACTGCTGGCGCGCGGCAAGATGATTAACCGCATGAATGAACAGTCGCTTTTTGTCAATGTCAACGGTGAGCGCATGTCGCGCCAAGGGTTTTGGAAGATCGTCAAGCATTATCAGGAGACGGCCAAGATCAACAAGCAGATCACACCCCATACGTTGCGCCACTCCTTCGCGACGCATCTTCTCGAAAACGGCGCCGATTTGCATTCCATTCAGGAAATGCTGGGTCATGCCAATATCTCGTCGACGCAGGTCTATGCTTACCTTGTCAAGCATAAGCTCAGAGACGTCTACAACCGCGCGCATCCGCGGGCATAAATCCCCCTGGTTTCTGACAAGTAAAGTTGCTTTACACACCGAAAGAGATGTATGAGCTGGGAAGTGGACGGCACTTTTCCGGGTTCTTCGGATTGTTATTACTGGTCAAGAGTCGATAGAGTACGCGTCTCCGGCGCAATCGCGCGGGGGTGTGAGACTATAAGAGACGAGCCTTCCCGCACAGCGTGTGCGGGAAGGCTCGTCTCTTTGGAGAAACGCGTATGAAAACCGCATATAATGGCGCTGAAGATCGTTTTGCTTTACAGGGGAGAGTCTCTGTAAAGCATGGCACACAGGAGTGTAAAGCTTATCGGCCTTCCAGCATGTCCGACACCTTCTTTTTTTGCTTTTGGTGGGCGAGGGGATTGGCCATGGCGGCCTCTCTCAGTTCGGCCGCGTCAATGTGTGTGTAAATCTGCGTCGTGTTCAGGTGGTCGTGCCCTAAGAGCTCCTGTAGGGTTCGAATATCCACCCCGTTTTGCAGCATCAGGGTAGCGGCTGTGTGGCGGAGCTTGTGCGTTGAATACACGTCGGTGTTCAGGCCGGCGGCCCGCAGATGCTTCTTGACCAGCAGGTGCACCGTCTGGGTGCCGATACGCTTGTTCAGACGGGAAATGAACAGTGCCTGTTTGTCGGGGGGATGTAACGTACGGCGCACGACCAGATAGCCGTCCAGCGCTTCACGGCAAGCGGCGTTCAGGTAGAGGATGCGCTCCTTGTTTCCCTTGCCCAGCACACGAACCGTATCGTCCCGCACGTCATGCAGGTTGAGACCGACCACTTCGGAAATACGCAGACCGCAATTGAGCAGCAACGTGAGGATGCAGTAGTCCCGTTCGCGGTTCTGTCCGTCGACGGCCTCCAATAAATCCAAACTTTGGGAGAGAGTGAGGTAGCGGGGGAGTGTCTTTTTGGTTTTGGGGGCGTCGAGATCTTGAACGGGGTTGGTTTCCAGTTTGTGCGTCTTTACGGTGAGGTATTTGAAGAAGGAACGAATGGAGGCCACTTTGCGCGCGCGCGCGGCCTCGTCCAAACCGTAGGCCGATTGATCGCTGTTGGGGTGCTTTTTTCGATCGCGGGACAGATAGGACATGTATTCGTAGACCTCGGTCAACGTCACGCGTGATAAAAAAGTTAAATCGACGTCCTGAATGGTGATTTCGTCAAAGCGTGACAGGTCAAGATGCAGGCGCAGTATCTTCAGAAAACGGAAAAAGGAACGGAGATCGAGGAAATACTCATCAACGGTCTTTTTTGAGTGGCCTTTAATGGTCTCATGAAAAGTGAGAAATTCGATCAAAATTTCCGGAGCGCCGTCACGGTAGTCCATTTTACAGCCCTCCAGGCAGAATGAAATGATGTGGGCATGGGGTCAAGCCATGCCGTATCGGCTGTGCGCCCGGCGGCCAAACCGGATGCGCGTAAAACGAAAGCGCATCCGGTTGGATAGCGATCAAGCGCGGGCGCAGCCGGCAGAAACCCAATCTCCCTGGCCTTGGTACGCTGAAAAAATGCGCCGCAACATCGTTTTCCCTGGACGGCGCTTTTGGCGATATCATCGGTTCCCTGAACCGAAGCTATGCCCCGAACTATACAAAATTTTTATTTTGTATAGTTCGCCAACAAACTTCCCGATTCAGGGGATTTCTTCATATCAGGGATTGAGCACATACTTTGCGCCACGGTGCGGGACAATAGAAACAATCCTTTTGACGGGAGGCATCGCCATGAGCATCATTCCCTGCACCAGCGAATGCATTTATCAACTTGAGGGCCTCTGCCGACTGGAACATGCCGCGAGCGGCTGCGACGGCCTTGAGGACTGCGCGCATTTTGTGGGACGCGCGCGCAATCACAGCAACCCGCAACCTTCGGCGGTCTCGGTCAATCAAACACACGAGAAAACGCTTCTCTGACATTGCTTACACGTAGCAACGTCAGCCCGTCCGGGTCGGCTAACCCCTTGGTACCCTGTTTGGGAATGACGCAGTGCGTGAAGCCCATGCGCCGAATTTCGGTCAAGCGCTGACGCAGCCCACTCACCGCGCGCAGCTCGCCGGTCAGGCCGACCTCGCCCAGTGCGCAGAGCTGCTCACGGATGGCCACCTCGCGTACGCTGGAGGCACAGGCCAACAATACCGGCAGGTCGACGGCCGGTTCATCAATCTCCAATCCGCCCACAATGTTGATGTAGGCGTCGCTGCCGCCTACGAACAGGCCGGTTCTTTTTTCCAGAACGGCCAGCAACAGCATGGCGCGGTTGTGATCCAGCCCGCTCACCATCCGGCGGGGGGTTCCGAAGCTGCTCTTGGCGATCAACGCCTGCACCTCGGCCAATACCGGGCGCGCGCCCTCCATGACACAGGCCACGCAGGTACCCGGCGCGTGCAGAGGACGACCCTCCAGCAGGAATTCGGAAGGGTTTGGCACCTCGACCAATCCCTTCTCCTGCATGTCAAACATGCCGATTTCATTTGTCGAGCCGAAACGGTTTTTGGCCGCGCGCAATACCCGGCAGGACAGCTGCCTGTCCCCTTCAAAGTATAAAACGCAGTCGACCATGTGCTCCAGCACCTTGGGGCCGGCGATGGCGCCCTCCTTGTTGACGTGACCGACGACAAAGACCGTGATGCCACGGGTTTTGGCCAATTCCATCAGCAATAGCGTGCATTCCTTCACCTGGGCCACGTTGCCGGCCGAGGCCGCCAGCCCGCGCGTGTAGATGGTTTGGATGGAATCGACGATCAGGATGCCCGGCGACAGCTTGTCCACCGCGTCCAGAATGACGCCTGCATCGGTTTCCGGGAATATGTAGAGGTTGGGGCAATCCCCCAATCCAAGCCGTTGGGCGCGCAGTTTGACCTGCTGCGGCGACTCCTCCCCTGTTACATACAGTATTTTCTGGTCGCGCGACAGTGCCGAACAGATTTGCAGCAGCAAGGTTGATTTGCCAATGCCGGGCTCTCCGCCCACCAGCACAACCGAACCCAAGACGGCGCCGCCGCCCAGCACACGGTCGAGCTCGGAAAGACCGGTGGGAAAGCGCAGGGCGTCGTTTTGCGTTATTCCTGGCAACGCAACAGGGCCATGCTCTCCCCTGATCTGCACACGCGCCCCTGAAACGCGCCCGCCCGACCGGGCGGGCGAAGCTTCTACCGGCTGTTCCACCAGTGTGCTCCACGCGCCGCAGCCGGGGCACTGGCCGTTCCAGTTCGAGTATTCATTGCCGCACTCGGTGCAGAAAAAAATGCTCCTTGTTTTCATAGCGTCGCGAACGGGAGAATGCATCCCCCCGTTCACCCTCCGGTTCTTTTGTTGGATCTGAATTACGCGGCGCATATTACATCGGGCGGTAAAACCCTACGCCGGCGTCGTTACAGCCGTCTCGCGCTGGGCGTCCTCCCACCGCAAAAATGCGGCTGTGATGGCGGCGGCCAGTTTGCGCTGATAGGGATCCTCCCGAAGCTTGCGCTCCTCTGCGGGATTGGTGAGAAACCCGCACTCGACCAAAACGGCCGGCACGGTGACATTATTCATCAGATAGATCGAATCGGCCACCGCTTTGGCGGCGCGCGTGTTGGTCGGATCCACCGACTGGGCGACCAGATCTTGGAGCAACTCAGCCAGTTCGCGACTCCCCTGCTTCTGACCGTAAAAAGCTTGCAGACCGTAGTATTTTGCCTGATCGAAGCTGTTTTGGTGTATGCTCAGCAGCACAGCGCGATCCACCCCGTTGACCAGCGCGGTACGGTTCTTGAGGTCGGATACCTTTTTCTCCCGCAAGGTCGACGCCGACGCGTCGTGCAGGGAAATGTCACTTTCTCTCGTCATCACAGCCGGGACGCCGTAAAACAGCATGAGCCACTGCGTTTTCTCGGAGATCTGCAAATTGATCTCGGCCTCGCGCACCCCCGTGAGGGAATTGGCGCCGCCGTCTTCGCCGCCGTGCCCCGCGTCAATCACAGGACGCCACTCGGCCAAGCGAACGAAAGGCGAGAGTGTTGTTTGGGACGGCCGCCCCCAGAGGAGCCACGCGCCGCCACCCATCAGAAGCAGAGCCGCAAGCGACAGAACCAGCCAGCGGATGCGCCCGGACTTCGGACGTTGGGGGGCAGCTCCGGGCACATTGCGCCAAAGGGCGGCCCGCAAACTCTCGTCGGAGGGCTGCTCGGTAGAATACCGCGTCAGCCGGGGCGGCTGATTGTTGTGATCGTCCTGACTCAATGTAGCACCCTCTCCCGCGGTCACCGGAAAAGCCCGGCGCCTGTCTCTCTATCCTATGAGGCCGCGTTGTCTGCTATTCGGCTCGGTCGTCCTTGCGACAGATGATCGAGCGGCTGGTTAAAATGGGATGAAACCCGCAGTCATACCCGCACTGCGCCAGGGCAAGCCAAACGGCGGACAGAGGAATGGACTCAGTGTAGCGCAAATCTCAATCACTCCCGTGTTCATGGCGACGCGATGTCTCCCGAATATGCGTGGCCACGTGTCAATCGATTACCATATCATTGCGCAGCAAGTCGTCCAGCGTCTCCCGGCGCAGAACCAACTTGTCCTGTCCCTGAGAGACCATGACGACAGGCGGCTTGGGCACACGGTTGTAATGCGAGGCCATGGAATAGTTGTAGGCTCCGGTGGACAGCACGCACACCAGGTCGCCGGCCTGAACCGGCGGTAGCTGAATATCGCGGGCGATCAAGTCTCCCGACTCGCAGCAGCGTCCGGCCAATGTGACGGTCGTATCCTTGGGCAGCTGAGGGCGTTCGGGCAAAAGCGCGTCATACCGCGCCTGATAGAGCGCGAAGCGCGGATTGTCGGTCATGCCGCCGTTGACCGCGACATAGGTGCGCGCATTGGGAATGCGTTTGACCGAGCCGACCGTGTAAACGGTGACGCCCGATGTGGCCGTAATGGAGCGACCGGGTTCAAGGACCAGATGCGGCAGCGGCAGTTGATACCGGGCACACTCGGCCTGAACCGCGTGTGCGGTGGCCGACACCACCTCGTCGATGGAACGGGGGTCGTCGTCCTGCGTATAGGCAATACCGAAA
This sequence comes from Oscillospiraceae bacterium, assembly GCA_031549735.1. Lineage (GTDB taxonomy): Bacteria > Bacillota > Clostridia > Oscillospirales > UBA929 > JAVBPF01. The sequence goes on from JAVBPF010000002.1 coordinate 45,456, forward strand.
CCGCCGCCCAGATTGAGCTCAAACAGCGGCAGTCCATATTCCTGGCACAGTTCAGCGTAAAACGCCATCATCACCGAAACGGCATGGGCGAAAGGTTCCGGGTCAAAGATCTGCGAGCCGATGTGGCAGTGCAGGCCGACCGGTTTGACATGCGACATCTTGGCCGCGCGGCGTAAAATATCGAGCGCCTCGCCGGTCTCGAGCGCAAAGCCGAACTTGGAGTCGATGTTCCCGGTCTGTACGAACTCATGCGTGTGCGCGTCGATGCCGGGCTTAATGCGAAAGGAAATCTCAGGGCAAAGCCCTCTCTCCTTGGCCATGCGCTGAATGGTCTCGAGCTCCTCGGCGTTGTCGACCACGATGCGCCGGATCTTCTGGGTGAGACACAGGTCAATCTCGGACTCGGTCTTGTTGTTGCCGTGAAAACAGACACGATCCATCGGAAAACCGGCCTTCATGGCCGTATACAGCTCCCCCGCCGACACCGTATCCAGTCCCATGCCCTCCTCGGCGGCGATACGAGCCATATACAAGCAGGTGAACGCCTTGCTGGCGTGGGCGATGGTACCGGCGCCGGGGTAATGGCGCTTCAGCGCGCCGGTAAACTCCCGGCAATGGGAACGGATGTCGTCCTCATCCATAATCATCAGCGGTGTACCGTACTGCTCGGCCAGCTGGGAAATCTCACGCCGGCCGATGGTGAGTTGTCCCCTGTCGGAGATCCCCAGAGCTGCGGGCAAAAACATACGCAGTCTCCCCTTCCTCGCTTCGCTTTATCCACTGTCTCTTAGTAGGCGTCAAAAAGACTCCGTGACCACGGTATTGGTCAATGTTCCAATGCCTTCGATGTCCACACTGATGGTATCTTCCGCACGCATCGGCCCGACGCCGGGCGGCGTACCGGTCAAAATGACATCACCGGGCAGCAGTGTCATCACCGATGACACAAAGGCAATAAGGCGCTCAATGCTCCAGACAAACTGCGAGGTACGCGCCGACTGACGTACTTCCCCGTTGAGCAACGATTGGATTCTGAGATCACTCGCGTCGAGCTCGGTCTCAATCCAGGGTCCGATCGGGGCAAACCCGTCAAAACCCTTAGCACGCGTCCATTGTCCGTCCTGTCGCTGCAGATCCCGGGCCGTGATATCGTTGGCGCAGGTGTAGCCGAAGATCACGTCCTTCGCCTGCTCGGCCTCCACATCGGCGGCGGTCTGTCCGATTACGACGGCCAACTCGGCCTCATAGTCGAGCCGGGTTACGGTGGGGGGATATGGGATTTCAGCGCCCGGTCCAATCAGCGCCGAGGGCGGTTTCAAAAAAATCACCGGTTCGGCCGGCTCATGTCCCAGTTCGGCGGCGTGTTCGGCAAAATTGTGCCCAATGCAGACGATCTTGGACGGGCAAACCGGCGCTAGAAAATGGAGGTCTCGCAATGGTAGCACCTTAGCCTCGGGCGCGACACCCAGCCAAGGCGCCTGCGACAGAGGGCGGACAAGGCTGCCCTCCAAAATGGCCCAGCCCGTTTGTGCCCCGGTGCGGTAGCGGATAAACTTCATTGGATATCCTCTCCTTGCCTGCATCGTAGTTTTGCCTTACGAATCGTGCAATGCTTTCTCCATATCAGACAACACGGCGTCTCGTCCGGCCTTTTTCTCCGCAGAAAATGGAATGGGCGGCTCGGGCAACACAAGCGTTTCCCGGATGCGCTGGCAGTGGGAGGGAATTTCCGAGGGCTTGAGCTTGTCAATTTTGTTGGCAATGACCGCGTAGGGTACCATGGTCATCTGGAAGTAGGACGCCATGGTAATATCCTGGGCGGTGGGCTTGTGGCGGGCATCAACAATCATGTATCCCTTTGTGATGGCACGCATATCCTCAAAAAACCGCTCCATTAAATCGGCCCACCTGGCCTTCTCGGTGTGCGATACATTGGCATATCCATAGCCCGGCAAGTCGACGAGACAGACATCGCCGACCGCAAAGTAGTTCACGGCGCGCGTTTTGCCCGGGGTATGGCCGACCTTGGCCAGTTGTTTGCGCCCGAGCAGGCAGTTGATGACCGAGGACTTACCTACATTGGAACGACCGGCAAAGACAAACTTGGGTCGGTCGTCGTGAATGAATTGCTCGGGTGAAAAGGCGGACAGCAGGAACTCGGCCTGCGTTACATTCAGCGCCATATCAGCACAACTCCGCGTGCGCGACCGGCGGCCGCGCGGCGGACAGCATCGATTCCAGCGGAACGTCGTCTCCCCTGACCGGCCGTTTGGCAAAGTCGATGGCGGCGGGCAACACGGCGTCCATGTGATCGGCCAGCACAAAATGCAACGCCTGCCGAACGGCCGGATCGATATCGGCCAGGTCTTTTTCGTTGTCGCGCGGCAAAATTACGGTGTGCACCCCGGCCCGGAAGGCGGCCATGGTCTTTTCTTTCAGTCCGCCGATCGGCAGGACGCGTCCGCGCAAAGTGATCTCACCGGTAAGCGCCACATCCCGGTTGACCGGCGCGCCGGTGAGCGCCGAAATCATGGCCACGGCCGAGGAAATCCCGGCCGACGGGCCGTCCTTGGGAATGGCGCCGCTGGGGAAATGAATGTGGATGTCATAGTTCTTGTGAAAATCGGGCTCGAGTCCGAGCGCCCCGGCACGACTGCGGATGTAAGTGAGCGCGGCGCGCGCCGACTCCTTCATCACATCGCCCAGGTTACCGGTCAGGTCAATTTTTCCGCTTCCCTTGACCACGCCCACTTCCATATCGAGCAATTCTCCGCCGACGCGTGTCCACGCCAGACCGGTGGCCACACCGACTTCGCCGGCGCCATGGAGCCGTTCGGGTTTGTATTTTCGGACACCGAGATAGGTTTCTAAGTGTTCAGGTCTAATGGTAACTTTTTCAGCGCCGCCGACGATCTCCATCGCCGATTTGCGGCAAAGCGCCGCCAGCTCCCGCTCGAGCTGACGCACACCCGATTCTCGAGTGTATCCGGCGATGACTTCACGAATGGCCGTGTCGGAGACGCGGCATACATTTCGGGACAACCCATGGCGAGCCAATTGCTTCCGCCACAAATGCTTTTTGGCGATTTGCAGCTTTTCCTCATCGGTATAGCTGGAAAGCTCAATGATCTCCATACGGTCAAGCAACGCGGGCGGGATGGTTTCGGTCGTGTTGGCCGTTGTGAGGAAGAGAATATCGGACAGATCGAAGGGCAATTCAACATAGTGATCGCGGAACTCGGCGTTCTGCTTGACGTCGAACAACTCCAACAGAGCGGCCGCCGGATCGCCGCGGAAGTCATGCCCCAGCTTGTCGATTTCGTCGAGTACCAATACGGCGTTTCGCGTGCCGGCCTGGGACACAGCGGTGAGGATGCGGCCGGGCATGGCGCCGATGTAAGTCTTGCGGTGGCCGCGAATGTCGGCCTCGTCCCGCACTCCGCCCAACGACAGGCGACCCATTTTGCGGCCCATGGCGCGTGCCACCGAGGTAGCTACCGAGGTCTTGCCCACCCCCGGCGGGCCGACCAAACAGAGGATTTCCCCTTTTAGCTGAGGGGCGAGCTTTTTCACGGCCAGGAACTCCAAAATGCGTTCCTTGACCTTGGCCAGACCGTAGTGATCGGCGTCCAACGTCCGGCTCGCCGCCGCGATGTCGAGTTTCTCGCGGGTATTCTTGTTCCAGGGCAGCGCCAGACAGGTATCCAGCCAGGTTCGGATCACGGCCGACTCCGGGGAGGACGTGTGCATGTGGGACAAGCGGTTGACCTCGGCCAGCAACTTGTCTTCAGCGAGTTCGGCCAACCGCAGTTTTTTGATTTTGTCGCGGTACTCGTCCACTTCCTGACCCAGGTTTTCCGACTCACCCAGCTCGTCCTGAATGGTTTTGATCTGTTCGCGGAGAAAATACTCGCGCTGGTTTTTGCTCAACTGCTGGCGCAGTTTGTTTTGAATGTTGTGTTCGATGTCCAGAATCTCGTTTTCGTGCGAAAGCAGCGAGATAACCCTGGTCAGCCGGTCGATGGGGTTGCTCAACTCCAGAATGGTCTGCTTCTCCTCATGGCGAACGACCATGTTCTGGGCGATGAAGTCGGCCAGATGACCGGGATCGGTGATCTCGGTGACGCCTGCGGCCAACTCGGCCGACAGACGCGGCGCCAATCGCGCGTATTCATCGAAAAAAGCGTAGGCCTGGCGGATGATGGCTTCGACTTGATCCTCCGATACACGGCGGCGGCGCGCTTTGACCGGCGCGATCTCGGCAAGGAAATAGGGCTCGGAGGTCATGCGGTTGCTGATTTTGGCGCGGGCGACACCCTCCACCATCACGCGCATGTTATCGCCGGGCAGTTTGAGAATCTGGCAGATACGGGCGACGGTGCCCACCTCGTAGAGATCGTCAAAATCAGGCTCCTCGGAGCGCAAATCACGCTGCGCCACCAAAAAAACCTGTTGATTTTCACTCATGGCCGCTTCAATCGCCCGGATGGACTTTTCCCGTCCGACGTCGAAGTGTACCAGCATTTGCGGAAAAACAATAAGGCCGCGTAAAGCCAGCAACGGGAGGGTTTTTATCTCATCCACAAAAACACTCCTTTCTTGTGTCACTGTCGAAAAGCAATGACCAACATATTTCTGTATTATATCTCACGTTGCGACGCATGTAAAGAAAAAACCGGATCCTGTCAGGGCGAACGCACTCTGAGAGTCATTCACCTTGACCAGACCCGGAAAAGATAACCAAAGGACAACGACGGTTGTATCGAAATAGTTGCTCCCCAATCGTCGCACATCAGGGTGTACTAGGTTTCTCAACGTGGTTTTCAAAATAATTCTCAATGCTGAGGGTCGCCGTTCCGGCGTTGCCGGTACCGGTGAACGTGATTTTGTAGATCTGATAGTGGTCGCCGGCGCCGCCCGACAGCACAATTCCGGATGCGAAGGGTATTTTACTATATATGGAGCCCGATTGTGGTGGGAAGCCCTTGCTGTCCGGCACCTTGGTCACGCATTCCAAGGTGGCCGTGACAGCTGTGGGACATTCGAGGGACATCGTATATTGACAGCCGAGCGACGATTCATCCTGTCCCCGATTCATTACCTTGACGTAATAGACCAGCTCTTGTGGCTCGGGCGGTTGCGGTTCCTCAGGAGGTTCGGGGTTTTCTCCCGGTTCCTCGGAAGGCTCATCGGAAGGTTCCGACGGATCCTCAGGCTCGGGGACGGGCGTCGGGAAGGACAGCGCCAGGTCAGCGCGGTGAGATGTATCACCGACAAGAGGCACCGTAGGCGCAATTCCTGTAAAGGAGGAAACGTTGTTGCCAAGAGAAACGGAGAAGTTGTATTGCCCGGCGCTGATGCTGTTGTTTGCCACGCGGACGGACAGGGTTTGCACCGCCAGCGCCGTCATCTGCAAAACAAAAAGCACAACCACAAGCGCCGTCAGGAAGCGGACGATCCTGCGGCTTTTCATCCTAGTGTGCGTACTACGCTCATGTGTGTGGTCGTTGCTGCGGGGCATACCTTCACCTCGTCTCAAAGAGATGGTACGAATGTCAAAACAATCAGCGCCCTATGAAATCACGGCTTTTCGGCTTGTTGGTGCCGCCGTTCCTCTTCTTGCGCGGTGGGACAGGCCAGAAGCGACTCCAGATCCGGAAGCGAGGAGTGCAGATCACCGGCGTCGCCCGCCCAGTCGTGCGTGGAGCGAACCGGCTCGGGGATGGGTTCGAGTTTTGCCTTAGGTTCGGCTTTGGCCTTGCTCTTGGGTTTGGATTCAGGCACAGATACGGGCTCCGACGCAGGCTCTGGGTCAGGATCTGGCTTGGGCGTTCGTTTCGATCTTAAAAACATTGCTTTTGGCCCGGATTCCGAATCGGATTTGGGCTTCGGTTCGGGTTTGCGTTCGATTTCAGACTCCCCTTCGAAGACAAGCATGGACTCAGCCTTCTCCGTTCTTTCGGGTTCCGCTTCAAGCTTAACATTGGTTTCCAGAACGGGATCGCCCGGAATGGGCATTTTTGTTTCGAAGTCAATATAGGAGGATTCGGAAGGAAGATCCTCTCCCCGCTCCAGACGCTGGAGCTTACTCTTCAACAGTTCCAGTTCCTCTTGGGCCTTCATATATCTTTCTTTTTCCCCGTCAAGCTCAGCGTTGAATTCTTCCTGCTTTTCAACACGGTAGGCTTTCCAATGGCGAAGAAAACGAACGGTCAGATACGCGATCAAGAGTACAAACGGAAGCAAAACCAGAATAAGGTATCCGGCAGTGGAGCGCAAGTAGTCAAAGAGATAACCCGCGCTGGGAATGCGGAAACGATACTGCCCCAGGACGCTGCTCTCAGGAGCCGGTACCGCGTCGACAACGCCGTTGGCCACACCGATGGTGACAAAGGCGGGTTCGCCTTCGTAGGTGGTGCGCTCATATATCTGGTGCGTTACCACCAGCCCGAAATTGGCCGGATCGATTGATTCAAAGGTTATGACATCGCCGGGTTGAAGCGTAGCCGGGTCAACGGTCTGCGAAACCACAACATCGCCGGCGTTAAATGTGCCTTTCATCGAGTCGGACAGCACGACAAAGAACTGAAAGCCGAAAACACCTTTTTGATTGTTGAAGCTTGTAAAGGAAAGAATGGTGAATATCATGACAATGAAGGTAAACACCATCAGCAGAGCCACAAGAACGCGCCGGGCCACCCGCAGGACTTTCTTCATACCGAATCTCCTTGGAATGAATAGATAAACCTATTATAAGGCCTTTCGGTGGCCGGTGTCCAATCCTTTTAGAAATCAATCTCATTGTTGGTGTATTGCGTCGCCGAAACGTGGAGGTCGGCGGTCAGGATCAGACCTTGATAACTATTGCCCGCCCAGTCGCACATTTTGTAATCAAGACGGTAAATCCGTACCGAGGGGTAATCCGGTCCGTTGGACGGCGGGCTGGCATCCAAATACTCGTAGCCAAGATCCAGGTCAACCAGATCGGGCAGTACGCTCCAAGGGCCGGAAGGAACGGGTACCAGTGTGTCGTCGGCAAAGGACGGCACCTCGGTGAGACCGTCAAGCGGGGTCAAGCGGTATAGGATGACTTCCTGCAAGCGGCTGTTTGGGACAATTACATCGAAGCTGAGGGTGTATTTCAGGTCCAATGAACCATAGTTGACGAATTTAATGTATTTGGTGTTCCAGAGGCTGGGCTCCATGAGGTCATCACAAATCAGAGGCGGGGTTGTCTCCAGGGCGAAATTGTTGGTAACCGTGTCCAGCGGCGCGACGCCGTCGGCGTGGATGGGGGTACCGTACTTATCATAGCCCAGAACTCGAAGCTGCAGCGTCCCCATCTCGATGCGCGTACCTACATTGCCATACGTCACCGAAAACCACGCCAAGGTGGTTCCGGTCAGCATGACAAACGCCAGCAATATCGCACACAGGGACATGAAGATGTTTCGCTTTTTATTCATACAACAAGCTCCGTACTCCGGACAGGGCTTCCGGAGTTAATGGGGGCACTGGAAAGCCGCCGGGTGCGGGCGGACGCCAAGGTGGCGTCCGCCCGCAGCAGCGGGGTGCTGTAATGGTTATCGGTGGTTTTGCGGGGTGGGTTTAGCCGATGTAGAATCGCAAGAAGTCGGGTTTGCCGTCATAGCTCTGCCCAATGATTCTGGGGCTTCCGGTGATGCCTGTGTTGTTTGCGATCAGTCCATCAATATAGGCGTCGGTGAGTCCGGCCGTGTCCTGGTTGGCACGCTGCCAGGCGCCTCTAAAGGCTACAGGAGCGCCGGCTCGAGTGTCCATGGACTTGTTGATGAAAGTGTTGCCGGTGAACAGCGGATAGACGATATCCTCTTTGCACCAGCCACTGTAATCGGAGTTGCCCGAAAGCGTAAAGTCGTTTAGGAAAATGACCACGCTGTCATCAAATAGGTTGTCACGCACGATCAACTGATCCGGATTGGCGTTTTTGCCGGCGCCCTTGTTTATGCACAGCGCGCTGTTTCGGAAGTTGTTGTTGATGATGGTGTACGCACCCTTGGCGCCCATCATCAAGCCGACGGCCTGGTCACCACTATTGCCCCAGAAATTGTTCGAATCAAAGGTGCAGTTTTTGATGACACCGGAAGCGTCCGGTCCGTACTCAAGCAGTTTGCCATCAATAGAAATGTAGCCGGGATTACTGTCGTCATGGAAAGTAAAGGTAAAGCCATCCATAGTAACGTTGGAAGCTGCGACAAACAGAGCCTGTTGACGATAGCCCATGCCGCTTTCGCGCTTGAACGTGATAATGGTGTTGTCGGGATCCTCGGCAATGAGTGTGATGTTGTCCGTCGTGATCATCAGGTTGGCGACATCTGCAACGAGATTCGATTCAGGCGACGTGGTGTTATAGATACCGGCGGGCACAACCGCGACTGCTCCATCATCGAGATCCTCAACGGCCGCAACAAACTCAGCACCCGTCATGCCATCCGGAAGAATAACAAGATTGTCTATTTCTGCTACGGTGGCTTCGTTGTGGAAGTCTCTCACATTGCCGGTGCCCGGAGTCGCATCCAGTCCAAGGTCAGTATCAACTAGGAACAGACGCAGGTCGGAGCAAAGGTTGATGACTGTGTTCGGAGTATTAAATGCAACGCTCTTGGCAAAAATCTTACCATTCGCGATGTCCGAAGCACAGGAGAGATCATACTCAAAAGAAATGTCCACGCCCGGGGCATCCAACTTGTATCCGTTCAGATCAAAGTTGTGCGCCTTGTCGATCGTCAGAACCAAAGCCGTGCTCGGAGCAGTAATGTCGGCGCCGAAGATGATGGTCGATCCTTCGTCGGCGGCAATCGCGGCGAGCAGCTCATCCCATGTGCTGACTACCGTCATCTTGGCATCGTCGATATCCTGGATGGCCGTGACCAAAATGTCAGCCTCGAAGGACTTATTCTGATAATAGTTACCGGCCCAGTCGCAGAACTTGTAGTCGATTCTATAGAATTTTGAATCGGTGCCGACTGGAAGCTTGACAAACTCGCCGCCCTCAGAAGTCAACTCACTCATGGGTTTCCAGTTATCAGTTTTGTCAATGTCCTTTCGGTCGCCCAGTACGTCAACCGGAACCAAACGATACAACAGAACATCTTCCAAACCGCCGTCATTGGCGCTGAACTGCAGCTTAAATTTGAGATCTAAAGTGCCGTTGTTTTTGACCTCTATGTACTTGTGTCCAACCAGGCTGGGTTCCCAATTTTCCTCGCTGATGAGCGCCTCGGTACTCGTCAGAGCGAAGTCGTTGGTAGGTTCCAACTCGGTGACCGCATAGGAGTTAGCGTCGTAATCATACCCCAAGACCTGAATCTGCAGCGAACCGGAATCAATCCGATTGCCCTTGTTGCTGGCCACCGAGGTGAACCAGGCGAAGGTGGTCGCGGCCAGCAGCACGACGCACAGCAATAGTGCGACGCCGCTGAACAACAGCGAACGTTTGGTGTGGGTCTTTCTTTTCATGTGTCTGTCTCTCCTTTGCCATACTCAAAATATGTACAGTGGAAGCCCACCGTGTCACAAAAAATACCGCAAACGCGGGATGAAATCGATTGAGCCTCATGGCGTTTGCCGGAAAAATAGGAAACGCGACACTCGAGCAAAAATTCCATTAAGTGAGCAAACTGCTGAATGTACACGCGAAAAATGAAGGAGAATTAATAAATATGCATAAAGTATTATACCGCGCGAAGAAAATTTTGTCAATCTGCAATAATATTTACAGTCGTACAGATTTATTATGTTCACCAACTTGTTACACGAGTCCCATGATATAGCAAAGGCCGCCATCGTCAGCTATAACAGCGACAATGACGGCCTCGTGAGCGATTGGAAGTGCGGTTTATGACGCGTTTTCGCGGCTGTCCACCGCTTTTTCACTGGTCTTAACAGAGGACTTGACCGGCGTCTTCTTCTTTTTCTTCTCGGGGTTATACTTGATGTCAGGCGGGGCGCCGTCTTTGACCGATTCTTCGGTGATGGTGACCACCTCGATGGTCGGGTCGGACGGGATATCATACATGATGGGAATCATCAGATTTTCAATGACTGAACGCAGACCGCGCGCGCCGATGTTGCGCTCGATGGCCCGATCGGCCAACGCGCCCAAGGCCCCCGGCTCAATGGCCAAATCGACATCGTCGTACTCAACAAGTCGTTTGTACTGCTTGGTCAGCGCGTTTTTCGGCTCGGTGAGAATTTTCACCAGCTCATCCCGGGACAGAGAGCCCAGCGGCGCGATGACCGGCAGGCGTCCGACCAGCTCGGGAATGATGCCGTACTTCAATAGATCGTGGGGCTGGATTTCTTTAAACAGCGTCGTGATGTCTTTTTCCTTCTTGCTCTCGACCACGGCGCCAAAGCCCATGCCCTTTTTGCCCAAGCGATCCTCGATGATCTTGTCGATACCGTCGAAGGCGCCACCGCAGATGAACAGGATGTTGGACGTGTTGACCTGAATGAACTCCTGGTGGGGGTGCTTACGGCCACCCTGCGGCGGGACATTGGCCACGGTACCCTCCAGAATTTTGAGCAGCGCCTGCTGCACCCCTTCCCCGCTGACATCGCGGGTGATGGAGGTGTTCTCGCTCTTGCGCGCGATCTTGTCCAGCTCGTCGATGTAGATGATGCCGCGCTCGGCCAGTTCCACATCGTAGTCGGCGGCCTGCACCAGACGGAGCAGGATATTTTCCACATCTTCACCCACATAGCCGGCCTCGGTCAAGGTGGTGGCATCGGCGATGGCAAAGGGAACATTCAGAATTTTGGCCAGTGTCTGCGCGAAATAGGTCTTGCCGCAGCCTGTGGGCCCCAGCATCAGGATGTTGCTCTTCTGCAGCTCGACATCGTCGCCGCCGCCGAAGTAAATTCGCTTATAGTGGTTGTAAACAGCCACCGAGAGCGCGATTTTGGCCGCCTCCTGACCGATCACATACTCATCGAGCGTCTCCTTGATCTCACGCGGACGGGGCAACGTGTCGAGCGACTCGGGTGCTTTCTGCACAACGGTGTCGTGGTTCTCATCCAAAATGCTGAGGCAGAGATGCACACACTCGTTGCAGATGTAAGCTCCCGGGCCGGCGATCAGGCGTTTGACGCGGTCCTGATGTTTGCCGCAAAAGGAACATGTGATGGTCTTCTTGTCATCCATTCTTGGCATAAAAACCTCCTGAGATGGGCGCACACATTTTTGCGTTATTTTAAAAATAGAAACCACTTAATGCTTGTCAATAACCTTATCGATGATGCCGTATTCCAGCGCTTGCTGGGCGGTCATGAAATTGTCGCGCTCGGTGTCGCGTTCAATAATGTCGAGGCTCTGGCCGGTGAGGTTGGCGAGCATCTCGTTCATTCTCTTTTTGATGCGGATGATGTGCTCTGCATGGATTTGGATGTCGGTGGCCTGACCCTGCGTGCCGCCGGAGGGCTGATGGATCATGATCTCGGCACTGGGCAGCGCCAAACGCTTGCCTTTGGCGCCGGCCGCCAAAAGGAACGAGGCCATCGAGGCCGCCATGCCGATACAGATGGTGGACACGTCGCACTTGATGTAGTTCATCGTGTCAAAGATGGCCATACCCGCCGTGATGGAACCGCCCGGGCTGGAGATGTAGAACTGGATGTCGCGGTCGGGATCCTGCGCTTCCAAATACAAAAGCTGCGCCACCACCAGACTGGACGTCACATCGTTGACGTCTTCGGACAGGAAAACGATGCGGTCGTTGAGCAGGCGGGAAAAGATATCATAGGAGCGCTCTCCGCGGTTGGTCTGTTCGACAACAATAGGCACTAAACTCATATCGTAACCTCCATCGACATTCTTAACGGTTAAAAAATCTTTATTCGTTTGATCCGTTTCTTCTTACTCGGCCGGGGTCTCCGCCGTATCTGCCCCGGCGTCCCTGGTTTCCTCCGGCGTGTTCTCTTTCGCGGCGGTCTTGGCCGGCGCGGCCTTCTTGGCGCGCGGTTTCTTGACGGGCGCCTCGGCGTCGGCAGGCGCTTTTACATCGACGACTACCGGCTCCTCGTTCGTCTCGATCGCTTTGGCGCGAACCAGCTGGGAAGCTTTGAGACAGAGTAGGTCGCGGCGCAGAGATTTGACCGGGATGCTTTCCTTGACGCGCTCCAGCGTCACACTGTTGTTCTCGGCGATCTTTTGATATTCTTCCTCAAGTTCCTCATCGGTGACCGTCAGGTTCTCCTTGCCGGCGATGGTCTCGAAGGCGAGATTGGCGGTGACCTGCTTGAGGGCGCGGCGGCGCATATCCTCGTTCAAGCTCTCCGGGGTTTGCTGCGTGATCTGCAGATAGGTGGCAAAGTCGATGCCCTGCGATGAAAGCCGATAGCTCAGATTCTGCAGGAAAGTGCTTGACTGCTCCTCCACCATCGGATCGGGCACGGTGACCGTTGTGTTCTCGACGATTTTGTCGACCAGCTGACCCTCCACCTTGTCCTCGACGTCCCTGTCCTTACTCTCGGCCATCTTCTTCTTCATATCCGCGCGGAATTCGGCCAGCGTGTCGAACTCAGATACATCTTTGGCGAACTCGTCATCCAGTACGGGCAGTTCACGAGCCTTTACCTCATGGATAAACACACGAAATACGGCCTCTTTGCCCGAGAGTTCGGGCGCGTGGTACTCTTCGGGGAAGGTCACCTTGACTTCGCCCGACTCTCCGGCCTTCTTGCCGATCAACTGTTCTTCGAAGCCGGGAATAAAGCGGCCCGAGCCCAACACCAGCGTGGCGCGCTCGTCCTTGCCGCCGTCAAAGGGCACGTCATCGACGAACCCCTCATAGTCGAGAATGACCGTGTCGCCGTTTTGCGCCGGGTCGGCACTTTCGACCATGCGGGCGTTGCGCTCCTGCAGGTGGGACAGCTCATGATCGACTTCCTCTTCCTCGACCGTGACGGGGGGTTTGTAAACGGTGAGGCCCGTGTAGTTTTCAATCTCGGCGGTGGGCCGCACAAAGAACCGCGCGATGAAGGTGAAGCCCTCCTTGGAGAGATCGGTCACCTCGATGTCGGGGCGCTCGACCGGATCCAACCCCTTTTCCTCGATGGCCGCATCCACGGCGTCCGGATAGGCGAAATTGACGGCGTCCTCATAAAAAACCCCTTCGCCGTAAAGGGTTTCAATCATTTTGCGCGGCGCTTTGCCCTTGCGAAAGCCGGGCACGTTCATTCGCTTTCCGTTTTTCTGATAGGCCAAATCAACGGCCTTCTCGAACGGCTCTTTCTCCACCGTAACGGTAAGCGCAACGCGGCCGTTTTCTTCGGTTTCCATGGATTTGATGATCATACTCTTATTCCTCCGTTGTCTCTAGGCTCATCTGTATGTTCCCACTCGGTTATCGCTCATACTATCATACAATCAAAAAGAATTCCACAAAAATATCATTCAGACAAACCCGCAACTTTTGTGCAATCTGCCCGTGATGTTCCTCTACGGCCATCTTGTTCCGGGTGAGGCGAGGCCCTATCTACAGCACTCTGACCGGCTGAAAACGCAAATGGTCGGCCGAGACGAGCCGATAATCGATGCCATCATACAACCCCTCGATGGCGCGCGCGCATACGGCGCCGTGCAGATGGCCAAAATAACACCGCTTCACGCGATACTTTTTCAAAATCTCTATGATTTCATCGCAGCGATAGCCCTCATACAGCGGCGGGTAGTGCAAAAACGCGATGGCCCATTCCCCTTCTTCGGGAGGATCCACAATCCTCTTGGCCGCCTCCCTCAGCGAGGCCTCCAGCCGCATGCATTCGCGCTGAAAGACCTTCTGGTTGTGCCCACCCTTTCGGTCTTCCTCCAGAAACCAGCCCCGCGTTCCCACCAGCATGATATTGTTGTATGCGAGCGCGTTGTTGTGGAGGATTTCGAAGCGGATATAGCCCTGCGCGTCGAAAAACGACTGCATTTTGGCGGCGGTTGTCCACCAATAGTCATGATTGCCCTTGATCAGGATCTTTCGGAACGGAAATGATTCCAAAAAAGAAAAATCGGCGGCGGTCTGCTCCAAACTCATGCCCCAAGACGTGTCGCCGGCCAAAACAAGCGTGTCGTCGGTGGTCAAGGCGGAAAGGCTCTCTTTTATTTTCTCCTGATAACCAATCCATGCGCCGCCAAAGACGTCCATCGGCTTGTCGACGCCCAATGAGAGGTGCAAATCTCCTATTACGTAAAGCGCCATGACCGACCTCCTGCTTGAGTATAAACAGCCGACATAAAGTCTATACTAATTATATTCCCCGGGGCGCACGGTGTGCATGCCAGGCATAAAAATGCCGATTATCCGGCATTTTCCGATGGAAAACATGTCGGGTTCAGCCCAACTGACTGCCCTCTCCCCCGACGCGTTGGCCGTCCGTGTCTGATCCGGATTTCCCTAGAGCCGATGGTGCCATATGGCATCGGCTACCTGAGTATAAAGGAGAAAATGAAAGATATGTTTGGAAACCACGACCAGAGCAAGAACACCAAGATTACAGGCGTCAACTGCAGCGTGTCCACCTGTTCGCACCACGGCACTGGCAACTGTTGCCGTGCGACCAACATTCAGGTCGGCACCGAATACGCGACCGACAAAAGCGAGACGTTTTGCTCCACGTATAGGCAGAAGCCTGGGACCTAAGTAACCGTCGGAACAAGCAATATAAGGACTTGAAAAGGGTTCACGGACAGTCCGTGAACCCTTTTATCCGGCGAAAGATTTATTCTTCTCGGACAGGTTCTCGACCGTGGCGCTACTTGGACAAGAACTGGTCAACTGCCTTTTTCAGCTCGTCCCGCGCCAGCGACTGAGTAAACCGAACCGGTTTACTTTGCAGCTCGGCCAGAGGTTTGGGTATAGGCTGACCGGTGTGTTCGGACAGCAAACGCATCTTCTCAAATTCGTCGTCCGGTGCTACCAAAGAGAGCGCCTGAAGCACGGCGTCAGAGAACTTAAAGGGACTCGCGGTTGAGCAAATCAGCATAGGCCTGTCCGAATTACGGGCGGCACGGTACCGCTCGGCTACGCAAAAGGCCACGGCCGTGTGCGGGTCAAGCAGATAGTGCTCCCGCGCGAAGACATCCGCGATGGTGGCCAGAGTCTGGTCGGCGTCGACCGTGTCGGCATGGAAAACGGAGCGGAACACATCAAGGCGCTCGGAAGACAACTCATAATGCCCTTCCTTGCCCAGCGTGCTCATACAATCGCGGACAAAGTCAGGCTGGTTGTGCGACAGATGGAACAGAGCTCTCTCGAGATTGCTCGAGATGAGAATGTCCATTGAGGGTGATGAGGTTGTAAAGAAAGGCCGCCGGGCGTTGTATCGACCGGTTTGCAGAAATTCGGTCAACACATCGTTCTGATTGGAGGCGCAGAGCAGCTTGCGTACAGGCAACCCCATTGTGCGGGCAAACAGGGCGGCCAAAATGTTTCCGAAGTTACCGGTCGGGACACAGATGTCGATCTCCTGCCCCATGTCGAGGCTACCCGCGGACACCATGTCACAGTACGCCGATACATAATAGGCTACCTGCGGCAGCAGACGCCCGAGATTGATGGAGTTGGCCGATGAGAAAAAGCGACCGTGCGAACGCAGCGCGCCGCGCACCTCCTCGTCGGTAAACAGCGTCTTGACGGCCGTCTGAGCGTCGTCAAAGTTTCCCAAAACTGAGAAAACGCCGACGTTGTCCCCTTCCTGTGTAACCATCTGCAGCGCCTGCATACGCGAGGTGCCGTCCTTGGGATAGAACACCAGAATTTCGGTGCCCGGGATGTTAGCAAACGCCTCCAGCGCGGCTTTGCCCGTATCGCCGGAGGTGGCGGTGAGGATGAGCGCCGTTCCCTCCTCGCCGACGTTCTTCTGCGAGCCGAGCATCAGACGCGGCAGCATTTGCAGCGCCATATCCTTGAAGGCACAGGTCGGCCCGTGCCAGAGCTCCAGGACGTGCATCCCGCCGCTCAGAGCTGAAACCGGGCAAGGCTGCGCGCCGAATTTATTGAAGCCGTAGGCCTGGCTTGTAAACTCACGAAGTGTGTCATACGAGAAGTCTTCGCTCAAAAATAGCGACATCACATAAGCCGCACGATCGGTATAGCCGAGCGGAAGCAACGCGGTGATTTCCAATATCGAGAGCGACGGGAAGGATTCAGGCGTATAGAGACCGCCGTCGGGCGCCAGACCGGAGACAATGGCGCGCGCCGCCGATACGGGCAGACTCTGTCCTCTTGTGCTTACGAAGTGCATACGTTGTCCACAACCCTCATCAGTGAATTGAAGAAAATGCTGTTGGCCGTTGCCTCGGATAGGTTTTTTCGCAGCAGGAGCTCATACAGGGCCGGCAGATCCTCCAGACCGGCGCAGCCATAAGGCGCGTCGATTCCTCCGTCGAAATCACAACCCAATCCCACGTTTTCGGCCCCCCCAAGACACAGAAAATGTTCGATATGCCGCCACACATGCTCCCATGTCGCGGGTTTCCCGGATGCGAGAAAGGGGGCGTGCAGGTTGATGCCGACAAAACCGCCGGATCGCACGATGGCGCTGAACTGGTCGTCGCGCAGGTTGCGGCGATGCGGACAGACCGCAAACGCGTTGGAGTGACTGGCGATGACGGGCTTCGATCCGGCCCATTCGATGACGTCCCAAAAGCCGCGTTCGGAGAGATGGGAAACATCGACCAAAACCGGCTGAGAAAACAGGAATTGAGTGCACCGGCGCCCTGCGTCGGTCAGTCCCAGCTCGGGTGTGTCGGCGCCTCCCGCTAAGGCGTTGGGGGCGTTCCAGGTGAGCGAGACCATACGCACGCCGGCCTGTACGGCCGCTTCCAACCGTGCGGGATGACAGTCCACCACATCGGCGCCCTCGATGGAGAGGAAGGCCGCCAGCTTATGCTGCGCGAAGGCAACGCGCGCCTGCGCCCCCGTCCGGCACAGCGATACGAGGTCATTGTGCCGCGACAGTTGGCGGGTGAAATGCGCGTGTATCTTCGAAAAGGAGAGCTTCCAATAGGCGAAAAATCGTGCGTGCGGCGCGTAATACTGTGAGCGCGTCAGGTCGACCTGGCCGACGTTGTCTCGAAGGTCTCCCCCGTTTTCATACAGGCTCGATGCCGTGTCGCAGTGGGCGTCAAAAAGCGGAAGCATACACAAACCTCCCTGATTTCAGGGGGTACGCCCGGCGCAGGTCCTTAGCGCTCGCTTGCGTCAAAGGCGTCCATGATATGGTGTATGCGCGGTATGTTGTCCGAAAGACCGGGCAAAACCTCAATGACGTCAAAACGGGCGGGATACTCGTCGCGTTTGTCCTCACTCAACCAGAGCGCCGCCGTCTTGATGAGTTTCATTCGCTTGGCCGGCGAAACCGCGTCGGAGGGACGGGCAAACCGTTCGGAACTGCGCGTTTTGACCTCGACAAAAACGTAACAGCCGTTTTTCTCGGCGATGATGTCAATTTCTCCATACCGAGAATGCATGTTGCGCGCGACAATCGTATAGCCGTTGGCCTCCAAATGGCGACAGGCCAACTCTTCGCCTTGCGCGCCCAGCGCCTTGGCGGTCATGACGGCCGCCCCTGACTCACCACACGGGTCAGAAAGGAAGCGCGGTGGAGCGGCGTGAGTCCAAGCTCACGAATCCTCTGCAAGTGCAGCGCCGTGCCGTAGCCCTTGTGCTTTTCCAGCGCATACCCGGGATACTGTTCGGCCAGTGAGACCATCAGGCGGTCGCGCGTGACCTTGGCCACAATGGACGCGGCCGCGATGCAGGCGCAAGTGCGGTCGCCGCCGATCATGCACTCGGTCGGATAGGCCAGACCGGGATCAGCGTTCCCATCCACCAGCACGAGATGGGGGGATACGGACAGCCCGACCACAGCGCGGGTCATGGCCAGCTTGTTGGCCGGGACGATGCCCAGCGTTTCAATCTCCTCAACACTGGCTTCGGCCACGCACCAGGCGATTGATTGCTCGATGATGAGAGGATACAACATCTCACGGCGGCGCTCGGTCAACTTTTTGGAATCGTTGAGCCCCGGCAGGTCGGCGTCCTCACGCAGAATGACCGCCGCGGCCATAATCGGTCCGGCCACCGGCCCGCGACCAACTTCGTCAACCCCGCAGACATAAAAGGGCAACAGGGCGGCGGCCTCACGGCGCAACCGCTCCAAGGCAAACAAATCGACCGTTTCGGTCATGTCGCATCCTCCTGACGGGGGTTAGCAGGTTCAGCCGCGCTCACTGCGACGTCGGGACGCTCCAGAGTGATGCGTCCCAGCTTGCCGCCGCGAAACTCATCCAAAACGGTATGCGACATCCGCTCGGTATCGGGCACTCCTCCCGAAAGCAGAAAGCCGCGCTTGCGGGCGGCGGCTTCCAGCAGGTGAAAGCCGATCGGCGGTTCGACATCCTCCGCCGAAATCTTATATCGCGCGCGCAGCGCGTCGGGGACAAGGGAGGAAAGCCGTTCGAGCAGCAAAGAGGCCAGCTCTTCGGTGTCGAGGATATCGTCCCGGATGGCGCCGGTGAAGGCCAGCAGATGTCCGGTCTCCTCATCCTCAAACTTGGGCCAGAGCACGCCCGGCGTGTCCAGCAGATCCAGTCCGTTGGCAATATGATACCACTGCTGCCCGCGCGTGACGCCGGGCCAGTCGGCCACGACGGCCGACTTGCGGCCGGTCAGCTTATTGATGAGTGAGGATTTGCCCACATTGGGGATACCCAGAATCATGACGCGCAGGGCTTTTCCGGTCTGTCCCTTCTCCTGAAGACGCTTGAGCTTCTCGGCCAGGAGCGCGCGCACCGACGGTACAAAGGACTGGACGCCTTCGCCGGTATTGGCGTTGATCGTGATCGCGGCAAAGCCACGGGCGCGGTAATTGTCAACCCAAAGCTTGTTCATCTGAACATCGGCCAGATCGGGGCGGCTCAACACGATCAGACGGGGCTTGCCCGGCGCGATGATGTCCATATCCGGGTTTTGTGAGGCGCGGGGAATGCGTGCGTCGACGATCTCACAGACCGCGTCCACCAGCTTCAGCTTGTCCTCAATCCCACGGCGCGCCTTGGTCATATGGCCGGGAAACCATTGAATTCTCAAGACACCGGCCCCAGCTTACTGATGGGCCAGAGGCGCATCAATACCCGCCCCAGAATGTAGCGCTTATCGATGGTGCCGACTGTGGGACTGCGGCTGTCCAGACTGTCTCCCCTGTTGTCGCCCATTACAAAGACATGTCCCTCGGGCACAATGAGCGGGAAGGAAACGCCTTCGCTGGATGTGGTTGGAACTTTGATGTAGGGCTCGACCTGTAAGACATCATCGACCCACACCTCGCCCCTTTCAAAATCAATATCTACCTTCTGCCCGCCCACCGCAATGATGCGCTTGACCAGAGGGCGGTCGCTGTTTGAATCAATGCCGTCAAGATAATTCAGATGAAGGCCATGCTTGGTGAAAACCACGATGTCGCCCTGGGTGGGTTCATAAAATAGGTTGGAGATGAGGACTTTCTCGGTGTTCATCAAGGTGTTTTCCATCGACCAGCCTTCCACGCCGATGACGCGCGCGACAAAAATGAAAAGGAAGCCTACAAAAATGATGGAGGTGACCAGCGCCTGCGCCCAGTCAAACAGCTCGCGCCTGAAATCGCCGTTTTCCTTAGGCGGCGTCTCGGGTTCACCCTTTTCGTCATCGGAGGCCAAAATCTGCTTGATTTCGTCCAGTTCCATTCGAAAATCGGGTTTTGGCGTCTCTTCGCTGCGGGACGCTGGGGTCATGCGGTCGTTGTCGGGATGATTGGAATCCATAAGACGGCCTCCCTTTTCAATTCGTTAGAAACATGAGCTGTCGGCCTGTTGCGTAGGTTCTTCGGCGGAAATAGACGATTGAGGGAGACAGCGTCTCCCTCAATCCAAAGCGGCGAAGCCCGCTTAAATGTCCTGTTTGACCTTGGCTCGTTTGCCGACGCGGCCGCGCAGATAGTACAGCTTGGCTCGGCGCACCTTACCGCGGCGCACCACGGTGATGTCGGCGATGTGGGGGGAATGCAGCGGGAAGACCTTTTCGACGCCGATGCCGTAGGACATGCGGCGCACAATGATGGTTTCCTGAATGCCGCCGTGCTTGCGGGCGATGATGGTTCCCTCGAAAATCTGGATGCGTTCGCGGGTGCCCTCTTTGATTTTCAGATGGACGCGAACGGTATCGCCGATGCCCATCTTGGGAAGTTCGGGCTTCATGTGCGGCTCGGTGAGCGCTTTAATGAGATCCATACCGGATTTCCTCCTTGCAAGGACATTCTTACCGGGAAAACCGGCAGAGGACTGCCCAAAATCATACTTAGGTATTCTACCATTGCGCGACAGGGAATGCAATGATTATTTTCTTGTTTTGTGAAAATTCTTATCAACCCGTCGAAAATATTCATCAACCCGGATTTGAAGCAGAGAAAGGGCGGCACGATTGGTACCGTGCGCTCAGCGGCAGCCTAGAACGGAAGAATCTGCAGCGGGAACACCGGACGCGCGGCCACGTCGACCTCTACGTCGATGTCGAGCGAGAAAAAATAGAGGTGAGCGCTGTCGACCGGACGGTCCAGCATGGCTTGCAAGACGTGGGCGTAGACCGACAGCTGCATGCGATAGCGCTCGACAAGCGCGTTCAGCCCGTCGGCGCCTACTCGATCGCTCTTATAGTCCATTAAACTCAATCGGCCGTCCGACACGCAATAGCAGTCGATCACGCCTTGCAGGAGCAAGTCCTCCTCGGGCCCGGACGCGAAAATGTCGCGAGAAGAAATGAGCTGAGAGAACTTGAACTCGCGCCGCACCTCCTGCGCCGTGCGAAGTGTTAAACCCAGCGGAGAGCCAAAGAAGGCATGCAGACGCCGCGCCTCGATGATTTGGTGCTGCTCCGGTGTCAGAATCCCTCTCTGCCGCAAACGGTCGAGCTCCAGCACAATATCATGCTCGTCCGACACGTGATCCAGCCGGATGTGTTGGAGTGCCAGATGCAGTGCAGTGCCGCGCTGGGCGGGCGTAAGGGGTTGGTCGGATCCAAACCGTGCGCGGCGGAACGTTTGCGTGCGCGGAGGCGCGCGCCCGAGCATGTGCTCCGGGGTTCCGTCCAGCTCACGTTCGATCAGGCGGCCCTTCAATTCGGAAACCGTGACCTTCGAGGGCCAGAAGCAGGCCGGTTCAAAGGGATAGGAAAAGGTAAGCAGTCGCCGGAGTTGCTTCCCTGCCAGTCCCGCGCCATCGTCCTGAACCTCGGCCGGTGATTCGAACACCACCGGCCGTGCGGCGTCGACAGACGCCGGCGGCGCTACCGTTTCCGCTTCGGAGGTGGGCTCATCCGGCACCGAAAGCTGTTTCAAAACGACGCGCATCGGCAAACCTTCTTCCTGCGCGGCGCAATGGCTCAGCCAGTTGGCAAACGAACGGCACTGCGAAACGGTTACATTGGACAGCGAGCCCTGCCACTTCCTGCACTGTGCCGCCCAGGTGTCTCTGAGCGCCGCCGATAGGATCAGCTTTTCGTGCGCGCGTGTCATCGCGACATAGAGAAGACGCATCTCCTCAGAAGACTGCTCCTCCGACAACCGAACCGCTATGGCGCGGCGCGCCAGTGTCGGATACTCGACGCGGCGGTCGGTTTCGCGGCGGCGGATGCCCAAACCCAGCTCGGAATGAAACAGAATAGGCGCTCTTTGATCCTCGGAATTGAATTTTTTGGCGCAGTCGGCGACAATGACAACCGGGTACTCCAACCCCTTCGAAGCGTGGATGCTGCACAAGGTCACACCGTTTTGTACGGCGTTCCGGCCGGGTGTACGCAAATCACTGTCCCGCAGCTTTCGAATCCAGCGCAGAAACGAGAAAAAACCGAACCGCGCCTGCGGAGCGCACGCCAACTCCAGAAAAGCATGCCAGTTGGCGTCACCCCCGTCCGGATCGGCCGCCTGAAGTGTGGACGCCTTCAAATGAGCCCCGACGCGGCTGACCAGTTGATAAAGCGTTATTGACCGCGAAAGCCCCCGAAAGCGCTGTAGGTCGTCCACAAATCGCGCCGCCCGCTCATATATTTCCGCCGGAAGCGCACCGGGAAAGTCGTTCTCCGAGACTTCCGCTCGCTCCGCGTTTACAGCGCTGGCCGCGGCGCACAGAGCCTCATATAAACTGCCGTCGGGATGCCATTGACGAAGCGCGTACAGATTGTCAACCGAAAAACGGTAATTCGGCGCGGTTAGCGCGGCGGTCAGGGACAGCTCGTCTTGGGGGTTGTCAACCAGGCTCAAGAACGCGAGAACAACCTTTATCTCGGGTGAATTGAGCGGGTTTTGCGTCTCGGAGCCGGCCACCGGGATGCCGCGTTCGTTTAGCGCCTGCGAGAAAGCGTGGCGTATGCCACCGATGGAGCGCGCAAGGATACAGATATCAGCATAGTCAACCGGTTTCGTGCCGCCGTCATGATCGCTGACAGGGAATTTTGCGTCGATCAGCCCGCGGATTCGGTCGGCGACCATACGAGCCTCTTCCAGTGCCAGCGACAGCTTCTCCTCGTCTTCATCGCTTTGGCGGGCAGCGCCGTCCAGCTCCAGCACAAGCAACTCGGTCGCGTAATCGGCGCCGGTTTCGGGGAAGGAACCCTCGGCGCGCAGGTATTCATCCTCTGTATAGGAAAACTCGCCGCAGTCCTCGGTCATGATTCGGGCAAACAGCCGGTTCACCGACGACAAAACCTCGAGACGGGAGCGGAAATTGCTGGTCAACCGCACCTTCCGTCCGGGCAAAAATGTGTGTAACAAATCGGCTTTGCAGTCTTTTTCGGGTTCGACCTGTGCTTGGGCCTGCTCAGCCTCATCCGAAACGTCGGCAAAGGTCTTGAACTTGTGGAGAAAGATACCCGGATCGGCCAGACGGAACCGATAAATCGACTGCCGCACGTCGCCGACCATAAACAGATTGCCGCCCCCGCGGGAGACCGCCTGAATGATCCTCTCCTGCAAGGGATTGATGTCCTGATATTCGTCCACCATAATTTCAGCGTACTGCGCCGCAATCTTTTGGGCGGTTGGGGTTGCGCCTGTGCCGCTCGACGGGTCGACCAACAGTGACAGCGCCAGCTGTTCCAAATCGGAGAAATCAACGCGCCCCAACCGGTGTTTTTCGCGGCGCAGTCGTTCCTCAAAGCGCAGGACAAGAGCCGTCAGGCCGGAAATCACCGGCGCGGTGGCCAACCGGTCTACCTCATGCAGGGCCATTGGCCCGGCCATGAGCCCAAGAAGCTCCGCCTGCGCCTTTTTCCATGCGTTGCGCGCCATCTGCACGTCGGCCAGCCACGCTGTATCCTCAAACTTCCGCACCGAACCCAGGCGCGGATGCTCAATCCGTCGGAGCGTCTCCCAAGTCTCATCCCAACCCCGCCCGGCCGCCGCGCGAACCTCGCCGCAATCGGCGGCGGCGGCGGCGAACACCGGCGCATAGGCTTGCTCCACCGCCGGATATTCGGACAGCATAGAACGGACACGCGCAAGCGCCTGCCCATGGTGTCCGGCCAGGCGGCGCACCTGACGCAGCACGAGCGCCGCGTAAACAGTCCAAGATTCCCGGTAGGCGGCATCCTGCGCCTCCAGCCAGCGGCCGGGGTTAACGTGGCTGCGCGCCTTGTCGAACACGGTCAGTGCCATGTTTATCAACGGTTCATCGCCCCGCGCATCGCAGACGGCGCGTTCCAGGTCGGCAAAGTGCGGCAGGGGTTCCGACCGCTGTGCGGCGCTCCCCTTTCCGGACAGCAAAGCATATTGCTCGTCAAGCAGATCGGACAGCACCGCGCGCTGCATCATAGCCCGTTCGGCGTCATCCATGACACGGGTTTGGGCGGGCAGCAGATCGAAGCTGTTCTCTCGCAGAATCTTCTGACAGAACGCGTGTATGGTCGAGATCTGCGCGCGCCGCAAGCGGGACAGCTGCCGCCGCAGATGCCGGTTGTCCGGCTGTTTGGCCAGTCGTGCGCCGATGGCGCCGCGAATGCGCTGTCTCAGTTCGGCAGCAGACGCCTTCGTATAGGTGATGATGAGAAATTCGTCGATGTTTCGCGGACAGACGGGATCACAGATCCAGCGCATCAGCCGCTCGACAAGCACGCGCGTTTTGCCCGAGCCCGCGCCGGCCGAAACCAGAAGCGCCGATCCGCGCGTGGCGACCGCCCGTTCCTGTTCAGGCGTCAGTGAAAAACCGCTCACGATTCATCGCTCCCTTCCTCCGACAGCCTCTGCCACACCTCCGGGGGTCTCAGCGTGGGGAGAAACCGCACGCGTTCTTCCCGTGCGGGGTCAAACAGGCAGACCGACGCAAAGTCACAGGAATCACAGGGCGTTTGTCCGGAAACCCCGGTCGGGGTGCATCGTACATCGCCAGAGCGCATCAGTTGCGCCGTGTCGTTCATGATCCTGGTCACGTGTCGGGAAAGAAGCCCGAACTGTGAGGCTGTCGCCACCGAGGACGTGGCCGACAGAGCGCCGCTTTTGTTGTAACTGAGCGGAAGTGAGGCTCTGCCCCGGTCGCGCGCCATCGCGTCGATCACTTCCTCGCTGTCAAGCAAAAGCCCTGAACGGACGCTGTCCTCCTGTTGCCCCGCTTGATATTCCGCGTCGGAGGGTCTCGACTTCATTGTCAAGGCTTTTGGCTTCACAGGGACATAGAGCACGCCGGCCGGACGAATAACCGGCGCAAGAGTGCCGTATTGCCCGGACGAGGTCAGCGTGAACAGATAATGGAGCATTTGCAGGCCGAAGCCGTGGTAGATATCGCTCAAGCGGAACTTTTTTACGCCCGTTTTATAGTCGATCACGCGCAGATAAAGCGTGTCGCCATTCTGCCAGCCGTCGACCCGATCGGCTATCCCGCCCAAGCTGCCTTCCGAGTGTCCGGACAGGGAGAGCTCCACATCAAGCGGCGCAAAATCGCTGTCGGCCAGCTCTCTCGCCGTGTCGCCGACGATATCGTCCATGGCCAGGCGCAAATGCGCAAGCTGCGCCAACGCCTTGGGACGCATTCCGGACAGCGCGGCTCTATCCCGTTCCTGCGCAAAGGCCTGCTCGGTGAGGTCATGGAGTTTCTGTTCCGATACCCGGCGGAAGCCGCCCTCCCGCATCACGGCCCGGGTGACCTGCTCTAAAACGCTGTGCGTCAGCAGTCCCACATGAAGCGGTTCCCACTCGGCCGGCTTCAGCGGCCGGAGTTTTAGCCCGTAGCGCAGCAGATAGGCATAATGACAGGTGAGATAGGTCTCGAGCCGCGTGACCGAAAGCGGACGGTTGTCGGGCAGCAATCCTGTGTGGACAACCGCTTCGGGCGGACGGCCAGGCGCAGCGGTCAGCCTGGAGAAAGCGGGCAAACCCTGCCCGGCTTCCCGTGCCCGTTCGGCGGCGGGATGAGAGGGATGGCACTGCAGCCAATCCGCACAGGGCGTGGGCGCGGCGGTATACAGGTCGATTTCATCGACCTCGGATACGGGAGTTGTCAGTCGTTCCGACAGCCAGTCGATGACAAAGGCGGGCGGGCTCTCCTCATCGGCTGTACTCCGCAGCGGATGGAACAGGATGAGCTTTTCGGTGACGCGCGTCAGCGTTTTGTACAGCACCCGCAGTTCCCTGTCCTGCCTCTCCTGCCAAGTTTGGCCGTAGGTCAGGCCGAGCGCGCTCATCTCCTCCCGGCTGTCGTCGTCGAGCAGACCCTGCGCCTCTCCCGCGCCGGGAAAAGCCTCCTCCGTCATGCCCAGCACAATACCGCAGCGCGTCTTGTGCGCGCGGGAACGGTCACAGGAGCCGCAGACCACGCGGTCGATGGACACCGGGATGGAGCCGACCTGATAGGCCGACAATGTCAGCAGAAACAGATCCCTGAACTCCGACAGTTCAGTGGGGTTGTCCGCCAGAATGGCGGCGCACTGGGTGAGCGCCGAGACGACAATGTCCCAGAGCTGCTCGGTCTCCTCGGCTTCCTTCAGCAAATGAAGCGAGCGCATTTCCGCGCAGGCATTCTCCAGCCGTTCGGGCAGATGGGTGATCTCGAAATATTGATTCAGCGCCACGGCGCGATGCCGTGCTGTCCGCACGCCGGTCATTTCGGCCATGAGCGCGCGCAGCGGCTCGGCCACAGTCTGTCTTGTCTCGTTTAACCGGGTCAATTGCGCCCTGTCCTCCGGCGTCCATTCGGAGACCACTCCGCGCGGATGATGATTCAGATCTTTTTCCGAGAGAAAGCGGCGTCCGTGCAGCGCCCAGACCAGCATATATCGAGCCAGTTCATCGGCCCTGTCCTGCGGAACGTCCAGCAGACCGTCCTTGAGCAGGCTCATCAGAGCATCGAAGGGCGCCCGATACAGCAAAACGTCCAGCACCCAGCGCACATGCAAAAACAATGGCTTTTCGCCGACGGCGTCCATTTCATCGAAGAAAACCGGGATGTCGTACTGAATGGCGGTCTGCTCCCAGACGTCCCGGTACTGGCTCATATCGTGCGCCGACAGGGCAATGTCGCGGTAGCGATACCCCTCCAGCGCCACCAGACGACGGATGCGCGCGGCCGCCGCCCGGCACTCTTCAGCCGGAGAGCGGGCCCGCCAAAGCTCGATACCGGAATCAGCCGCCGTTGACGCGGGAGCGTCATCCTCAAACGCGTGCGCCCGGATAAACCGGATGCCGGGCGGAACCGGCGCGATATCCTCGGCCAGCGTTGTTTCATGGAAGGGGCACGGAACCGAGGCAGCCAGTGAGGCCAGGGATTCCTTTGTGCGATGCAGCGTGGCAAACAGCTCGTCGCCGGCGGGACGGCAGGGACTTAAGCCGACCGTGATGTCGGCGACTCGGGCGATTTGCTTGATCACATCCAGCTCCTGACGGCTGAAATCGGAGAAACCCTCCAACCACCAGACACTGCCCGGCAACAGGGTGGCCTGTGGCAGACGTCCGGCGGTCAACGTCAGCGGGTCGCGTGGGTCGAGCGCACCGGTCAATGTCTCGGCTTCATAGCTTTCCAGCAGCAGCGCGATGTCGTGGTAACGGTCGGCCGACGGGCCGGATACGGCATCCGAAAGATCTCGGAAGTCCTGTATGGTTATTCGGTCGCATTTGATTTGATCAATGGTGCGCATCAGACTTTGCAGAAAATCGGGCTTGCGGCAGACCGGCCGGAAGTGCCGCAGGTGATTTTGAACGTGACTGACGGCGCGCCAGAGCGTGAGAAGCCGCCCGCCGGCATCCAGCACCAAAGCCTGTCCCGTCTCAGACAGCACACGGTCGGCCAGCCGGCTGAAGGTGAGCACCTCGGCGTACAGGGAGATGGAAGCGCCGCCCCATACGCACAGTTGGCGCTCCGCCTCGTGGGAGTACTGTTCGGGCACAAGCAAATAGGTGCGGCCGTCCTGGCCTTGGGCGCGCGCAACCAGGCCGGTGAGTAATGCCTCACTGACCTGGTCGTCGGTATGACCCCAAAGCAGGGATACCATGGTGCGTCTCCCCTCCCCGCGTGTCATGACAAAGAAAAGTACTGCTATATGCCCACATAGATGTCACTTTTTAGGTGTTGCGTTAAACGGAGGACGTGACTTTCTTCACGCCAAGAAAGTCACCAAAGAGGCGTTTTGGGGACGCGAGGTTTGCTTTCCGCTCAAACCGTTCTGCACAAACGCTGTCATCCGGGCTTTGCCGGTTGTCACACAACCTCCGAACCGTTGAGATCAAAGGTCTTCGGGCAGCATGGTCCTGGTTTCAGCCTGTCTCCCTGAGTAATGATGCCTCGTACGGTTTTGTTTCCGCAGGACGCGCTGTTTTTGCGCAAATCATTTTTTGAATCAATATGTATGCTTAATTAAGCAAAGGGAAGCGTTGAGTTATTAGATATGCAAAACTCAGTCGAGAGTATAGGTTTCTCCGGTCTCGATGACGATGGTGTTTTCCGACCCGAGCCAGGAAATGTTGAAGTCGAAGAGTTCGCCGATGTCGCGCAGTTTGAAATAGTTGTTGCCGCGGATCAAACACGTCTTGAGGTATACCTGCTGTCCGTCAAG
Source organism: Oscillospiraceae bacterium (assembly GCA_031549735.1). Classification (GTDB taxonomy): domain Bacteria; phylum Bacillota; class Clostridia; order Oscillospirales; family UBA929; genus JAVBPF01. The sequence continues at coordinate 73,553 of JAVBPF010000002.1, forward strand.
CCAAATGGCGGATTTGGTGGGCACCGGTTTTTGAACGCCCGGGCCCTTGCCCTCCATCTCGCCGCCGACCGGCGTATAGGGAAGACCGCCGGTAAGGGTGATGGTGTTGCTCAGACCGTCCCAATCCACCTCGAACTTTTTTTCCGTTTCGGTGAGTACATAGGCGATATCACGCAGTTTGAAATAGTTGTTGCCCGCGATGTAATAGGAGTCAAAGGCGATTTCCTCGCCGTTGACATATACCGTCGAGGTGGTCGGGGTGGCGGTCAGATTGGACAGGCTGTTGAGCACGCCGAAGATCAGATTCTTGCTCTTGGGCCAGTTGACCATGTCCGAAGTGTAAAACTTGGCCATTGTGGACGAATCGGCCGTGTTGTAGGCGGCAAATTCCAGGCAGATACCCGGGCGGCTAAAGCGATAGCGGAACCAGTTCTCAAAACCGCCCGCCCAACCGTCCCAAGCGCTGGCGGTGCTGGGCATGCGCGTGTAACCGGTGATCTGCGAAATCGTTTTGGAGAGCGCCTCATCGCCGGGCACAGCGCCGTTTTTGTTGTCGCGCCAATATAGGATCTTGCCCATCACATGACAGCTTACCAGGTGCTCGAAGGGTACCGATTCGCATAGCGCAATCAACGCCTTGGTCTCGGCCTCGCTGCCGGCGGACGGACCTTTATAGTACAGGTAATTGCTGTTAGAGACGTCGTTGCGGTTCTTGGCCCAGTCAAAGGGGAAATTTCGGTTGAGATTGACGCCGTTGGCGTTGCTTTTCCATGTCTTGCGGTTGGATACCGTGACGTTGGATTCCCCCCGATCGGTGACAATGTCCACGCCATCCGGATTGGTCATCGGAACAATGTAGATGGTGAACTCCTCGAGCAGCCACTGTACTTTTTCGGCGGTATAATCACCGTATGATGCGTGATTGGTGTACGCATTGGCATACTCCTCGGCCGTCAGCATCAGAAAAGCGGAGGTGACCACCTCTCGGGAGTGCATTGCCCCGGCCCATAGAACGGCGCGCTTGCCCTTGCCCAGCTTGAGCAGTGGAATGTCCTTGCCCAGCTCGCTCTGGCCGATGTATTCCAGCTGGATGATGTCCGGATAGTTATTGGTCAGTGTGAGCACATCTTCATTGAGTCGCGTACTTGTATAGGGCGTCAGCGGGTCGACCACGCCCAGCTCTGGAACGGTCGCGTCCATAGCGGTGGTCAGCACGGCGGGGAGGTCGCCGGTCATGTCGGCGTCCGCCTCGGTTTCCGCCGCCAGCGCCATCGGCGCCATCATCATAAATATGTAACACACCAGGAAGGAAAATACGGAGATTTGTTTCTTTTTTCGATTCAGATTCTTCATTCTCATGCCTCCAGCAGAAAACGTTTGAGCCGCCAGCTGTTGTCGAAACTGTTCCTGTGGAAACGGCCGTCGCTTTTGATTATATCACAGGATATGAAAAAAGACAGCGTTATGTCTACAGGGATTTCAGGGGCATTCTGGGAGGTAGGGTGCCGGGCGCTCCACGTGCCGGGAAAAGACGCGGCAGCGCCGGGTTGGACGTTAAAGAGCCCTCGACCCGCAGGCCGAGAGCCCCTCCGTCAATCACAAACGAAACTTCGACGGCATCAATGATATATCTTGATGGCCGACGCGCGCAGTCGGGCGGCATCCTCCCGCGTTACCGCGGCGCTGATGTGAACCCCTTCCTCTTTATACTGGCAGTCGGTCACTTGTCCGTTGGCATAAATGCGTGAAATCAGCGCGCCCGCATCCAGTGGCAGCAAAACCGAAAGCTCGGTGCGCATCTCTGAGAGTTTTTGCGTGACCGCACTCTTCAGCGTATCAAGGCCGCGTCCGGTGAGCGCCGAGATGACGACACTGTCCCGCTCCGGAATGGTATCGTCCGAGATGTCACATTTGTTGTAAACGGTCAGCACGGGTTTGTTGTGAGCGTCCAGCTGTCCCAGCACCTCGCCGACCACCTCCATCTGCCGCGCCCGGTCTGCGGAGGAGCCGTCCACCACATGCAGCAGCAGATCGGCGTAGCGCGTTTCCTCCAGCGTGGCGCGAAACGCGTCGACCAGATCGTGCGGCAATTTGTTGATGAAGCCGACGGTGTCGACCAGCAAAAGCTCACCGCAACCGAAGTTCACCCGGCGGGAGACCGGATCCAGCGTGGCGAACAGCTTATCCTCCGCCAGAACCTCACTGCCCGAAAGGCAATTCATCAAGGTCGATTTGCCTGCGTTGGTATAGCCGACCAGCGCGACGACAGGAATTTTTGACCGTTCCCGCGCCACCCGCTGGACGCCGCGCCGCGATTTGATCTTATCGATTTCCCGTTCCAGTTCATGCAGCCGTTTGCGCAGAATTCGCCGGTCGACCTCCAGCTGCGTTTCGCCCTCGCCACGCCGCGCGCCCGCGCCGCCGCCTCCGCCGCCGCCCATACGCGACATGTGCGTCCAGTAACCCGTCATTCTGGGTAGCATGTATTTCGTCTCGGCCAGCTCGACCTGCAGCCGTCCCTCGTGGGTGGACGCCCGGGTCGAAAAAATGTCAAGAATCAGCGAGGTGCGATCCAAAATCTCGGTTTTGCCGAGTTCTTTTTGTATATTTCGGATTTGCGCCGGAGAAAGCTCATCGTCAAAGATGACCACATCGGCGCGCAGGGCTTGGATCTCCAAAACCAGATCGTGCAGCTTACCATAACCCAGATAAGTGCTTTTGTCCGGTTTGACGCGGGGCTGCACCATCGAGCCGACGGTGATGAACCCGGCCGTGTCGGCCAACTGCAAAAGCTCATCCAGCGGGTCGGCATCGTCCTCTTTGGCGTCAATCCCTACCAAAATGGCGCGCGCGATCTCTGCCTCCGCCTTTTGAGATTCAGCCGGGCGAATGCGGACGTCGGCCGCGCGCATCTCCGCCCAAAGCAGATCGCCGGGGATAGAGCTTGTCCGGTATGGGCCGAACAGGTTTACCGAAAGATCGTCGCCGGACGCCGGCGCGTCCAAAATACCGACCTGCATCGAGACCGGTTTTCCTTCCGACACGCCGATGGCGGCCATGGCATCGAATCGGATATTCTTGAGGGACTGGATATCCACCTCCGAGAGCGCGCAACGGCCTCCGGGGTGCGTGTGAATGCAGCGAAATCCGCTCAACCGGGTATCCGAGCGGCGTTTCCGTAGCTCAGGGATGGTCACCCGGTCCTGCTCGCCTACGGCGACGGCCACGACCCGCGCCGACCGGTCGAGATAGATCATGGCTTCCCGGCCGGTGGCCTCGGTGAAGGCGGCCAGCGCCTCCAGCATTTCCAGCGTGCAGAACTGTTTCCGGTCGATTTCCATCTCGTAGATACTCTCCAACCGTTCGATCTGGGAGCGGCGGATACCGTTCGTGTTTCCTTCGATTTTTGGCATGGGCTATTTCCTTTTCTTCTACATCCTATATTTTAGTGGCTCCATAAAACGTAGCGCGGCTCATCAATTTTCTAATTATTTGACTGCTGTTGCGCCACCGCGCAGTCAATGGCCAGCATGACGGCCAGCGCCGGGAGTTCGTTGCGTTCGTCGGGGATGTCCAATACGTAGGAGTCGCCCCAAGTGAACCATTTCTTCGACAGAGTGACCACAGCGCAGTCTCCGCGTGATACGACATACTCATGCGCCCAAAAATCGCCCTCAACCTCCCAATCCAATCCCGCCACAGTATAGCGAGGTTTGAAAAAGGTGAATTCCTTGACCAGCTCAGCAATCTGCCGTTCTCCCACAAAGATGTGGTACCGCGGCTTCCAAGACATCACCTTCTGCTGAATATAGATCACTTCCCGGCCACTCATGTCATATACATGGAGTTTCTTGCCCCAGGAAAACAGCTGCCCCTCGGCAGTATACTTGTCACGGCCGGATTCGTCCATAATCGCAAACCGGTCTCGCCACGAAAAAACATGCTGCTTGATATACAGATTCATAACCAATCCCCTATCTTCGTTAGGTTGCTGATGCTCCGCCCGTCCCCATTATCCGGGCAGCTGAAAATCCAGCAAACCGGCAATCTGTTGCTCGCGGCTAATGCCCTCATAGACCTCGGCAAGCGCCAATCCGTTTTCGGTCAACGCAAAGACGCAGCGTTCGGTAATGTACAATACCCGCTGCCCTCTTGCCAAAGCGTTTCGCGCGGAAAAGCTGATGGTTTGAATTGTATCCCTGAATTTAGGGACTGCTCCTTCCGACGCGATGCGAACCGATGGACCCTCCTGTATCACCGTCAAGCCTTTGGCCGTGAAGCTCAGGCAGAAAACGATGGTTTTCGCCGCGGTGGTGATGTTGGCGAACCCGCCGATGCCCACAAATCGGTCGCCGATGCGGTGGGCGTTGACGTTTCCGTGCCGGTCAACTTCCACGCCGCCCATAAAGCAGATGTCCAACCCGCCCCCGTCGTAGAAATCGAACTGTGTCGCCATGTCGCTGATCATATCGGCGCCGATGGTTGAGCCGAAGGAAACGCCCGGCGCGGGCAAGCCGCCGGTGCCGCCGGCCTCGACCGTCAGCGTCACATCCTTCAGAATGCCCAGTTCGGAGGCATACTTCCCGACGGTCTCCGGCATACCGATGCCGATGTTGACGATATCCCCGGCGCACAGCTCGCGGGCGGCGCGAAGACCGATGATGTCCGCCGTTTTGTCCACTGACGGTTCGCCGCGCTTGCCGGAGGGCGATAGCTTGCTCATCCAGTGATCCATTTGGGACGGCGGCACATGGATATCCCCGGACAGAACAGGGCTGGGGTGCTGAATGTCGGGCAGCTCGTCGCTGACAACGACCGCGTCGACCAGCGTGCCGGGGATGATGACGTTGCGCGGACGTGAAAACACGTGACTGACGCGCGACACCTGAACGATAACCTTCCCGCCGTTGTTTTTCGCGGCCTGAGCCATGGCCAGCGCGTCGACGATCACATTCTCATTTTCAAACGTGATGTTGCCGCTGGGATCGACCGAGGAGCCCTTGATCAGAGCGATGTCGATTTGGGGCGTCCGGTATTGTAGATATTCCTCTCCGTCGACGGTCACGACCTTGACCGGCCGGTCGGTCGAGCGGCGGTTCATGCCCGGGCCTTCGACGCGCGGATCGACAAACAGATTCAATCCGACCTGGGTCAGATAGAACGGTTTGCCGGAAGCCGCGGCCCGGATGGTATGTGAAAGCACGCCCAGCGGCATGCAGTAACACTCAATCTCATTGTCGCGTGCCATCCGTGTGACAGCGGGCATACTGGAAAAATGGCTGGCGATCACCTTTCGAACGGCGCCCAGGCTTACATAGCGGTCGGCAAACAGATCCTCGCGCCAGCCGCCGAAGCCTGACGCGCAGAAGAGTTCAAGACCAGCCGGATGACCCGATTCCGAAAACCGGTCGGCGATGGCTCTGTGCAGGGCGTCCGGGTTGGCCAGAGCCAGAAAGGAATTGACCGCGACGCAAGCGCCGTCCGGACTCAGCTCAGCGGCCTGGCGGGCCGACATGATTTTAAACATGGTTTTTTCTCTCCCTCAAGGCAGACTGACGCTATTATACAACATGAGAGCCGACAATCATAGTGTCTCAAGCCCGTTTCCAAATTGTCAAAAAAGGGAAAAACATTTCCAATTATGGGTTGACAAATAACGAAGGGGGGGTATATTATGGAAACACCTAGGCGGAAGATGGACATTTTTGTCTTCGGAAGGGAGGGATTTCCGAGGCGTATTCCCCTTGTGTTGTTTTCAGGGCGACGGGGTCCCTTGAAACCCCGAATTCGAAATTTTGGAGGAATACATATGAAAAAGAACATTAAGAAAATGTGCGCCCTCGTTGCGGCGCTGGCCATGATTATGTCCCTTGTCTCGGTATCCGCCAGCGCGTGGGATTTGTCCTATGCGGGCAGCGGTACGCCGCTGTATTACAGCGTTCTCACGGCCAAATTTGCAGCCAGAACGTGGGGAATTTCCAGCATAACAAACAATATCAGCAAAAATACTGGTAGTCCCTCGATATCTGTTAGGTATAGTGAAACCAGCGGCTATCCTCTTGGCAGTAATTCACACGTCGCTACTGTTGGAAAGAAGAAAACCAATTTTAGCGGGACTCCTGCGCCCAATGGCTATCAGGGGCAATTCACGGTTGATATGCAAAACTATGTCGGCATGATCACTACATCCATCACCGGAGCGAATGAAGTAACAATGTCATAAACTCAGGCCCCAAATATGGGAATGATGGTACAAGCTTTTGTCCCATCAGCCGAGCAGAGTAAGGCTCAATTGTAAGGGTCAGCTCTGACCGATCCCTGAATCCGTGACGGCAATCATGTATAACTGCGATCAAAACAGTGCTTTTGAATCTGTCCGTCACGGATTCAGGTGATTGGTTGGGTAAGTTTTGTGGAGGGTTCTTGTTATGAAGCGGAGGAGCATACTAGTCTGCGCTCTTATTTTCTCTTTTCCGTTTATTCTTTCAGCGTGTGAAAGTCCCGAGACGGATTCAACTGAAACGCAACCTTCGATTGAAACGGACACGCTGGATCGGATCTTTTCGGACACGGAGAGCCTGCGCGCTCTCTCATTCGACAACTTAGATCTGTCGAACGTACGCATCTGTGAAAAGCCTGAAAGAGCCGCCAAAATCCGGTGGCAGGTAGATGATGATTTCAACGAGAACATGGAGACATTATTCGCGGATTTTATCGGCGACCGATATGATCCGGCGTGTTTTACGCCCGACGAGGGACAGTGGTATCCGAACGGGCCAAGTTATATAGATCTGAATCAGGGCGTTCATATGAATATGGGACTGACGGGTTTTTTGGCTTTTTGGGATTTTTCCTCCCTGTCGGATTTCAAGGGTTCCCCACAAGAATATGAAGAGAAATATATTGACCATGAGACGGAACAAAGCTTTTTCCTATTCGAACAGTATGAAGATGCCGCTTTTCAAACCGTTGACGGCTCTGTTCGTGTGAGTGAGGCGGCGGAGGCCGCCGAGCGTTACGCGATGGACAAATGGCAAAAATATGAGCCGGGTTTTGGTTGGCACGCCAAGGTTGTTCTGGTGTCGCCGTATGACAATGGGCTTCACAGCTTCAGGGTAGTGATGGAAAAAAATTATGGGGGGTGCCCATATCCACCACCTTCATCGGATCTGATAGTGAAGACACAAAAAATAATGTCGAGATGTTCCCGGGGGAAATAGACTTGTTTTCCTTGCGTCAGGTCACTTTTCTTTATAACCACATGATCCTAAATGAAGTTCCGGGCGGAGAGGAATACGAAAGGATTATGACAATCGAGCGCGCATTGAGCATTGTATCCGATGAACTATCAGAGTATAAGACATACGATGTAAAATACATCGCACTTGAAAACAGAGTCAGGACAGATGAACCTTCGGAGACAAACACAAGCGGCATGCCCGCTCGCCATGGTGAAAAAGCAACATCGATACCCTGCTGGGTGGTTTACCTCGAGACAACGTACAACAGGGAAATTTACGCTGTGGTCAACGCCATAACAGGTGAACTCGACTTTTTCGACAACACCCGCGGCGCCTGACGGGGAGAGGGTAAAGACAATGAACATGCTACACGCATTGCGGTGCGACTTTTCCAAGATGCTGCGCGGCAGAGGCTTTTGGGCCTGTGTTGGCATCACCGCGCTGGTGTGCTTCACTTCAATCACCCAGTATGACTCGACGGGCAGGTCGTTTTCCGTTATCGACGTCCTTCTTGATCCCGGCATCGAGCGGCTGAGCTGGTTTGATACGATGACCATGTCCTGCGGGAACATGACGGTGATGTTTCTGCCTATCCTATCCGCACTCCCCTTCGTGTCCATGTTCTGCTCGGAGAGGGAAAGCGGCTTGCTTCGCCTGTCCGTTTCACGCGCGGGGAAGCTGCCCTATGCCCTGTCGAAGGCCATAAGTGCCGTTGTCTCCGCCGGTCTGGGGATCATGTTCGGGTATCTCCTGTATGGATGCGCCATCCTCCCCTTCTTTGCCTGGGATCGAGGGTTCTCAGGCCTGTGGGACGCCTTTGTTCTTCTTGTGGGGATGTTTGCGTTGGGCGGCTTTTCCGTGCTGCCGGCCATGTTCCTCTCCTCCTTCGTGAAGAACAAGTATCTGATCTGCTGCTTTCCTTTCATCCTCTCCAACTTCCTCTACATCGGCATATCCAGATTGTCAACCTCACTGATGAGGACGGAAAACTACGCACTGATGAGCATTGTTGATAACCTGCGACCGGATTATGTTCGGTTTGCTGTAGCGGGGTACCTGGAGGATCCCCTTTTTTCGATCCTTTACTATCCCGGCGTCACGCTGCTTGCCTGCGCCGGCTTTATGTTGATATTTGGGAGGAGGTTTGATTTGGGTGAATAGGTTTTCATTGACCAGGACGACCCGCCTTGCCGCCATCGAATATCGCAAGTGGCTCTTCGACGCCCGGATGGTTGTGGCGGCATCCATGCTGTTGTTTATTTGGATGTTTGCCCTGTCACCTCTTTTGGAGCTGAGCCGCGAGATGAATTCCCCACTGAACTTCCTGGAGCCATTTTTGGCCGTGCTCAACTCTGAACCGTTGGGGCTGGTCTGTCCGGCTGTTTTCCTGTTTCTCATTTCAGACTATCCCAAGGTGGACGCGGGCAGCCTTTTTCTGATTCACCGTCTGAAGAAATCGGAATGGGCTGTCGGACAGATGTTGTTTTTTATATACGCCATCCTGTCCTTTCTTGGGGCTATCTTTGTTCTGTCAACCATATCGGCTCTCGTGAATGCAGCTGTATTTTCAAATACATGGAGCAGCGCCGTCACGGATTACGGTCTTGCTTTCCCGGACAGGCGTTTCAGTTTCGCGGCTCAATTGCTTACAAACAAGCTGTACAACCAACTCTCGCCCATCTCAGCCGCACTGTCCGCCTTTTCCCTGTTGGGGTTGTACTTACTTGCTTTTGCGATGATATTGCTGCTGTTCCGTGTGTTCAGCAGACACAAGGTTGGTATCATTTTGTCGGTGTTCCTCATTGCGTTTGGCAGTGCGGCTGGATATGCGAAACAGACTTGGATGTGGGTCTTTCCGATGCCTCACACGATAATCAGCTTTCATTTCACGGATTATTTTCGCGTTCCCGTTTTCCCTTTGTGGGGTTCATATCTGTACCTGTCTCTGCTTGTTGTGGTGTTGGTGGTCGTCGTCTTTTTGTCCATTCGCAGACTCAAATTTGCAGTAGACCGGGAAGAATAGGAGCGATTCGCATGAGCATGATAGAAGTAACAGATGTTTGTCTCCAAATCAAAAAAGATACGATTCTTAGTGATATCAGCATCTCTTTCGCGCAAGGTCAAATCCACGGCCTGGTCGGGCGCAATGGCTGCGGAAAGACCATGCTGATGAAATGCATTTGCGGGTTTGTGCGCCCGACCTCCGGGGAGATTGCCGTAAGGGGCAAACGAGTCGGCAAAGACTGCGACTTCCCGGAAAACATCGGCATCATCATTGAAACGCCCGGTTTCATTCCCTATTACAGCGGGTACCGCAATCTAAAGCTGTTGGCGGGCTTACAGCGCAAAATCACGCCCGAAACCATCAGGCGATCGATGGAGGACGTGGGGCTTGACCCGGATCTAAAGCGGCATGTGCGGAAATACAGCCTGGGCATGCGTCAGCGTTTGGGGCTGGCACAGGCGATCATGGAGGAACCCGACATCCTGATCCTGGACGAGCCGATGAATGGCTTGGACAAGGAGGGTGTCCGTGACATGAGGGAATACCTAAAACGTTTTCGGGATGATGGGAAGACAATCCTGATCGCCTCCCATTCGGCCGAAGATATTGCTGTGCTCTGCGATACGGTTACGGAGATGGAGAAGGGGCGCCTGCTTGCCTGAAAGACCATCCACGAGGCGGAAAAACATCTATGTGGCCACCCGAAAAGATTTGCTTAAATGCAATTCTTCGGGAGGCCATTTTGCTCTGGGCGGACAGGTCTGGTGTTACCTTCTATCTCTACCCCTCCATCAATGCTTCCCACTCGTCCTCGGACAAAATCTTTACACCGAGCGCTTGTGCCTTGACAAGTTTCGAACCGGCTTCCTCGCCGGCCACCACATAGTCTGTCTTTTTCGATACACTGCCCGACACCGACCCGCCCAACGCCTCAATGCGCTCCTGCGCCTGCTTGCGGGAGTGCCGCGAAAGCGTCCCGGTCAGCACCCAGGTGGTGCCCTGATAGCGGTCGGAGATCGGCGCGCCTGTGAAACGCATGTTGACGCCGTGCCGCTTCAATTGGTCGATCAAGTGTCGGGCCGACGGCTGTGCGAAATAGTCGAATACATTTTGCGCGATGACGCCGCCGATGTCGAACAAACCGGTCATCTCCTCGACTGTGGCTGCCATCAGTGCATCCATGGAACCGAAGTGTCGCGCCAGAATGACGGCGGCCTTTTGCCCCGCCTGACGAATGCCTAACGCGAACAGCAGACGCGATAGATCACGCGTTTTAGTGAGGCGCAGGTTCTGGGTTAAATTGTCGGAGGATCTCTTCTGGAATCCCGGCAATTGCAGTAAATCCTGCTCGGAAAGTTCAAACAGATCGGCTACCGTTTTCACCAAACCGGCTTCGATCAGCGCCGCCACCGTGGCCGGGCCGAGACCCTCGATGTCCATGGCGTCGCGTGAGGCAAAGTGAACAATGGCGCGGTGAAGCGTGGCCGGGCACTCGGCTCCGGTACAGCGAACGGCCGCTTCCATATCTTCCCTCACCGCCGGAGCGCCGCAGGCCGGACACACGGAGGGAAACAGATAGGGAGTGGTGCCGTCAGGCCGCAGAGACAGCTCAACGCACAGCACCTCGGGGATGATCTCCCCCGCTTTCTGCACCCAAACCGTGTCGCCGATACGGATGTCACGTTCGGCGATGTAGTCGGCGTTGTGGAGCGTGGCGTAGGATACGGTCGTCCCGGCCAGCGTGACCGGCTCCAGCACGGCTTTGGGCGTGAGCACGCCGGTACGGCCGACCTGAATGTCGATCCCTACGAGTCCGGTTTTCTTTTTTTCGGGAGGATACTTAAAAGCGGCTGCCCAACGGGGCGCGCGCGCCGTCCGACCCAGCTGCCGTCGCTGGGCCAAGCTGTTGACCTTGACGACCGCGCCGTCCATGTCGAAGGGGAAATCCCCCCTTCTCTCCCCCATCTGTGCGATGGCCTCGATGACTTGTCCCAAATCAGAAAACACTTGATATGGAAGCACGGGCAGACCAAGTGCGGCCAACATGTCCAGCGTTTCCGCATGTGTCTGTGCCTCTCGGCCCGACATCTCCTGCACATTAAACAGCACAAGGGAAAGCTTGCGCTCCGCCGTCACACGCGCGTCCAGTTGCCGCAGTGATCCGGCGGCGGCGTTTCGTGGGTTTTTGAACAGCGGTTCGCCCGAAGTTTTGCGCCGCGCGTTCAATTCTTCAAATGCGGCGCGCGCCAGATAGACCTCGCCGCGCACGATCAGATGCGCCGGCGCGTTTGGGAGTGTTGTCGGCAGGCCTTCGATGGTTAGCACGTTGTGGGTTACGTTCTCGCCGGTCACGCCGTCGCCGCGCGTGGCGGCCGAGACCAGACGCCCTGCCTCATATGTGAGCGCGACCGAAAGCCCGTCCACTTTGGGCTCCAACACATAGGCCACGTCGTCGCCCACGCCCTCGCGGACGCGCCGGTCAAACGCCAGCAGCTCCTCGGGGGAAAAGACATCGTTTAGGCTTTCCATCGGGACGGGATGCGTCACCGGCGAAAAGGCCGCCGCGCCGCCCACCGTGTGCGTGGGTGAGTCGTCACTGTCCCATTCGGGATGCGCCTGCTCCAGCGCACGCAATTGCCGCATCAGGGCATCGTATTCAAAATCGGAAATGACCGGATTGTCCTGTTCGTAATAGGCGCGGTTGTGCGCCCGAATCTCCTCGCGCAGGGACTCCAGCTTGATTTTCTCGTCCATCAAAACACCACTCTCCGGATTATCCGTTTGTATTCGGCTCATTGTATCACACCTTCTGTCCGAGAACAATCTGGCGGGTTTGGGATGATTTTTGCTCGGCAAAACGCGGACGACCGCTTTCGGCGACCGTCCGCGCATGGTTCACGATATCACACTGTCGTATTGCCGGGCGCTTTCAAAGATTCCACTGTCCCCAAACTGCGCGTAGCTGTCGGGAATCTCGCCCACGATGATCGTTTCGGCCAGGATCACCTGCGTGCTCACGGTGGTATCGCAATCGTTGAGCGGCAGCAGCGCATCAATATTGACCGAAATCTCCACCCAGATCTGGTGCCGCGTCTGATTGATGCCGGCCGCCTCGAAGTCATTGATATACTGAGCGTCGACCGTGCCCACCGAAATGATGCGAACCGGCAGTCGGGGTCCGCGTCCGGCCAGCAGCTCGCCGTTAACGATATTGCCCAGCGGCACATAAATTTCTTCACCATTGGCGTTGAGGATACGTGCGATGAGGTTTTGCGTGATGTTGGCTTTCAGCCGGTTCATCTTAACCATGTCGGTTTTGAGCGCCGTGATCTTTCCGGTCAAATCCTTTTCGAAGTAAACGAGGTTTTCGTATTGAATCTGCTCGCGCGACAGTTCCTCGCCTACCGCATCGTTGATGGCCTCGGTGGCCATGACATGAATACGCGCCTGCGCCATCTGAGAAGCGATCGGTCCCATGCGGCTTTCCGCCCAGAGGAAGAAGATGGCCAGCACTGCCAAAACAATCAGCACAACGACGCCGGCCGACGACCGCCGGGCACCCTGTTTACGCACGTGAGCGGGACGCCCATGTCGAATGGCGCGAAAAAGCCGAAACGGACGCCGCGCACGGCGCGAGCGAAAGAGAGGAGCGCGCAGCAAGAGCCTTTTTCGCATACACACCCCTCCCTTTGGTCATCTCATGTCCAATATATTCGGAGGGACGGATGGGAATGACACTTAAACCGTTTCAGCGCTTTCTCACCTCGGCTCCAGGATTCCGCCGTAGTCGGGCAGCACCTGCTGCTGTTGTGAAAAGCGCGTCAACCCCGGAATCGCCTTGGGCAAGTCGGTCATCCCGTCGAACATTTTGGCCGCCTCACTGCGCCGGACGAGTCTTTCGGGTCGGAAGGTGCCGTCGGGGTAACCGTCGAGCACCCCGTGCACGGCCAAGGTGATAATGGCCTGATTCGACCAGGTGTTGGAAAGCGGAGACACATCCGGAAAAAAAGACTGATTAAAGTCAATGGTGTCCGGAGCGCGCAGCACACGCGCCACCATGACCGACATCTCCTCACGCGTCATGGTCGCGTCCGGGCGGAAGGTGCCATCCGGATAACCCTTGACCATACCCAAATCGGACGCTCGCTGGATGAGCCCCTCACTCCAGTGGCCGCGCATATCGGTGAAGGTGTAACACAACTCAGTGGACTCGCTCAAACCCATCTGGCGGAACAGCATAGCCACCGCTTCGGCGCGGGTCAGATTGCGTTCGGGGAAGTATCGATTGCTCTTGGACTCCGAAATGACGCCGGCCTCAAACAGACGCACGATATTTTCCTCGGCCCAGTGGTTTTCAATGTCGGTGAAGGGCAGACCCATCAGCCAGCGGCGATAGTGTTCCCAGATATGCTCCGGCTCCTGTCCCAATGCCCAACTTCCGACCCCTAAAACGTCATACTTGCGAACCAGCGCCAGCTTTTTTTCGTAGGACGTTTCGTTTTCATACCAGATGTCATAGACGCCCGCGCTCAACTTTTTGCCGCCCCAGATGCCGGTGTTGACATCGGCCGCCGTGATGGTCATGGTAGCTCTGGCGCATTGGTGCGCGTTGTCGTACCATACCCTGGCATTGTATCGTGACGTCAGATTTTCGATATCGCTCACGGTAAAGGCCGCGCCGCCCGAAGTCTGCCCTTCGACCCAATAGCGCCCGTAGAACGGTAGCCCGATGACAATCTTGTCCTTGTTTGTTTTGGTCAGAGCGTATTTGATTGAGTTTTCAATGAAGGAATAGGACGCGACCGGGCCGGCCGGGCCGCCCTGCCATGATTCGTCGTAGGTCATGATAAAGAGGTAATCGCAGTATTGCGCCAGCTTGGCATAATCATACGCGCCATGCCACCCGACCGTCCAACCGTTGGGGTTGGCCGGTACGCAGACGCTGAGAACCTTGCCATCCGGGAGATTGGCGCGAATCAGCCGGATAAGATCTGTGAAGTTGTCCCTATCCTTCTCGTTGATGTTTTCGATGTCGATGTCAATACCGTCCAGATCGTAGCCGCGTACCATGTCGCCAATTGCCTGTGCGAAAATCTTGCGATTGGCCAGCGCCGCCCGCGCCTTATCCTGATCCCAGTGATTGCCCACATACGGGATGACTTGGACGCCCTTTGATTTCATGTCCCGCAGAAACGTCGCGTCCATCGAGCTCTCCCGCAGCAGCGCGCCGCTGCCGGTAATGCCAAAGTAACAGGGCACCAAGGTGTTGAGGCAGTCCCGGGTTCGGCTTACGTTGTTTTCGTAAATGGACGTATTGCCGCCGTAGAGATATGACAGACTGCGGCGTTGGCCGTAACCGGCCGCCCCGGCAGTGAAGCCAAACAGACCGATGGCCAACAGCAGGCATAGGACGCGGAACCCTTTCAGACGCATCAGAGCACCTCCCAAAGAATATGGTTAGTGTTCTCTGGAGGGCGGTTTGTATGCAAAGCGGAAATATGAAAAGGGGTAGCCGTGTGCTGCACCCAGGCGCAAAGGGTCGTATAAAAGCGAAATGTCCTTGTGAGATTGTTACATCCCACAAGGACACTTCGCATGGTCGGAGTGGTGGGACTCGAACCCACGGCCTCTTGGTCCCGAACCAAGCACACTACCACCTGTGCCACACCCCGAAACGCTGTCCGCGCATAATGGCAACGGAGAGCAGAATTATTATAACTGAGGAAGCGGGCGGTGTCAAGAAGATAGAACGAGCGAATTGCATGCGGTGGGCTCCGCCGCTCGATAGCCAAGCCTACTTCAAAAAACGACCCTTCGTATTGGCGTAGACGACGGCCCAGCCAACCGCGACCAGCAGAACCGTCACGGACGCTATGGTAAGCCATACCCAATCGAGCACAGCGCCCAGGCCTATACCGGGGCAACAGGGCGCCAGCGCCAGAAGCAGCTTGCCCGTGAAGCGGCACAGCGCGCGCTGGTCGTACTTTGCCCTGGCCTCCGTGGGCATCGTATTGTATCCGGCGATCAGAAACGCGCCGTGTCCTAACAGAAGGACAACACCCATCACGGCCAGCAGGAGTCCAATCGCCCCTGTAATCACGAGCGCAATCACAGCGTCAGCGTTCATGAAGCTCACTCCCCTGTTTTAGATGCTCCGATACTCCCCAGTACGTTACGCAATGCCGGGGTGAAGAAACGGGCGACGCCGATGGTTGGACATCGGCGTCGCCATCCTATGAACGAATGGTTTTAACGCAAGGTCAGACGGTGAGATTGAGGCTCGCAATCTGATTCAGACCGGCCAGGTCATAGCTGCTGAGCAGCCCGTCCTGCAGGTAGTAGAGGGTTGATCCGATATAGACCAGACGCTGCTCGGTGCTTAGGACGTTGCCCCAATCATCCGAGCCATAGAGATCCTCCGCCTCAATCCGGCCGCGCTCGGTCAACTTGTTGTTCTTGTAAGAGATGAGCAGCGCGCCGTTGAAGGAGGTCTCCCAACCCTCGTCGTACAGCTCAGCCGGGAAGGCCAAAAGGCTCTCGTCGGTCTTAAACATGGCGGCTTTATGGTTGTACAGAAGCGGCGAATAGGCTGAGGCCTCACCGAGAATGAGTGTGTCGAGTTCCTTCGGAACGCCGGCGTCGGACACATCGAACAAAGAGATTTTCAGGCCGCCGGTCTGCTGACCGACCACAACCTCGTTGCCGTTACGGTCGCGGCGGTAGATGTCGTACACATCGCGTCCCACGCCCAGCAGCACATTCTCCGATACCGGATGCAGATAGCTGGAGAAGCCGGGCACCTTGAGCTGTCCCACGATTGCGGGATTATTGGGGTCGCTGAGATCAAACACAAAGAGCGGGTCGACCTGGCGGAAGGTTACGACATAACCGCGGTTGCCCATGAAACGCGCGGAATAGATGCTCTCGTCGGGGGCAAAACCCAGAACCGAACCGCAGACATCCATGTTGCCGTCCAGTATGTAGAGGTTATTCTTGGCTTCCGGCCACCAGAGCGTCGTGGCGATGCGCAGATAGCCGTTGTTCTCGTCCATGCTGAACTGGTCGTCTACATTGCCTTCAACTGTCCCCGAACCCATATAGCCGATCTTGGAGCCGTTTACCGAGAAGCGGGCGATGCTCAGTGTCGATTTATCATTGGCATAATCGTACTTCGGCATGGCGATGTAGAGCGCGCTGTTGGACATATAGGTCACATATCCACTGCCCGTGATCGACTCGCTGGCTACGGGCACGCTCGCGTCGGCGATGTCCAGCGCGGTGATGGTGAGGAACTCCTGATTGTCGCTGCCCTGCGCCAGCATAATGCAGTCGAGCGGCAGCGCGTAGGATTTCGCGCCCTCTCTGACCAACGGGCGCGGGTCGCTGTTGTCTGCCCAAGAATAATGGTTTGTCACCAGATAGACATTGCTCCCTTGTTTGCGGGAGGAAGCATAACTGCCTTCAATCTCATACGAACGGAGTATTTGTGGGGCCGTGATGTCGGAGGTGTCGAACACGGTCAGGCTGGCATAATTCTTGCTCCAGCCCCAGTAGTAGTAATCGTCGGCAAACCGGGCGCCTTCTCCTGTGCCGTTGCTGTATTCCCAACGAGAACCCACAACGACGACACGACCCTTGTCGATGTACATCTCGGAGGCGTATACATTGTCACCCAACGACACGGAAGCCACCTGCGTCATTTTGCCTTTGTCAGCCTTTACGATTTTGAGCAGGTTGTTGGCGACGATGTAAATGTACTGGCCGTCGGTCTTGATGATGTCGCCCTCGTCCACGCCTTCAACCTGCGTATTGGTGGAAGAGTAGCCGCTTTCTCCCGCGGCGGCGGAGTCATCCGTTTGGGGCATTTCGCTTGGAGCACTGATGGGAGGGATTTCGTCGATGACCCCAGATTCGCCTTGGTCTCTCTCTCCATCGACTCCTTTGGAATCGTTGCTCGCGGCCAGCGCCTTTTTCAGCGCGCTGAGCGAGGGGACCTTCAGGAACATGCCGATCTTCGACTTGACGTCCTGAACGGTTGTGTCGGAGAGCGCGGCGCTCTGCGCGATGTAGATGACGCTGTCCCTGTAGTCCACATGCATGCCGAGCACCTGCTCGCAAATGACGCGCAGCGGAACGAAGGTGCGGCCGGAGATCAGCAACGTCTCGGTGTCCAGGTCAACCTTTTGGCCGTCCAGCGTGAAGTAGTTCTTTCCAATGGGGAAGGAAGCTTCTTTGCCACCCACGTTCAGCAGCGCGGTGCGGTTGGTATCGTCATAGTCCACAACGGCGCCGAAGTACTCGCTGATCATGCGCAGCGGTACCAGGGTTCGGCTCTTATGGATGACAGGCACCAGACCCGGGTTGTTGGGATCGAGCGGGAGAATCTGTCCATTGGACAGTGCGATGGGGCTTCCGATGTGCAGGTAGAGCTCCAGATCACTCAGTTCGCTCGAAATGGCGGTGATGGCGACCATGCCCTCCTCGGGCACAGGGGCGTTTTCCGTGACCAGCGAAGCGGCCGGAATATACGCAAGGCAGGGCAAAAGAAGCGCCAGGGTCAGGAACAGGGAAAGGATGCGTTTCATACATACCACTCCTATACCATCATTGGATACCCTATTGGACGAAGACGCAGGTGAAAAGGTTCCCGGCAATGGAAAAAACCTTATGCTGAAGACTTAGAGCTCAACAATCGTTTTGGGCGCGAAATTGGTCTCCATGGTCCAAGCGACGGCTTGACCGTTTTTCAATCGGAACACCTTTAGATTGTTGTAGAAGTCCGGCAGGGCGCCGCTGTCGCGAAACTCCCTGAGAAATGCGCGGGTAGGATGGTTGACGATCTCCTCTTTCAGCGCCAGGTCGTCCACTTGCTCAAAGGTTCCGCTGACACGCACTTGTGTGTTTGTCTCCGGATCATAGAAGCAAAGCTCGGCGTTCGGATTGGATTCCAATTGGCCGTACAGTGCTTTGATCGGGCTGGTGTGAAAAAGGATGCCGTCCTCGTCGGCGCGGAACATCAGGACATACCGCACCTTGGGGATATTGTTCTCCGATGTGGCCAGTGCAAAGGCAGGATTCCGATTCATCAGCGCAAATATTTCCTCTCTGTTCACAGGCAAGGCCTCCCGATAAAAGGTATAGAATGAGCACATACAGAATATCATGATTCAGCAGCTTGTACAATAAGGAATTTCCGCGCGAAAAGAGATACAAAAGAGGCGCGGCAGCACTTTTGTGCCGCCGCGCCTTATAGGGAACCAAGGAAGCTTGTCAAGCGGTTACATACTCCTGCCCGCGCTCCTCCAAGACCTCAAGAGAACTCAGTACCAGGCGCAGATAGGTCTCCCCTTCATCCTCGTAAAATTCTAACGTACCGACCACTTCGCACCAATCGTTCTCCTCGGGCCTTTCACCGTCCCAAGCGACCTCAAAACCGGCCTCGCCGTCATTGGCGCAGCAGCCGGGCCCGTAACGGATGACATAGTAATAGTACTTGTCGGTCATATTCCAGTAGTGGGTCTTGAAAAGCCCCTGATACTTGATGCTTTTTCCCAAGTATTCATCAGTGTTGGTGAAGATGTCGTTGGTCTGGGCAATGAACAGACGCTCATCAATTTCCAGGACATCCGGGCTGGGCGAAGGGCTTTCCGCTTCCTGTGACGGCGCGGAGGAATTGGATTCGGCGGAGTCGCCGGAGGAATCGGCAGAGCCGGCGCACCCGAAGCCAAACGAAAAGAGGAAAATGGATATCCCGAGCACTCCCAAAAGGCGTTTCATATTTTCTGACCTCCCTTTCTTTTCGACCGTATTGTAAAGTTAAATGAAAGTTGAGAACTCGTCATCCTATCCGGTACAATGGTTTCGTCACAAAGCCAAGTACCTCCCGAAAAGGAGACAAGTTCTCATGACGAAATCATATCAGGGTTGCTGCCCGAAATGCAAC
>JAVBPF010000056.1:0-18240 GCA_031549735.1 Oscillospiraceae bacterium
GCCGGATGGGTCAGCTCATCACCGAGGGCGCCGGCAGCGCCGCTTATGAGGCGGTCATGACTTGCTCGGCCTACCCCAATATGCTCAGTGTGCCGATAGAACCCAGGTCGGCCAAACCGCCCAAGCCGTCGAAGCGCCGCCAAAAGGGGCTGTCCGCGCTCGCCATTGCGCTCTGTGTCGCACTATCCGGTTTGTTCGGGTTCGGCGGCGGCTATCTGTCGCAGAACCTCTTTGCTCAGGAGGAGCAGCCCGACCCCGGCAGTCAGGTGCTCTATCAGTCGGTTATCCGCACCGTAGCCGCCGGCGATGGCTCATCCGACGCGGCCATGACGGTGGCCGACACCGCCGCCACCGTCATGGACACGGTCGTGGAAATCTCAACCGAGACGGTCATGACGGGCGGCCGGATGGGTCAGCTCATCACCGAGGGCGCCGGCAGCGGCGTCATCATCAGCGAAGACGGCTATATCGTCACCAACAACCATGTCATCAGTGACGCCTCCCGCATCACCGTCCGGCTGTCCGACGGGCAGGAATATGCGGCCACGCTGATCGGCACCGACGCCAAAACCGATCTGGCCGTTCTGAAAATTGAGGCGGAGGGTCTGACACCCGCCGTATTGGGCAATTCCTCCGAACTGAATATCGGCGAAACGATGGTTGCCGTGGGCAATCCGTTGGGCGAGCTGGGCGGCACCGTAACCAGCGGCATTCTCTCGGCGCTGGATCGCGAAATCACCATTGACGGCGAGACCATGTCGCTTTTACAGACCGACACGGCCATCAACCCCGGCAACTCGGGCGGAGGGTTGTTCAACCTTTACGGCGAGCTGGTCGGCATCGTCAACGCCAAATCCTCCGGATCGGAGATTGAAGGATTGGGCTTCGCCATCCCAATCGATTCTGCTAAATCCGTCGTAGAGGACATTCTGGAAAATGGCTATGTGCGCGGCCGAATCGACACCGGACTCACCCTTATCGACATCAGCGACGCGCAGACCGCCATGATGTACCGCGTCAACCAGCTCGGTCTGTACATTGCTGAATCAAGCAACCTGTCATTCCAGTCGGGTGACTGCATTGTGGCGGTGGACGGCGCCGCGATCTCCGGGCAGGACAGCTTCAATGAAATCCTCAATTCGCACGCGGTAGGCGACACGCTCGAAATCACGGTCGTCCGCAGCCGCCAAACCGTCACGGTGCCCCTCACGCTGTCCGAGCTGCATGGCTAGACACGAACGCTTCAAATGAAGGAAGGGCGACCCTTCCGGAAATCATGGTACGCAAGATGGTATTCCAATTTTTGAAAGGAGGGGGACGCCATGTGATTTCATCGGCACCGCGGGCATACTAGGATTCAAAAGGAGTGTACACCAACATGAAGAAAATCATCGGAATTTTGTCCGTCTGTCTGGTCGTGTCGCTGATACTGGGATTGGGCGTCACGGCACTGGCCACCACGAACACGCCGGAGCTCGCTGCGCCACCGGACGGATCCGCATCACCGGACAGCGCCATCACGGATCCTCCGACAGCCGGCAAATCTTCCGACACGGAGCAAGAATCTATGGGCCGCAAGTGTCATGACGGCCAGATCCGCGTAAATGTCCTGACCATCGCGGCGCAGGTACTGGGTCAAACCGAGGACGAAGTGAAGGAAGCGGTCAAGGACGGCAAGGTCGGCGACTTGCTGATCGCCGCCGGTAAGGTGGATGAGTTCAAACAGGCCTATCTTTCCGAGGCCAAAAACAAACTGAATGCCGCCGTGGCGGAGGGTCAGCTGACGCAGGCACAGGCCGACAAGAAGTACACTAAAGCCGAGGAAAAGATGGCCGCCTATGACGGCACCACACACCTGTGCGGCCGCAAAGACCACAGTGACATGTTCAGCGGAGAGAAGCCCTCAAGAGGCGAAAGGCCGTCCAAAGACGAGCAGGAAACCGAGAAGCCCACCTCTGAGGACGCCTGAATCAACCGTACAAAAGGCCGGGACGTAGAGTACGCCCCGGCTTTTTATGTTTTTTTGAAGAGGAGAATCATTGGTCATCAAGGATGGTCCCGCCACCGACAACCGCGTCTCCGTCATAAAACACAGCCGCCTGTCCCGGCGCGGCGGCTCGAACCGCCCTGTCGAAATCAACACGCACATTTTCGCCCTCCATCCGGATCACCGCCGAAAGCGGCGTCTGATGGTATCTCGTCTGCACCATCACCCGCAAAGGCGCTTCCGGCAACTCGATCGAGATGAAATTGGGCGCCGCGCAAAACAGCGTGCCCCGGTAAAGCCCCGACTCCTCGCCGACAAGCAGCGTGTTGGTGCGCCGATCCTTGCCGATCACATACAGCCGGTGCGCCGCGGGTACGCCCAGACCGCGCCGCTGCCCGATGGTGTAATGAGTCAACCCGTTGTGGCGTCCCAGCAACGCGCCCTTCGCGTCACGGATGTCGCCCGGCGTCGGCGGAACCATCCGGTCGACAAGCGCGGTGTAGTCCCCCTCCGGAATAAAGCAGATGTCCTGACTGTCCCGCTTGTGTGCGCTGACCAGCCCGGCCCGCTCGGCCATGACGCGCGCCTCCGGCTTGGTGAGACGCCCCAGGGGGAACAGCACCCGTGAAAGCTGTTCCTGCCGCAGCGAATATAATACATAGCTCTGGTCGCGCGCCGCGTCCACAGGCCGGCGCAGCCCAAATCGGCCGCTCGACCCGTCGCGCTCCACAATGGCGTAGTGGCCGGTGGCCAGCGCGTGGAACCCCTGCGCCTGTGCATATGCCAACAGTGCCCCGAACTTGATGCCACGGTTGCAGTCGAGGCAGGGATTGGGCGTGCGTCCGGCCGCGTACTCCGAGACAAACCTGTCAACGACCCTCCGCGAGAACGTCTCGCGCAAATCCAGCACGGTATGCGCCATGTCCAGCTTGGCGGCCATGCTTCGCGCGTCCTCAATGCCCTGCCGCACCTGCTCGTCCGGCGCGATGTTGCGATCAAAAAGTCGCAGGGTGACGCCCTCGACATCGTGTCCCTGCTCACGCAGCAGCAAAGCGGCCGCGGCGCTGTCGACGCCCCCGCTCATGGCCACAAGCACTCTCATGGTTCTCTCTCCGTCATCATGCGTTTTTCCGGCCGATGGGCGGCACAAAGCAACAGGGCAAATCCCGCTTGTGTCCGGTGCTCCGGTGCGCCCGCTCGATGGTTTGGCGCGCCTGCGCGGACACCTCATCGCCTTGTCCGTTCAACACCTGCTCAATCTCACGGTAAGTGACGCGCATCTCCTGCTCGTCGGTTTGCCCGTCGAACAGGCCGGCCGAAGGCGCTTTATTGATGATTTCGGACGGCGCGCCAAAATGGCGCAAAAACTCGTAGACCTCAGATACGGTCAGATCGGCGATGGGGTTGAAATCGCACGCGCCGTCGCCCCACTTGGTAAAGTAGCCCATATACCGTTCACACCGGTTGCCCGTCCCGGCCACCAGCGCGTTCATGCTCTGTGCAACGGCGTAGAGCGTCGTCATGCGCAGCCTGGGCGGGATGTTTTGCGCGGCCTGGTCGGACAGCGTCACGGCTGTTGCCAGCGCTGTGCCCCCGGTTATGGCGTCGGTCAGGCTGTCTTTGACGCCGGTCAGATCGACCGTAAGGCTGTGGATGTCAAACCGCTCACACAGCAGCCGTGCGTGCTCGGCGTCCTGTCCGTAGTTGCGCTTTGAACCACAGGGCATGACAATGCCCCACGTGTTCTCGCTGGCCCGCCGGCACAGGAGGCCCACCAGGGCGCAGTCCTTGCCGCCGCTGTTTCCGAATACGATACCGTGCGCGCCGGCCTCCGCCATCCGTCCCCGGATGAAGGCCACACGGTTTTGTTCCTCCGCCGCGTAGTCACGCATAAAGCGCAGCCTCCTTTGGAATGCATTCAAAACAAAAGCCGCGTTAACCGGAGATGAACCCCCAAACGCGGCCAAAATAAGCTTTGTTTATTCGACTTGCATCGGATAACTGCCGGTGAAGCAGCCGGTACACATCCCGATGCGGCAGCTCTTACACGCCCTTTTCAGGCCCTCCACACTGATAAAGCCCAAGCTGTCGGCACCGATGTGCTCCCGAATTTCGTTCAGCGTCATGCGGTTGGCAATCAGGTCGTCCCGCGAGTCGATGGCGGTGCCGAAATGGCAGACGTGACGGAAGGGTGGGCTGGAAATGCGGACATGCACCTCGCGCGCACCGGCCCGCTTGAGACTTTTGATGATGCGGGCGCTGGTGGTGCCACGCACGATGGAGTCATCGACCATCACGACGCGCTTGTCCCTCAGGTTGGACTGCAGCGGATTGAGCTTGAGCCGCACGGCGTCCTCCCGCTGCCCTTGCGTGGGGTAAATAAAGCTACGCCCGATGTAACGGTTCTTGACAAACCCGGAGGTATAGGGCAACCCGCTCTGCGCCGCATAGCCCTGCGCGGCCTCCACGCCGCTGTCGGGCACGCCGCAAACGATATCTGCCTTCACCGGATATTCCTTGGCCAATACCCTGCCGGCGTTGAATCGCGCCTGATAGACGCTCAGACCGTCGATGTCCGAATCGGGCCGCGCAAAATAGACATATTCGAAGATACACAAACCCTTCTTAACACGGGGTAAGACCATCTGCGCGCGCATGTCGCCGGTCGGGTCGATGACAACCATTTCCCCCGGCGCGATGTCGCGCTCGAAGGTAAACCCGGTAGAGCTCAGCGCACAACTTTCCGAAGCGACCGCGAAGTCATCCCCGCTCCGGCCGATGCAGAGCGGACGGAAGCCGCGGGCGTCGCGCACCGCGATCAACTGCCCCAGACTGGTCAACACGACAAAAGAAAACGCGCCCTGCAACTGCCGCGCCGCCCGGGCCACGGCCTTCTCGAGCGAATGACCCGCCAGTGCCTCCATGGCAATGAGCGCTGCGATAACGGCGCTATCGCTCGGCATTTCGAAATCATATCCTCGAGATGCCAGATGTGCCCGCAGCGCCTCGGCGTTATACAGGCGCCCGTTGTTGGCCAGCGCCAGCCTCCCTCTGAGATATTCAACCACAATGGGCTGGGCGGAGGAAACCAGACTACCGCCGGAAGCCGCGTAGCGCACGTGGCCGATGGCCATCGATGACGCGGGCAGACGATCAATGTCCGCCGCCGAAAAGGCTTCCGTGGTCAGGCCGGGTGCCTTGTGACAAGCGATGGCCGTACCGTCCAGCGCCGCGATGCCCGCGCTCTGCTGCCCTCTGTGCTGCAGAGCCAACAGCGCGTTGTATGTGGTGCCGACGGCGTCGTTTTGCGCGGTGCGAATGGCAAATACACCGCATTCTTCATTGAGCTTTCGTTCCATAGAGATGCCTCCCATAAACGTCCAGACGCCGGTGCGCTGCTGCGTGGACACCGTGAGGAAAAGGCCGCATGCCAAGCGAAGGACCCTACAAGCGTATAATTCTCACAAGAAAAAGTCAAGCCCTATCGCCGCCGAAATGCGACAATTGGGCCTGACTTTATTTTCCAATCAACGATTCTCGGCACACGATGGCCGCCCCCAAAACGCTACTCCTCAACGGACGCGAAGCGCCCGCATCAAATAGGGCATATCACTGGGCGCGCCGCTGCGGAAGGCCTTCCGGGCGGGAGACATCGAGAAGTTGATACCGACCCACCATGCCGTTGAGCACACCCGCCTGTTCGGACATAATCTGCGCCGCCGAGGCACTCTGCTCGGCTGTGGCCGCGTTGGCCTGCACCACGTTCGACACTTGCTGCAGGACCGAGTTGACTTCTCCGACGGCCACGGCCTGCTCACTCGATGAATTGGCCATGTCGACAATATAGCGGTTGGCCTGATCGATGCCCGCAACAATTTTGCGTAGCGATTCATCTGTGGCGGCGGCCAGTTCCACACCCTCGCTGGTACGCGTCAGGATTTCCTCAATCAGCTGGCCGGTCTGCTGCGCGGCTTGCGAACTCTTGGTGGCCAGCGTGCGCACCTCTCCGGCAACAACGGCAAACCCCTTGCCGTGCTGACCGGCTCGGGCAGCCTCCACCGCCGCGTTGAGTGCCAGAATGTTGGTCTGGAACGCGATGTCGTCAATGGATTTGAGAATGACCGATATGCTCTGCGTAGCCTTACTGGTATCATCAACCGAGACGCGTAAGTCCCGCATTTTTCCGCTGCCCTCATGGGCGCTCTGAATGACATCCGACGTGACAGACTGGCAAGTCTTGGCACCCTCTGCATTCTGGCGTGTTTTGTCGGCAATGCCGGACACCGTGTTGGTAAGTTGCTCCAGAGAGGCCGCCTGCTCGGTGGCCCCTTGCGCCATCTGCTGGCTGGCAGAAGAAATCTGTTGGGACGAGCGCGCGACATCGGTAGAGGTATCGCGAAGCGTCGTCATCAAGGTGTTGACAGAGTCGGCCACTTCGTTCATATGGCCCACCAGCATGCGGTATTCCCCGCTGTAGCTCTCCAACGAAACCCGGTAATCCAGCCGACCGTCCAGAATGGCCCGGGACAGCTTACCCATCTCACCGGTAAGGCTCTGAATACGTTGGCACATCTGCCCGAAGCTGTCAGCCAGCACACCGATCTCATCCCTGCGTTTCAGGTGCACCACCACGTCGGTTTGCCCCTCGCTCAAGCTCTGTGCGGCCTGGGAGATGCGGCGAATCGGCGCCGTGATGTTGCGTACCAGTAAAATGACACAGACAGCCAGAATCAACAGCCCTGCAAAAATGAGAATGGTGTTCAGGTTTTTCATGTCGGAGACGTCGGAAAGAGCGACACTCATCGGGATGCTGACCTCTAGTCCCCAATATTTACCGGTTTCGCCGATGCGTACCGGGACAAACACCTTATAGTCATCCCCGTACTGCGCCTTGTACAGGGTTCCGCTGTTCAGCTGCACAAGGATTTCCGGATCGCCGTAATCAATGGTCGTCAGTACTTTTTCCGCATCGGGGTTGGTAATATACAAGCCCGTGTCGCTGATGAGGCTGACATAGCCGGTGTCATAGGGCGCAATCCCGGAGAAGGTTTCCTGCAACTCTCCCAGGCGGACGTCCACACCGACCACACCCATGGCCTGCCCGTCGGCGACGAGAGGCGCGACTACAGACGTGACAAGCGCGTGTTCTCCAAGCTCGGTGTCCACATACGGCTCCAATATAGTCTCGCGTTTGGATTCCATGGCGAGATAATAATAATCGTTCACCTCGGGATCGATATAGTCCTCAATCAGAAAGCGCTCGATGGAAGCGCCGTCCCGAACCAGCCAGTTCTGATACCGCCCGGTGCCGTCGTACCCATCTGTGTTGGCATACTCCGCGTCGCGGCCGTCCAACGCGTCGGGTTCCCAAAGGGTCCACACGGCCGAAAGGTTGTCGGACGACTCCATCTGGGTCATCAGCATCCGGTTGAAGACCATCCGCTCGGTCACGCCTTCAGTGCGCAGCGCCATAAAGTCCCGCGCCAAGGTGCGAACAAGAACGGCCATGTTATTCATGGTGTTTTCCGTATACCGTCCATAGCCAACGGCCATTTCTTCCGCTTTTTCCAGCACGTTCTCGGTCACCATCCGATCCGCGCTGGACGTCAAAAGCATGACGACCGGCAAAAAAACGAGGCAGGCCACCAGCAAAATCGAAACGATCTGCTTGACAGCCAGCCCCAAGCCTTTTCCACGCATTTTCTGCATACTACTTTTTCCTCCTCGGTTTCCGGCGCGCCCGACTGGAATCGACCGCCCAGATCATCCGTGATCCTGACAAAACCAAGAGAACTTCCGAGAGTTCTATATATGTTATTGTAGCATGAGAAGCGGTATCGATTCAAGGCAAAATACACAACAATAATGCACGAACCTTGGTTAAATTAACATGATTTCTTCGTCATTATGCGTAAATTCAGGGAAAACACACCAGCCAATCAGACCGAGAGCGCTTCGCAATCCGCAGCCTGATAGCGCTTAAGCATCGGACGCACCGCCGCCAAAAACTCCTCCACCTGCTGCGGCGCACGCCCCACATACCGCCGTGGATCGCAACCGGCCAAAATCTCCTCTTCAGTAAGCCCAAAAGCGGGATCGCCCGCGATGCGCGCGACAAGGTCGTTGGGAAGCCCCTGATCCTTGACCACAGCGCCCGCCGCCACCGAGTGTACGCGGATTTTCTCATGTAACGTCTGGCGGTCGCCGCCCTTCATCACCGCGTCCATCAGAATATTTTCGGTGATCATAAACGGCAGTTCCTCCATCACGTGCTTGCCGATGACCGCTTCATGCACGGTCAGGCCGCGCGCCACGTTCTGGTAGATGTTCAAGATGGCGTCGCAGGCCAGGAAAGCCTCGGGCACCGACAGTCGTTTGTTGGCCGAATCGTCCAGTGTTCGCTCCATCCACTGCGACGCGGCGGTCATGGCCGTGTTTTGTACGTCGGCGATGACAAACCGTGCCAACGCGCAGATGCGCTCACAGCGCATGGGATTGCGCTTGTACGGCATGGCCGACGAGCCGACCTGTCCCCCTTCAAACGGCTCCTCCACCTCCTTGAGATGGGACAGCAACCGCATGTCGGTGGCGAATTTTGAGGCGCTCTGCGCCAGTCCCGACAGCGTTGACAGCACAGCGGCGTCGATTTTGCGGGAATAGGTCTGCCCCGAAACCGGCACCAACCGGTCAAAGCCAAACGCTTTGGCGATGCCCACATCCAGCGCCTTTACCTTTTCGTGATCGCCGCCAAACAGCTCCAAGAAGCTGGCCTGCGTGCCGGTCGTGCCTTTGGAGCCCAAAAACGGCAGCGTTTCAATGCGGAAATCCAGCTCCTCCAAATCCAGGAGCAGCTCCTGCATCCAGAGCGTTATGCGCTTGCCCACCGTGGTGAGCTGCGCCGGCTGAAAGTGCGTATAGCCCAATGTGGGCGTGTTTCGGTACTGTTCGGCCGCGTCGGCAAGCGCCAGCAGTACGGCCACGACCTTGTCGCGAAGCAATTGCATCGCCTCGCGCATCAGAATCAGGTCGGTGTTGTCGCCGACATAGCAGCTGGTCGCGCCCAGGTGGATGATCGGACGCGCGTCAGGGCACTGCTCGCCGTAGGCGTGGATATGCGCCATCACATCATGCCTCAGGATTTTCTCCCAGTGCGCGGCACGGTCATAGGGGATCGGCGAGAGGTTGTCCTCCATCTGCGCAATCTGTTGATCGGTAATGGACAGCCCCAGCTCCTTTTCCTTGCGGGCCAGCGCAATCCAAAGCTGACGCCATGTCATGAATTTTTTGTCCGGCGAAAAAATATACATCATGTCCTGCGAGGCATACCGCGAACACAACGGCGATTCGTAGCGGTCGTGCCCGATCAGAGAGTCGCTCATATCGCTTCCTCCTCATAGCCCAGCGCGGCCAGCTTGGCGCAGACGCACAGAAGCTCCATGCCCAGCCTCAACTCGGACACCGACGGATAGGTCGGCGCCACGCGGATGTTTTTGTCCTCCGGGTCTACGCCGTTGGGCCAGGTCGCGCCGGCCGGCGTCATCTGCACCCCGGCGCGTTTGAGCAGCGCCACCGACTTTTTCGCGGTGCCGGGAGCCACATCGAGACTGATGAAATAACCGCCGCGCGGACGGGTCCAATCGCCCCAGCCGGTTAAATTTTCGTCAAACGTTTCCCATACCGCCTCAAATTTGGGACGCAGACGCTCGGCATGGCGCTGCATATGCGCGCGCACACCGTCGAGGTTTTTGAAATACCGCACATGGCGCAGCTGGTTGATCTTGTCAAAGCAAATGGTCTGATAGAACATGCACTTTTGGATCCAGGCAAGCGTCTGCGGCCCGGCCGCGATGGCCGAAATGCCGCCGCCCGGGAAGGAAATCTTTGAGGTCGAGGCAAACTGGATGACCAGCTCTGGATGCCCCGCCGCCCGGCAAGCCTCGAAAACATTCTTGAGCGGATCGGTCGTGTCATAGAGATCGTGTACGGCGTAGGCGTTGTCCCAAAACACACGGAAGTCGGGCGACGCCGGACTGAGCGCGGCGATGCGGTCGACCGTCTCATCCGAATAGGTGACACCGGTGGGATTGGAATAACGGGGAATACACCACATGCCCTTGACCGATTCATCTTTGACCAGCCGCTCGACCACGTCCATATTGGGGCCGGTCGCGGTCATCGGCACCGGGATCATCTCAAAGCCAAACAGACCGGTCACACCGAAATGGCGGTCATATCCCGGTACGGGGCACAAAAATTTGACACCGTCACGCCCCCAAGGTTTGGCTCTCTCTGTCACACCCAATGACACGGCACGGGCGATCATATCAAACATCAAATTGAGGCTGGACGACCCGCCGATCATCAGCTCGTCGGGCGACACATCCATGATGCCCGCCATCAGCGCCCGGGCCTCGGGCAGCCCTTCCAAAGTACCATAGCTGCGCACGTCGATACCGTTGTCGAGGCACTGCTCGTTGGCGGACAGAATCCCCAACAGCTCCTCGCTCATGTCCAGCTGATCGGTTCCGGGCACGCCGCGCGCCATATTGAGCTTGAGGCCGCGCGCGCAATAGGCTTCGTACTCCTGCGCAAGTGTGCGCAGCAGCTCTTCTTTTTGGGATTGGCTCAGTTGATCGATGATTCGCACAGAGACTTCCCCTTCGTATCACAAAATTTTGTTCTCTCAATACATATCGCTGGATTTATGCCCGTCTGCTCGTGGATCTATGCTCGTCGGCGCATGAAAGCCAGGAGGGCCTTGGCGATGGCCGCCGTAGCCACCAAAGCAATGCCGGCCTCAATCAGCCCATTGGTGGTGAATACGGCAAACATTGCCCCCAAGAGGGCCTCAAACGCCATGTCATAGGCCGCTGCGTAGGGCTGCCCAAAGAAAAGGTAGATGCCGCCCAGTACAAGCACCGTGTTGGTCAGCGAGCCCACAATCCCAACAATGCTGAGCGAAACAATCTCGTTGAACTTGACCCTTCTCAGCGCGATGAACAACCACCCGGCCACAACGCCGACCAGAATCCGGGGTAAAAAACAGATGACCAAACTCCAGGCATTGCCAGGAAAGGCACTGTTCCCGTAAAACGGTGTGAATACCGGGGATTCGATAGGATTGACATTGAAGAAGGTGGCGTTCATGAACGACGTCAGTCCGAAAACAAACCCCAACAGGCCGCCCACCTTTGGTCCCAGACAAACGGCGCCGATGATGACCGGAATGTGTATAATGGTGATGGTAAACACATTCACACGGATGAACCCTAGGTTGGGCGTCAGCCCCACGAGCAGCTCAATGGCGACAAAAAGGCTGATCAGCGTCAGTCTCCGGGTTTTTTTCATTCTCTCATTCACTGAGGCTTCCCCCCTCCTGCATCTTCATTTTTTAAGCGATATTGTATCACTATCCGATGCCACTGTCTACAAAAAAGAGTCCTCTAAATCCCGCACGTCCCCACCGTGCGCGGGAATGGCAGCACATCCCGGATGTTGCTCATGCCGGTCAGCACCATGACCATTCTCTCAAACCCCAGCCCAAACCCGGCGTGCTTGACGCCGCCGTAGCGCCGCAGATCCAGATACCAGCCGTAGCTCTCCGGCTCAAGCTTATGCGCCCGCATGCGCTCGGTCAGCACGTCCAGCCGCTCCTCACGCTGACTGCCGCCGATCAGTTCGCCCGTACCCGGCGTGAGCAAATCCATGGCCGCGACGGTGCGCCCGTCGTCCGACAGGCGCATGTAAAACGCCTTCAGCGCGGCCGGATAGTCGGTGACAAACACCGGGCGACCTACGACCTGCTCGGTGAGATAGCGTTCATGCTCGGTCTGCAGGTCGCACCCCCATGAGACGGGATAGTCGAACGGTTCCCGGCATTTCTCCAATGTGAGAATCGCTTCGGAATAGGTCATGCTCTCAAAGGGCGCGTCCCGTAGCGCCGCCAGTCTGGCCAGCAGACCGTTGTCAATTCTCGAATTTAAGAACTCCAGCTCGGCCGGACAGCTGTCAAATACATGCCCGACGACGTGCTTCACCATCCGCTCGGCCAGCAGCATATCGTCGTTCAGATCGGCGAAAGCCATCTCCGGCTCGATCATCCAAAACTCGGCGGCATGGCGCGGCGTGTTGGAGTGCTCGGCGCGAAAGGTCGGCCCGAAGGTATACGTCTTGCCGAAAGCCAGCGCGAACGCCTCGGCCTCCAACTGGCCAGATACGGTCAGGTGCGTCGGCTTGCCGAAAAAATCGGCACCGTAATCGACCTGTCCGGTTGCGTTGAGCGGCGGGTCACGGTCGGGCAGTGTCGTCACGCGGAACATCTCTCCCGCGCCCTCTGCGTCCGAGCCGGTGATAAGCGGCGTGTGCGCCAACACAAAACCCTCGCTGTGAAAAAAGTCGTGGATGGCAAACGCGGCCTCGCTGCGGATGCGAAACACCGAATGGAACGTGTTGGTGCGCGGCCGCAGGTGGGTGAGCGTACGCAAAAACTCCATGGAATGCCGCTTCTTCTGCAGCGGATAGTCGGGCGTCGACGAGGCCGCCGCCTCAACCGTCTCGGC
Source organism: Oscillospiraceae bacterium (assembly GCA_031549735.1). Classification (GTDB taxonomy): domain Bacteria; phylum Bacillota; class Clostridia; order Oscillospirales; family UBA929; genus JAVBPF01. The sequence goes on from JAVBPF010000056.1 coordinate 12,547, forward strand.
CTTGATCTCAAACGGCTGGCGCGCCTCGGGCGTCAAAACGACGCGGCCGGTGACCACCACCGCCGCGCCCACGTTGAGCTTGACCCATCGTTCAAATCCGGGAAGGTTCTCGTCCAGCACCACCTGTACCGATGCCACGGTGGAGCCGTCGTTCAGCTCAAAAAAGGCGAAACGCTTGGAATCTCGCACCGAGCGCAGCCACCCCGAAACAACGACTTGCTCCGATATGCCCTCAGGATTTCGAAACATCTCTCGAACCGTCAACGGAACCCACCCCTTCCTAAGCTTCTACATGCCGGACAGGGCTGTCCGCACATGCGCCAGCACCCGTCTGCCCATATCGCCGGTCGAACAGGCCGGGCCGTCCGCACCGGTCAGATCACGCGTGAGCGGACTCTCTCCCAGCGCCGCCTCAACGGCATTTTCCACTAGCTGTGCCGCCGCGTCCAAGCCGAAAGAGAACCGCAGCATCAGCGCCGCCGAGAGAATGGCGGCCAACGGGTTGGCCTCATCTCTGCCCGCAATATCGGGTGCCGAGCCGTGAACCGGCTCATAGAGCCCGATTGTCCCTTCACTCAGACTGGCCGATGGCAGCAGACCGATGGAGCCGGTGCACATGCCGGCCTCGTCGGACAGGATATCACCGAATGTATTCTCGGTAACCAGCACGTCAAAATCGTCCGGCCGACGCAGCAGCTGCATGGCGGCATTGTCGACCAGCATGTCAGCATATACCACCTCCGGATAGTCTGCCCGGAGCCCGTGCATCACATCCCGCCAAAGCCGGGAGCTGTCCAGTACGTTGGCCTTGTCCACACTGACCAAATTCTTCCTTCGCGACCGCGCCAATGCAAAGGCGCGGCGGCCGATGCGCTCGATTTCGGCACGTGTATAAGCCATGGTGTCGTGCGCCCGTTCGTTGTTATAAGCTCTCGGGCCGTAATACAGCCCGCCGGTCAACTCGCGTACGATCATCAAGTCGAAGCCCCCGTCTTCCTCCGGTCTCTTGAGTGGGCTCAGGCGCGAAAGCACCGGGAACAGCCGTGCCGGGCGCAGGTTGCAAAACAGCCCAAGTTCCGCGCGGATCCCCAACAGTCCGGCTTCCGGCCGGATGGTGTAGCGATCCCACTTGGGCCCGCCGACGGCGCCCAGCAGCACCGCGTCGGCGCGCCGCGCCGCCTCCAGCGTCTCCTGCGGCAAAGGCGTACCGCACGCGTCGATGGCCGCGCCGCCGAGCAAGCCCTCCTCAAAGACAAACGACAGACCATAAGCCGCGCCCACCGTCTCCAAAATAGGCAGACAGGGCGCGATGACCTCCGGCCCCACGCCGTCGCCGCGCAACACCAGCACACGGGCGCTCCGCGCGGGCGCGTCCTCAGTGGATTTCGATGTCTGTTGTGTCATACCGCCCATCCGCTCCGCTCGTCGTGATGTACTTGCCGTCTCAGCCCTCTTCGTACGTATCGGCAATCGCGTCGTATCCGCGCGAGCGCAGACGCTCCAATATGATGCCCCGAAGCTCCGCCGTAGTCATGCCGGTGCGCACCCGCGCACTGACCTCGGCTGTCATCTGCGTCAGGGCGGCCTGGGGCAGCGGATGTCCGGCCTCGTCCGAGGCGCTCGCCATGCTATAGTAGACCTTGCTCTCATCGTAGTCCTGCGAGCTTCCCTGTTTCTTGACAATCTGAATGATATTCACAATGTCCTCAGGCATGTTCATCCCCCATTCTCCTTTCGTGCCGTCCGCGCCAGCAAACCGCCGGCCGCCACAATCTCCTGAACAAAGGGCGGCAGAGGCTGCGCCGTGAACGTCTGTCCCGTTGTGAGATTCTCAACCGAACCGGCCGACAGGTCGACACGTAGCTCGTCGCCCGCCCGGGTACCCCCGACCGCTTCCGGACACTCCAAAATGGGCAGCCCGATGTTGATGGCATTGCGGTAAAAGATGCGGGCAAAGCTCCGCGCGACAACGCAGGCCACGCCCGCCGCCTTGATGGCAAGCGGCGCGTGCTCGCGGGACGATCCGCAGCCGAAATTGAATCCGGCCACGATGATGTCGCCCGGCTCAACCGTGTCGGCAAAGGTCGGATCCACATGCTCCATGCAGTGCGCCGCCAGCGTCGGCCCGTCGGTCGTGTCCAGATAACGCGCGGGAATGATGACATCGGTGTCGATGTTGTCGCCAAAGAGATAGGTTTTCATTGACAGACCTCCCGTCCGAAAGGAACGTATTGTTCTCATTTCGAGGACAGATACAGCGCTATCTACAACAAATCACGGCGCCGTGATGCATCCGGCCACCGCCGTGGCCGCCGCCACCGGCGCGCCGGCCAGATAGACCTTGGAGCCGGGATGCCCCATGCGCCCGACGAAATTCCGGTTGGTGGTCGCCAGGCAGACCTCACCCTCGTCCAGAATGCCCATATGACCCCCCAAACAGGGCCCGCAGGTCGGCGCGGACACCGCCGCTCCGGCCTCGACAAACGTCGCCAGCAGTCCCTCACGGGCGGCCTGCAGATAGATCTCCTGCGTGGCCGGGATGACAAGGCAGCGCACACCATGCGCCACCTGTTGCCCCTTCAAAATCACCGCCGCCGCGCGAAGGTCGGACAGATGCCCGTTGGTGCACGACCCGATCACCACCTGATCCACTTTGACACCGTTAAGCGTTCCGACCGGAGCCACATTGGACGGCAACGACGGACAGGCCACCAGCGGCTCAAGCGCCGAAAGATCGACGGTCAGTGTGCGCACGTAGGACGCGCCGTCGTCGGGCATCACCTCACGGAAGGGCCGCGTCACCCGGCCGTACAGATAGGCGCGCGTCACATCGTCACAGGGAAAAAGACCATTCTTGGCGCCGCACTCAATGACCATGTTGGCGATGGTAAACCGGTCGTCGATCGACAGCGCCGCGACGCCCGGTCCTGAAAACTCCAGCGACTGATACCACGCGCCATCCACGCCCAGCCAAGCGATCAGATGCAGGATGACATCCTTGCCCGTTACAAACGGCGGCAGTGTACCCCGCAAAACGACCGACAGCGCCTCCGGAACGCGGAACCAGCATCGCCCGGTCGCCATGGCTGCCGCCATGTCGGTCGACCCGACGCCGGTGGAAAAGGCGTTGAGCGCGCCGTAGGTGCAGGTATGCGAGTCGGCGCCGATGATCAGCTCGCCGGGCGCTGTAAGCCCCCGTTCGGGTAGCAACGCGTGCTCAATGCCCGCGCGGCCCACATCATAAAAATGCGCGATGCCGTGTTTCTGCGCAAACGACCTCGTGACCGACGACTGCCGCGCCGCCTTCACATCGCGGTTGGGTGTGAAGTGATCCAGCACCAGCGCGATCTTGTCCGGGTCGAACACGCGGTCCAGCCCGGCCTCTTCCATAGCCTCGATGGCCAGCGACGATGTGATGTCGTTGCCCAGCACCAAATCGACGTCAGTCTCGATCAACTGGCCGGGCGAAACTTCACTGAGTCCAGCATGGGCGGCCAGTATCTTCTGTGTCATGGTCATTGACACGATGCGTCATCCCCTTACAGTTCAAAGCCCTCCAGGCTCTCTACAGGCAGAGCAGCTTGTACTCGGCCGCGTCGGTGAGCGCCTCGAAGCTGGCCTGAATGATGTCGGTCGACACCCCGACCGTCGTCCATACCTCGGAGCCGTCGGTACTGGTGATGAGCACGCGCACTCGGGCGGCGGTGGCCTTCTCAGAATTGAGAACACGCACCTTGTAGTCGATCAGCCGAATATCGGCCACCTGCGGATAAAAAACCTCCAGCGCCCGCGAAAGCGCGGCATCCAGCGCATCGACCGGCCCGTTGCCCTCGGCGGCCGAGACCTCGGTGACGTCGTCCACCGAAATCTTAATGACCGCCATGGCCGCGCCGTCGTCCAGATGCTCGCCGATGGTCTTGAAATGATGCAGCCGGAAGCTCGGCTTGTACGTTTTCGAGAGCCGCCTCCAAAGCAGCGCGAAGCTAGCCTGAGCGCCCTCGTACTGATATCCGGCGCTCTCCCGCTCCTTCAGCACGTCCCGCATGGCCGTGATGAGCGGACTGTCGGACGGCACCGAGGGTTCAAATTGCCGGACAAGCGCCAGCACCGCCGACCGCCCGGCCATTTCGGACACGATAAGCCGCCGGTGATTGCCGACCGCCATCGGATCGATGTGCTCGAAGGCCGCCGGTTCCTTCAGTACCCCGTCGACGTGCATCCCGGCTTTGTGCGCGAAGGCGCTGTCGCCCACATAGGGCGCGCCTTTGGCGATGGAGACGTTGGCGATTTCGGCCACACGCCGCGCCGTGTAGGTCAGCCGGGACAGATCGGGCACAACCGGCTTGCCTGCTTGGGAAGCCAACGCGCCCAAAACCGTCGAGAGATTGGCGTTGCCGCACCGCTCCCCGATCCCATTGATGGTGCCCTGCACATGCGTCGCCCCGGCTTGCACCGCCATCAGTGTGGACGCGGCGGCCTGGCCGCTGTCGTTGTGGCAGTGGATGCCGACCGGCAGGGAAAACATCCTGACCACATGTCCGGTCACATCAGAAATCTCCCTCGGCCATGTACCGCCATTGGTATCGCAAAGGCAGAGCGTACGCGCCCCGCCGCGCGCCGCCGCCCTGAGCGTTTCAAGCGCATAGCCGGGGTCGGCGCGATAGCCGTCGAAAAAGTGCTCGGCGTCAAAAATGACCTCCATCCCCTGCGCGGTCAGGAAGGAGACCGTGTCCAAAATCATGTCCAGGTTCTCACTTGGGGTACACTTCAGCACCGTCTCGGTGTGCAGTGTCCACGACTTGCCGAACACCGACGCCACCGGCGCACCCGACGCCAAAAACCCCTGCACCTGCGGATCACTTTCGGCGGTCAACTCCTTGCGCCGTGTCGCGCCAAAGGCCGCCAACCGCACCGTTTGGAACGTTTTTCTACGCGCCGCTTTGAAGAAGTCGGCGTCCTTGGGAGAAAGCGCCGGGTGACCCGCTTCTATGAGCGGAATTCCAAAATCGTCCAGCGCCTGCACGATGCCCAGCATGTCCTCAACCGAAAAAGAGACGCCGTCGGCCTGTGCGCCGTCGCGCAACGTGGTATCCAGGATTTCTATGCGCTCTGACAAGGCAGCACCTCCCTCGTTCGTATGGGCAAGTATAAATCAATGTATCACGCCAGCAGCTTGTTCACCGCGTGAATGTACGATTTGATGGTGGCCTCAATGACATCGGTAGACAGCCCCCGGCCGGTCACGGTTTTGCCGTCCAAACTCAACCGCAGGATGGCCTCGCCCATGGCGTCGCCGCCCTCCGTGACCGCGCCCAACTGGTAGCTCTCCAGCACAAATGTCTTGCCCACGATGGTGTTGATGGCCTGAAAAGCGGCGTCGATAGGACCGTCGCCCATGGCCACCTGCTGTACCACCTGTTCCCCGACCCTAAGCCGGATGATGGCCGTGCCGTCGATGGTGGTACCCGCGTTGATGACAAAATGCTCAAGCGACACCTGCCCCGGATACTCGTCCTCGCGCGCGCCGATCAGCGCCTCCAGATCCCGGTCATGGATCACTTTTTTCTTGTCGGCCAGCTCCTTAAACCGTTCGAAGGCGGCTTTGATCTCGGCCTCGGACAGCTCGTAGCCCAACTCGGCCAGGCGTCCGGCAAAGGCATGATGCCCCGAGTGCTTGCCCAGCACCATCTGGTT
>JAVBPF010000040.1:0-30410 GCA_031549735.1 Oscillospiraceae bacterium
GTCTTGGGGGTCGTCTGCGCATAGATGTCGGTGACAGCCACTTGCAGGACGTAGTCGCCTTCGGCCGAGAAGGTTACGGTGGTGTTGGCGATGGCCGCGTTGCCGAAGGTCACGGTGCCGGGGCCGCTCACTTTGGTCCAAGCGTAGGTGAGCGTGTTGGGCACAGCGATAGTGGAAGCGGTAGTGGTCAGGTCGTAGGCTCCGCCCTGGAACTTGTCACCGGCGGCGATGGCGGCCGTGACGGTGGGGGCGGGCACATCAACCACATTGACGGTCAGAACCGCCGGAATGTCGGTCTCGGCCACGGTACCGTTGATGGTCTTGACGCCCGCGGTCGTCCACGTGTCTTCGGGGACATCCCACGTAACGGCGACCTGCGCGTCAGGGAGAGCTGCGGCGCGCCAGGTGGCTTTAACGGTAGCGGGGAGGACAGGCACTGCGTTGCCCAGTTTGAACTGGCCGAGGTTGACCGGCGCGAGAGCGGTGATTTCGTAGCCAACTTTGGGCAGGACGTTCAGAACAACGCGAACTTTGAGGCCTTCCCAGTCGATAATGGCTTCATCCACATCGGATTCAAGGTCGAGGTCCATTGTATAGGTGCCGGGGCTGATCCAATAGGTGGCCGGGACATCGTCCCACTTGATTTTCAGCCAGCTGCTGTCGTGACCGGCAGAGGCGAAGCTGATATACGCGAACTCGGGCAGGATGGGCTCTTCGCCGGCGACTACATTGACGGTAATCTCCTGCGCGTTCGTGGCCATCATGCTGTTACGCACGTAAATCGTGGCGACAACGGCCGGAGCGTACGGAGCATCGGCGACGCCATAGATCTTGAAGCCTTCGCCGGATACCGCGGCGGCCCAGTTTTCGGCGGTCATGGTCGGGACCGTCCAGGTGACGTCGACATACTGCGCGCCCGACTTGGAGAAGTAGGCAATGGCCTGGGTGGGCAGCGTCGGGAGTGCCACATTGATTTCAGGAAGCACATAGGCGATGGGATAGTAAGCCGTAATGGCGTCACGGAGCGAGGGATCTGACCTGACGGTAGCGTTGAGCGCGGTCTCCGCGTAGCCGGGCTGCTGCTCGGGGAGATGCTCGGTGTACAGAGCGGCATCGCCGTCCCAAACGCTGAACTTCAGCGCAAAGTTGGCCGTCCACGTGTTCTCATTCGCACCAACAGGCAGTGTGCATACGATTTTTGCAGTCGCTTTGTCGGCGTCGATCAGCTGATAGGTAACGCCGGCGGGCGCATTGGTGACTTCCCACTTGTAGATGGGTTTGTACTGGCCGCTGATCTGCGGGAACCCATCGTCCTGGACGTCGGCGCTGAGGACGATTTCCATGTCCTCGACCTGGCTAAAGCTGACATTCGCAATGGTCGGCGCCGTGTTTTCCCAGAAAGCTTCCTGCGCGTCAAAAACCTGGAAGCCGGAGATGGCGACGGAGCGGCTGGCCTTCTTAGTGACTGTGACACGCAGTCCGGTGGTTGTGATCTCTTCAAAGTTGACCTGGTTGAAGTTGGGCATCGGGGTGCCGGGTGTACGGAGCTGGTCGGGCACGTCAACCCAGTTGCCCAACCCGTCGATGTACTGGACGGTGTAGCTGGCCGGCGCTTTGATGCAGTTGGCTTCGTCGCGCAGATCGTCAAAGAAGAACAGCTTCAGAGTGTTGAAGCTCTGGGGGACGCTCCAGACAACCTGGTACCAGTCGGTAGCGTTGGAAGTGCCCACGTTGCTCCAGTAAGGCCAGTTGTTTGTGGTGCCTTTGATCGGACCCTGAACGGTCGGCGGGCCTTCGGCGTGTGTCGCCTGGGTGGCATAGAATCTATGCTGATGCGTTGTGCTGGTGTCGTTCCAGCCCTGCGTACGCTTGGCGGTCGGGGTAAAGGAAGCGGAGGGGGTAACCGTGCCGCCGCCGACAGGTTTCTGGGTCAGGTCTTCGCCGTCCTGCGTCAGGTCGATACCGACCTTCTTGAAGTTGTCGACCATCTGTTTTTTTGTGGTGATGGAGTCGGTGCCCTCAGTGAGGTCAACGTCAACAGCTTTACGCAGTTGGGCGTCGGAAGTGGTCTTGTAGGTGACAACCGCGTCGTCTCCGCCCAGGAAATTAAGGACGCAGGTGTTGGGATTGAACTCGACCCACTTTTCAGCGTCGATGGTGAACAGGCGCTCGCCGTTCATGTAAACGGTAAAGCCTTCGGGATAGACAGCGGCGAACTCGGCGGGGATACCTTCCCAGTTCTCGGTGCCTTCATAGGTGTAGTTGGCGCCGCTGATCGCTACGCCCGGTTTTCTCCAGGCAATGGTGACGTCCTCGCCGTGATAGTTGATGTTGTCAACCAGATAGTAGTTATATCCAGTCTTGGCGGGGTTGAACTCGAGCCAATCGTCGTAGCGGGGGGTCATACCGGCCATACCTTCGATGAACAGCCAGTTGAAGTTACCCAGGATGTTGTGGTCGATGCTGTAGCGGAAGTAATCGTACGGATCCTCGTAGAAGGGGTTGGGGTTCTGACGGGGGTCATTGGCGGGGATGGCCGACGACACTCTGCTGACGGAGAAGGTGGTGCCGTAACCGGATTTTCCGCCGGTACCATAGGAGTAGAACTCATTGTTGTTCATGCGGCTGATGTCGCCCAGCGAAGAGATGTGCCAGGCGTGCCAGTCGAAAACGCGGGCCAGATAGTCGCCCTTGATGTACTTCTGCTCGCGGTCGTAGTACTTGTAGGAGGCGATGTAACCGCGAACCAGCGTAACCATGTTGATGTTACTGTGGTTGTGGGTTCCGCCGCTGTTGTAATGTCTGTCGTTGGAGTTTCCGGTGTAGTAGGGGAAAAGGCCGTATTCGTCGTTGTACATGGCGTAACGCAGGCCATCGGCATAATTGGCGCCGGTGGTATACTCGGTGTTACCCGTACGCGGCACCGAATACTCGGCATAGTAGTCGAGCAGATTGTTACTCTTGACGATGATGAGGGAGGAACTGCCGCCATGTCGGGAGCTGGAAGCAATGCCGTTGGTACTGTCTGTGCACTCGAATGTGCCGCAGTAGCTGCACCAGTTCCGGTTTTGAATCTGTGTAGAGATGTTGTTGGCCAAAGTGCTCATTTCGCTAGCCTTTGCTGTGTTGCCCGTCAGAGCGTACAGCTCGGAGGAACCCTTGGCGGCGCCATAGATGTAGGCGGATTCCGCGCGGTCTTTCCGGTTGCCGTTAAAGGTGATGGAACGGTCGTCGGCGTCGTTGCCGGTCACGTAACCGATGGTGTGACTCATCAGATAGTTATTGGCGTTTCGTCCGGTGGTGGTGGAACCGCGCATGTGGTCCAACTGGCCGGTGGCGTCGCCCGCGAAGTCGTAAGCCAGGCGATTGGCAATATCCTTGCGGCCGCCGTGGATCTTATAGGTCACGGCACCGGCCGAGGCGACGTACTGGGAATAGTGGCTGTTCCAGTTGTCAGAGTTGACGTTGGCACCGGAACGGGCGGCCGGGTTGTCGTAATAGGCGCTGGAGAAGCTGATGTTGCCCAATGAAAGCAAAGCACCATAAGCCAGACGTCCGGTACGCAGCCAACCGGTATCCTGAATGTGCATGCCTTGGGTCAGGACGATGGCGTTATTGTAGCCGTCGACACCTTCAATGGTGGTGGGGAACTGGTAGCCATAGCCGGGGACGTTGGGGTCGATGGTGTTGTAGCGCATGGTCCACCAGTGATAGGCGGCGGCCTTGTTGACGGCCACGTTGGGGGTTTCGATGTACGGAAGCTCGTCTACCCAGTACTGGTTGTATGTACGGGTCTGATACTGGAAGAGTTCGAGGTTGCTCATGGTCAGGAACCTGTCATAGTCAGCGCGGGCCTCGGGGATCTCGGTAGCCGTAACGGCAACAATGGCGGCGACTTCATAGGTGCCTCCCGCCGGTACGGTGAAGTTTCCGCTGTCCAGGTTAGAGGCGCTGCTGGCGGTGAAGCGGGTGCCCTTGCCGTCCGGGCCGTGACGACCGGCCAAACGGCCGCCGACGGTGGCGCCGATGGTCACATTGATGTTGCTGCGGGTCAGCTCAAGGTCACCGACGCTGGCGGTGTTGGCCAGCCCGGAGGTAGCGCGAACCGAGAAGGTCTGGTCAGTGCTGCCGGAGTTGATGAACTTCAGCATTACAACGGCCACGTTGTTCTCAGAGATAAACTTCTTCTGTTCAATGGTTACGTCGGCAGCGGCACCGGTAAAGGTGCTGGCGTGATGACTGGGGGCGTTATAGCGGGACGCGGGCACATCGGAGAGAGATATGGTGGAGCCGGTGCTGTCTCTGACCGCAATGCCCAGCATAGTGCCCATGTTGCTGTTGCGTGTGTACATGCTGCTGATGCTGAGGCCCAAGCCGTATCCTCTGCCACCCTTGGAGTACAGGGCGCGTCCGCGGGACAGCAGGATATCACTGTCGTGGCCTTCATGCTGGGTGCCATGGCTTGAATACTGGCTGTTGATCTTCTGGGCCGGATTGTCTCCTCTGCGAGCCAGAATACGATCCATCCAGAAGTCGGTGCCGTCGCCGGTGGCCAAATCTTTGGCGTACTGGGCGGCGTAAACGCCTCTGGTCGTGTAATTCGCGCCTAGGGTCATGTGACCCTTGACGGCCGCAACGGCCGCCGTGGCAATTTCAGCCGCGCCGGGGCGGGCGTTGGGACCAGCGGACATATACATGTTGGTGCCGGTCGCAAGGCCGAAAATGGCGGGGCCGGAAGACGAGGGGGTTCCGATTTCCTCGACTCTGGTCTCGTGGGCGTTGGCGTGGTTCAACCCAGGGTTGCCTTGGTAGGCGGGCAGCTGACCCTCCGACCTGGGCGGCGTGAGGCCGTACGGGGATGTCGGCGCGGCCGACGCCGCCGGCACGATGCCGACGAAGAACGCTGACACCATCGTCAGGCACAGAAGCAAGGACAGGATACGTTTTGTTTTTCGCATGAGATGTGTTCCTCCTTAACCTTTCCTTTAATTGGTCTTTTTCTCGATGTGCGAAATGGATGCCGGGAGGTGCGTTGTCTTACGTAATCACCGCTTTCAACTATGAGACTCGTAGTACATTGTATATTGATTATACCTCACATCCACCGCAAAAGAAATTTCATATATGTTGGCAAAGTGAACTTTGTGTTGTTAGTGTGAAAATATTCGCCAAAAAAATGCCCGTTTATTCTGCTCGCCCCCCCCAGCACGCTCCTTTTACGTGTCGCCAGTTCGAGCGAAAATCGTTTCACGCCGCATAACGCAACGCGAATCTGTCGATATTCTCTCCGACTCGACGCTTACCATTCGACCCGAAGCGACAAAAGAGGCCGCGTCCTTAGCGGCTCGCGCGGGGGGCACAAAGTGCGGCCGGTGTCCGCGCGACCGCCATTGCGGCCTTAGCCGTCACGCCGCTGTGGTCGGTGAACAAGAGCACACGCGAAAAGGAGAGGCCCCGCCTCTCCTTCAAAGATGCATTATGTTCGAGAACAACTATGCCAGATAACCATACACGGTCATTCCACTTGTTTCAAAAGTTAAAAAGAAATCAATTGCCTTCGAATCAGAGTTATCCAAAGTAGTGCCATCCACTATAGACGTTCGGGATGGCTGGCACGACTTCATAGTACATGAAGACGCTATACTGAAGCTGAGTGGGGTTGGAGCCCGTGAGATAGGTGTTAAACGCGGAGGGCAAAGGCGTAACCAACGAAAGATTGATATCAAACATCAGCGAATCGCCCTGCCGAATCACAATGTCTTTCGCGCCTGTATCGGTCATTTCATAGAAGTAATAGGCTCCGTCTACCGCTGAATTGTCGTGGACAAGCGGGGTCAAAGCCCCGGCCTGATCGGACGCCTTCGACACCGTCATAACGACCTGGTCCAACGGCAACGCAACCATCTGGCCTCTGTACCTCCACTCACAGACAAAAGAAACACGCAAATAAGTGGCGAGGGAACCCTTGAGTCCACTCATTGTTACGGTTTTTTTCAAAGGAGCAAGACGCAGCTGATACAAAGTCGCGTCGGGACCGGACCACGATGTGTTTTCAAAAATTACGGGCCCAAACACGCCCACCTCAATAGACCCGGACACTGGCTCTACTTCATATTCGAACCGAGCCGTCGTCGTTCCGGTGGATAAGACGCCCAAGCAAACCAAAAGGACCGTAATGACCAGCAGCTTGGAGGCACCAATAAGTTTTTTCATAACTTTGACTCCCTCATAGGGACCCCAAATACGGGGGATGTAGTTGGCGGAAGCAGGACTTGTTGCTCAGACAGCAAGAAGAACTTAGGGGCATTCCGGCGCGATATGTGTATGCAGCATATCGCGCCGGAAGCTTCGCTACTTATTGTTACGATTGGGGCAGAAACAGACTGCTTAAATCAATAAGTATTAGTACTTGATCAGCATGTTGGGATTGCCGACGATACCAGCGTTGGTGAAGTAGTCGCCCATCATCGGCAGGAAGAAGTCAACACCGTAGGCGTCGTCATTCAAGTTCCAAGCGGTGCCGGCGGGATAGGTAGTCCAATCGTCGAGGATGCCATAGTTGGCGCCGTAAGCAGCCCACTCACCGTCGAAGAAGTTGAAGATGTCCATCCAAGCGTCGGTGTAGTCAAACTGGGTGGCTTTCACGCCGAGCGCGTCGACGAGGTTAATTTCGGCGCCCTGATACTTGTTGTCGAGCAGGATAGCCGGATCTCTCGGGCCGGTGGTCACAACGCCAGTGAAGTCGTCGGTGAAGGTCTCGGGATCAAAGTCTTGAATCACTTGCTCATAGGCGTTGGTCTTCAGGTCGATGCTCAGATCGAAACCAATGGCTTTGCCGACGGGGATCTTGAAGTAATGATCTCCACGAGCCCAGTCATAGTAGTGAATGATCGCATCGTCCATGCCGATGGCAACGAGGTCAGCCATGTCGTTGGCGACGAGGTCGTTGTCCGCCGCACCGTCAATCAGCTTCATGCCGATGATGACGCCATTCTCGTAGACGCCGGTGTCGCCGGTGATAACCAGATCTTTGCCGAACGTGCCGTAATAAGTAAAGGCGTCAGCCGGTGTGACTCCGACAAGAGCGCCTTCGGCAGCGGTCAGTGCCGCATTGGCGGCCGCAAAAGCGTCAAAGAGAGCCTGGTTCGTGGGATCAGCCTGATACGCGTCGCTGGCGGCTTGCTGGGCGGCCTTTGCCGCGTTGTAGGCATCCAAGCCAGCCTTATAGTCGGCGCTCACGCCGCCGACATAGTTGCCCAGGTTGTCCAGGACAGCGTTCAGGGTTACGTCCACATCGGCGCCGCTGATACGCACCATGGCGTCCAGAGAACCAACGTTCTTCACGGTGAAATAGTCTTCGCCGTCTTCGGGATAAATCTTGATGTACTGGCCGGGCTGGGCAACGCCATTGTTCAGGCTGTTATCGATTTCGGACTGCAGCCAGTCGGCCGAGGGCAGATTGGTTTCAAGGACCAGGGTTCCGGCATCCAGATTTCCGTTCAGCTCTTCGCCGCCGACATAGCTAAACCACGCGAAGGTCGCGCCGACGATGAGGGTAAGCGCTACGAGGATGGCGCCCATGCTCAGCCAGCCTTTTTTTGACTTAAAGATTTTCTTCATTGTTTTAGGTACACCCTTTCTCAAATTCTTTCTTCTGTTGCGCAAGGTCTTGCAGACGCAAATGCATACATTGGTAATTGGTCGCGTTTCCTTTTCATGCCCCCTTGCTGTCTTGTTCTGCTTCCTTATCGTCGGGTTTCCGCGCCATGCGGATCAGTTTAATCACCTCGACGACAATAATGATGAAGGCCGGCAGGATAATCACCAGCAGGCCAAGACCATTCCTGGTAAAGTCAATGATTTTGCCAAGCCACGGCAAAGTCACGACCATCTTGCCCATGACAAGCGGATAGATCACAGGCTTTTCGTCATCGGTCTGCGACGCATCGCCTCGCGTGACATAGGCCGGGGTACCCACTCCGACTTCGGTAATGGCCATCACACGGTGCGTGACATAGACGCGCTGGCCGTCCTCGTCGGGACGATAAAACGTAATGACATCGCGCACATGGATTTCCTCGGGCGGAACTTCCTTGACGAGGACCACGTCACCGGGGTTGATCTCGGGCATCATGGAACCGGAGAGAACAGAATACATGCGGTAGCCAAAGACATTGGCGCCGGCTGTATTGCCCTTGGTGGTCAGCATCATGACGACCAAAAAGGCCGTGACGGCAATCAACAATACGGTGACAACAGTGGAAACAGCGCTCATTACACGGCGAAATACCGTTTTTTTCTCGGGCGCTTCAACGTCAGGCGTCAGCTGCACGGGAGATTCCGCCGCCAGATCGACAAGCGGCGGTTCCGCCACAAGCTCATCTCGCGCCGGAACGCCCTCCGGCGACCGGTCAAGCGATACACTGTTCTTCGCCTCAGAAGGCTTTTCCTCGTTCGCCGCCAAACGGGCTTCCTTTTCTTTAAGGAGACGCTCACGTTCCATCAGCTCAGCCTCGCGGGCGTGCAATTCAGCCTCGCGGGACAGGGATGCCGACGCGGCACTTTTCGCATCAGTCTCGTTCGATGCAAAGGTCCCTTCCGGGTGTTTGTCTTCTTTCCCGGGGCGTTGACCCTGATTCAATATGTATCTCTCCCAGTCGGCCCGCTCGGGCCCCAGATCATTCGGCCCTTCGGGTCGAAAACTCCCCCAAACATCGCGCTATCCGGCACGCCCCGGCACAAAATCAATTGAGACAAACAGCAGCCTGCCCAATACAGGGGATCTGCTTTTCCACGGGCAACTGCCGGAAACAGACCGTAACCGTCTCCGTCGCGTTCTCCGACAACGTCAGGAACGCATTCTTTCCGCTCGCGCCGTCGTATGCAATCGACTTGAGCTCAAAGCCGCTGGGGACAAAACCCGCTGAAACAACAAGCCTGCCGACTTGGACAGCGTCAATTGAAAAGTTGTCTTGCCCGGCAATGGCGCAGGCAAACACAAAGGGCGCCGCCACAACATCGTCCCCAAGTCCGGTCAAATCGGGCTCAGACTGCACCAACAGCTCAAAGACAAGATTGTCACCCGGGAGCGGCTCGTTGTTCTCATCCACAATCTTCACCTGAAGGTTCAGCGAACCCGTGGCAATGCTTCCCACGACCGGCTCGGAGGGTTCCGGCTCGGGAGAGGGTTCGTCGCCATCGATCGGAAGCGTCTGATCATCAGAACCGGAAGCGTCGTCGCCTGATAGCTCGTCGTTATCGGCATCAGCAACATTGTCATCTCCATCGACATCGACGCCGACAATCAAATCATCGCCACCGGCCAATGGAGGCGCGTCTGGCGTGACAGTGACCTCAGGTTCGCCGCCATTCAACGCCGGCGAATCCGCACCGTCGTCGGTCGGGTTGGCCAGCGCCTGAGGGGCGCCCATAGCCACAAAGACAAGCAAAAGCGCCATTATGTAGCAAACCAGCCGGCAAAACCGACTCGATCTGAACAATGTCATAATCGCATCTCAACCTTTCTTTCCGGGAGAAAGACTCTCGCGGGTGAAAGACACGCGCCCACGTCGGCGCAGCCCCAGCATTATCCTTTTTCGCTGATAAGGACGTACACTCTCCATACCAAAAGCCAGCGCACACGATGAAATAAAGTGTACAAAACGCCTGTTTTACTTACACTAGGATTATAGCAAATTTGAACCGGCTTGTAAAGCCTGTTTTGTGAAAAGTAATTAATTTTTAATAACTCTCGACGCTAACCTCTGGGCATATTACCGAAAACAGGCTGGCTTCTCCAAGATATTGTGCGATCGTCACCCGGTATACCACCGCCTGTAGACAGGCATTAAATTTCCCTAAATATCCATCACGATGGGCAAGATGATGGGGCGGCGTTTAATTTTTTTATAGAGGAAGTCGGACAGGTCGGATTTGACCGCAGATTTAATGGTGTTCCAATCGATGCGGCCTGAATCCAAACAGTTTTCCAGCGAGGACAGCGCAATAACGCGGAGCTCCTCCATCAGGGTCTCCGACTCCTTGACAAAGATGAAACCGCGCGTCACAATGTCCGGCCCGGCCACAATCTGCCCGGCCACATTGTCGATGGTCACCACCACGATGACCAGGCCGTCCTGCGCCAGCAGACGGCGGTCGCGCAGTACCACGCTGCCCACGTCGCCCACGCCCAGGCCGTCCACCATGATCCGACCGGCCGTGACCGTGCCGGAAAGCTTGGCGTCGTTTGGCCCGAGCTGGAACACTTGGCCGATGTCGGCGATGAACACGTTCTGTTCGGGCACGCCGGTCTGGCGCGCCAGCGCGGCATGTGCCTTCAGATGCCGGTATTCGCCATGCACCGGAAGGAAAAACTTCGGCTTGGTGAGTGCCAGCATCAGTTTGAGCTCTTCCTGACAGGCGTGACCCGACACATGCACCTCGGCCAGCCGCTCATAGATGACCTCGGCGCCGCGGCGGAACAGCTCGTTGACGACCTTGGACACGGTTTTTTCGTTGCCGGGCACCGGCGAAGCCGATATGATGACGCGGTCGCCCGCCTCAATCTCAAAAATACGGTGCGTCGAAAAGGCCATACGGTACAGCGCCGACATGGGCTCGCCCTGGCTGCCGGTCGTGATGATGACCACTTGGTTGCGCGGCATGCTCTTGACCTGCGTCGCCTCGATGATGATGCCGGGCGGAATATCCAGATACCCCAGCTGTATGGCCACCCGCAGGATGTTTTCCATACTGCGTCCGGTGATGGCCACCTTGCGGCCGTGGCGGGCGGCGGTGTCGATGATCTGCTGGATGCGGTGAACGTTGGACGCAAAGGTGGTCACAATGATGCGCCGGTCGCAGTTTTTGAAGTTAACGTCCAGCGCCTCGCCCACCTTGCGTTCGCTCATGGCATATCCCGGCCGTTCACTGTTGGTCGAGTCGGATAGCAGCGCCAAGACGCCCTGTCTGCCCAGTTCACCAAACCGCGCCAGATCGATCATGGCGCCCTCGACCGGCGTCGAGTCGATTTTGAAGTCGCCGGTATGCACCACCAGCCCCACCGGCGTCCGGATGGCCAGCGACACGCAGTCGGCGATGGAATGGTTGACCCGAATGAGTTCCACATCAAAGCAGCCGGCGCGGAACGACTCGCCCGCCTCCATCGTCCGAATGTCCGCCTCTTGGAGCTGGCCCGATTCCTCCAGCTTGACCTCAATGAGTCCGGCGGCCAGCCGGGTGCAGAAAATGGGCACCTGCACCTCGCGCAGCAGGTAGGGCACCGCGCCGATGTGATCCTCGTGGCCGTGGGTGATGACCAGCGCGCGCACTTTGTCCTTATTGCGCTGCAGATAGGCCATGTTGGGGATGACCAGATCGACGCCCAGCATATCGCTGTCGGGGAAGCCCATGCCGCAGTCGGCAATGAGGATGTCCGAGCCATACTCGTACACCGTCATGTTGTCGCCGATCTCGCCCAAGCCACCCAGCGGGATGATCTTCAGTTTTTCTTTTCGGTCGCCTTTCTCTCGTCTGACAGACGCCGTTTCTTTCTTCTCCACAGGATTATGCCCGGAAGGAGCCTCCACCTTCATCGCGGGTCTGTTCGCAGGTCTGTTCGCGGGTCTGCCGCGGCCGTTTCGTGTCTCTTTTTTTTCGCTCATCATTACACTCCAAAACATACCACGGGACAGCCGGACGCACACGGCGTTCCGACACCCCCTGGCACTCATTATAATCGCTCGTTTTCATATCATTCCGTTTCAGCGGCCCGAACGCGGATCGCTGACTCAACATTTCAACAAGCTGAACCGGAGCCGGGTTGCCCGGCCGGTCATACAGCGACCGACGGACATGTCCGGCAACGGCGATATGTAGCGCGGCCGCCGGGGCCGCCGTTACGATTGGGTACAGAATATCACACTCCGCGTGTTTTGTACAGGAAATCTTATTCTGCCAATGATCCATGCGGCACGGCGTCATTATGGCTCTTTCTCTCCCTGCCGGTGCGCCAAAGCCTGCCGCGCCAACGTGTCAATTGGTTACCGTACTCAGACCCGCCTCCCGTCCAGTTTGCGCACCAGCCTCCGAAAGTCATCGCACAACTCGGCCGCGATCTCGCTGTTGACCGCCTCACCGGTAATGCGCAGCGCGCGGCTCCCGGCCAGCGGCGCCACGTGGATCCAGCCGCCGCCGACACGGGCCCGCAGCCCGTCGATCAGTTCCGGGTCCCTTTCGTCGTACCGCTCGGCTAGATGGCGCATCATTTCACCCCGGTCGCCCAGTAGACCCACCTCGGCCGTTTTCACGGCAAACGGCGTCAGGTTTTCGGCCAATCCGGAGACGGTCGTGCCCATCGCCCTCATTTTGCGGGCAAGATACAACGCGGCACGCAGTCCGTCACGGAAGATTGGCTGGTTTGAAAAGCCGGCCCGCGCCTCGGCGCCGTCCCGCCCAACGCGAAGCAATTGCCCGCCATATTTGTCGGCCAGCGCCTCCAATACCGCCGGGGCGCCATAGGGCAGCGCCAGCGTGCGTTGTCCGTCCTTCCATTCGAGCGCGGCCATCAGCGCCAGCACCTGCTCAAACGGACGCGTCACACCGGCTTCGTCGGTCACCGACAGGGAAAAGCCCTCCCGTCCCACGGCAAAGGCGGGCAGCCCACCCTCGCGCGACACCCGGAAGCCCGCCTGTGTCAAGGCGCGGCAAAGCAGCTCGGTACTCTCGTTGTGCCCGGTAACCGACACGGCCATCGGTTCGGCGCCGGTTACCTCCTGGTTTTCCAACGCGCCCACCGCCGCCGACACATAGTCCTCGTCGACGCCGGTGATGACACGCGCCTCGTGAATGGTACGGGCGCTGGTGAGCCGTGCCTCGCCGCGCATGACCAGACCCTCCATCTTGCGCGCCGTGAGGTGGCCGAGCGGCAGTCCGTCGGCCTCGAAGAAGATGAGATCGAGCCGTCCGGCTGTCTGGGTGATGTGCGCCGTCAACGGCCACGCGTTCTCCTGCGCCATCCACGCGCAAGCGGCGGCCGTCGTCGCGTCGAATCCGATCATCTGCCCGCCCGAAGCGGTCAGGCCCGCCTCCAGGCAAAGCGCCGCCATGCGCGCGCCCGAGCCGCCGGTGTAGGACAGTCCCATCGTCCCGCCGGACAGCTCGCCGCAGGCCACACCGAGCCGCAGACAGTATTCGGGCGTGATGTCCACATTGATCTGACCGCTGACCCGTCCCTGTCCGTCGAAGGTAGCTCCCCGGCGGCGGTAGCCGACATTCAAGGTGCCCGAAACACGGTCGCCCGCCTCGATCTCCTTGTTGGGCCACACCCGCGCGTCCTCGCACACCACGGCGTGAGCGCCGACCACGACATGGTCGCCCAGCACCGCGCCCTCCTTCAGCGTCACGCCGTCTCGCAGCACGTCGCCCACACAGGCGACCGCACCGTTGATTCGGCAGTCCTGCCCGGTCTGCAGTCCATCCACGACGCTGTGTTGAATGACGGTTCGATCCCCGATCATGCTGCGCGCGCCGATGACAGCAAAGGGCCCGATGACCGACCGGTGTCCCAGGTAGACGTCGGCGCCGATATAGACCGGTGGCTGTATGGTCACATCATGCGGCAGCTTCGAGGCCGACCAGACCCCCTCCGCGACCTGCGGCGCATTCCAGGACAGCTTCACCTTTCCGGACAGCGCGTCGAAGGCACACTTCCGGTAGGCCTCGGTGTCGCCCATGTCGCACCAGTACCCCGCCGCCGCAATGCCCAGCAGCGGTACGTTTTCCCGGAGCATCTGCGGGAACAGATCCCGGGCGAAGTCAAAGAATACGCCGCTGGGGATTTTCCGGAGCAGCGCGGCGTTCAAAATGTAAAGGCCGGTGTTGACCGTGTCGCAGAACACCTGTCCCCAGGAAGGTTTTTCGATGAAACGCGTGATGTGGTGGTCGGCGTCGGTCATGACCAGCCCGTAGTCGAGCAGGTTGGCCATATTCTTATGGAGCACCAACGTCGCGGCGGCACGGCGGCGCGCGTGTTCCTCCAGCGCCGGTCCGATGTCCAGGTCGAGCACGGCGTCGCCGCTGATGACCAAAAAATCCTCATCGGCCGACAGAAAGTCGGCACAGGCGCACCCCGCGCCGGCCGTGCCGAGCGGCTCCTTTTCAATGCGGTATTCCATATGAACACCGAACATCTCGCCCTTCTCGAAATAGTCGGCGATGGCGTAGGGCATGGTCTGTAACGTGACGCACAGTTGGTCGATGCCGTGCGATTTCAGATAGAGAACAATGTGCTCCAGCACCGGGCGGTCGAACAGGCGCACCATGGGTTTGGGGCGATTGACGCTCAGCGGGCGCAGGCGCGAACCCTCCCCGCCTGCCAGAATGATCGCTTTCATAATCCGTGGACTCCTTTGCCGGGGTACCGCCGAGTCGTTTCGGCTGGGCCGAACCGTTCAGCCCCCGGTAATATTCTGGATGTCCTTCTATTATTGTCCGCGAACCCATAGATTAAACATGGACAGGGCAAGACGGGCTGCATTCAGCGCTGCGCGCTTTGAAGTTGAACGCCTCCATCCTTGACGGATGACGGGGTGATCTGGAACACGGGCGATGTGGGCATCGACCCCTGCGGGAAGCATTTGGTCCCGCGATGCAGGGGCGCATACGGCGCTCCCGGGGGGTTGTCAGCCCGAGGGGGGGCGTGGGGCGGCGACGAGACTCTTCTATGGCAAGCCTCGGTGCCCTCACGGGCGGTCACACTGTTCACTCCGCATGCGCGGAAACGCGGCTTGGACGTTGGCCGCTGGTTTCCTTGCCTGCTATGTTCACTGTGTTCCCTGCTCGGGCATTCGGCTCTTCTATGTAAAAGGAGGCGTTGGTTTTGTCTGAATTCTTCGCCGGGCTTCCGGATCTGTTCGCGCGGCTGGTCGAGTCGGCGCAGCGCATGGTCTGGGGGCCGGTCATGATGGTTCTTCTGCTAGGCGCGGGACTCTATTTCACCGTGCGCACCGGCTTTTTTCAGCTGCGCCACGCCAAGCGCATCTGGAACCGCACACTGGGTGATCTGCTGCATGGCCGCGCCCAGAAGAGCGAGAATGGCATGACGCCCTTTCAGGCCATGTCCACCGCGCTGGCCAGCACGGTGGGCACCGGCAACATTGTGGGCGTGGCCGGCGCGCTCATGCTGGCCGGGCCGGGCGCCGTGTTCTGGATGTGGGTCTCGGCGCTGCTGGGCGCGATGACCAAATACGCCGAAGTGGTGCTGGCGCAGAAGTACCGCCGTCCCGACGGCAAGGGCGGACACATGGGCGGCCCGATGGTTGTCATGCGCGACGGCTTGAAGAGGCCCCGACTGGGCGCGCTGTATGCAATTTTGTGTCTGGTGGCCTCGCTGGGCGTGGGCAATATGGTACAGAGCAGCGCGGCCACCGAAGTGGTCACGGCCTCGTGGCCGGTGTCGCCTTCGGTTGTCGGCCTCATCCTCGCCGTGGTCGTCGGCGCGGTGGTGGTGGGCGGCGCGCGCTCCATCGCGCGGGTTACCGAGCGGTTGGTTCCCTTCATGGCGTTGCTGTTCCTCGTCTTTGCGCTCATCGTCATCGGCTGTCACGCCGACCGGGTCATCCCGGCCTTCGCCTCCATCTTCCGCGAGGCCTTCCGGTTCGGCCCGATGGCGGCCGGCGCGGGCGGCTATCTGTTGTCGCGCACGCTCCGTGTCGGACTGGCGCGGGGCGTATTTTCGAACGAGGCAGGGCTGGGCTCGGCCGCCATCGCCCATGCCGCCGCCGAGGTCAAGGAACCGGTCGAACAGGGTTTCTGGGGCATCATGGAGGTGTTTCTGGACACCATAGTCATCTGCACGGTCACGGCGCTGGTCATCCTGACCTCGGGCGTCTATTCGCTCTCCCCGTTGCCGGCGGCGCCGTCCGAGATCTCCTCGGGTGCACTCACCTCTTTGCCGGTACTCTCGGAACAGCCGCTGGCCATGCAGGCCTTTACCGGCACGTTGGGTTCGGTGGGCGGCTTTGTGCTGACCGTCTGCACCGTTTTGTTCGCCGTTGCCACCATCATCGGATGGTACTATTACGGCGAGGTGTGCGTGGGCTACCTGTTCACCAAAAGCCAGAAGCGCGCGCGCTACGCCTATCGCCTGTTCTATGTACTGGCCGTCTATCCGGGCGCCGTCATGCGCGTCGACGTGGTCTGGCAGCTGGCCGACGTGCTCAACGGTCTGCTGGCGCTGCCCAACATGCTGTCGCTTCTGCTGCTGTCGGGTGTGGTGTTTGCCGAGACCAAGCGGTATCAGCGGTCGCTGCGCGAGGATTGGACGGCGTCGGCTCCCACCCGTCAACGCATCCGCCACAAACCTCTCTGACAACGGCCGCAAAATGTCGGGCGCTCATATAATTGACATTGCCGCGCGCGTGTGTTACGATTGCCTTACATTTTTTAGCCCTGCGACGCAGTTTGGGGAGAACCGCTCCTTTCACGGGGGTCATCACCCACCCTTTACTCCGTTGTAAGAACGCGTTTGCGCGTTCCCGGGCAATTTTTCAGGGAAGGTGAACCGCAACATGATTCTCAAAGAGAAGAAAACCGAAGTCATCGAGAGCAACCGCATCCACGAGAAGGACACCGGCTCCCCCGAGGTGCAGGTGGCCATCCTCACCGCACGTATCACCGAGCTGACCGAGCATCTCAAGGCGCACAAGAAAGACACCCACTCCCGCCGCGGTCTTTTGAAGATGGTTGGCAAGCGCCGCAGCCTGCTCGACTATCTGCAGAAGAAAGACGTAGAGCGCTACCGCGCGCTCATCGCCAAGCTGGGCATCCGCAAGTAACTTTACCTTACAACAACATCGGCACCGTACGGCGGGCGGAACCCGTTCCCCCCGCCGTACGTCATTACAAAAGAGCGCAGCGCACACACGGTTTCTCCGGTCGTTCCGGTCGGGTTCGACGCTAATTCGCGATAGATTGCGCAAATGCCCATTTGCCCGTTCTATTGTGAATTAGCCTTCTCCATCCCGGCTGACAGAGCGTGGATTCGTGTTGTTTTGCGCGCGCTCCTGAAAACAGGAGGATTCCCCCATGACAAACCGCGAATTTACCGAACGCCGCGTCTTTACGACCACACTGGCCGGCCGCACCCTCTCCATTGAGACCGGCAAGCTGGCCGAGCTGGCCAACGGTTCCTGTCTTGTCCGCTACGGCGACACGACCGTGCTGGTCACCGCCACCGCTTCCCACACGCCCCGTCAGGGCATCGACTACTTCCCGCTCTCGGTCGACTTTGAAGAGCGTCTCTATTCGGTCGGCCGCATCCCCGGCTCGTTCTTGCGCCGCGAGGGCCGTCCTTCCGAGAAGGCCGTGCTTATCGCCCGTCTGATCGACCGCCCCATGCGCCCGCTGTTCCCCGACAATATGCGCAACGACGTGGCCATTATGGCGACTGTTATGAGCCTGGAGCCCGACTGCGTTCCTGAAATCCCGGCCATGATCGGCGCTTCGGTGGCTCTTTCTATTTCCGATATTCCCTGGAACGGCCCCATTGCCGGCGTCGCTATGGGTCTGGTCGACGGCGAGCTCGTCCCCTGCCCCTCGGCCGCTCAGCGCGAGGCGAGCAAACTCAATCTCTTTGTAGCCGCTACCGCTCAAAAGGTGGTCATGATTGAGGCGGGCGCCTCCGAGGTGTCCGAAGACACCATGTATGACGCCATCATGCGCAGCCATGACGAAGCCAAAAAGCTGTGCGCCTTCATCTCCGACATCGTGGCGCAGATCGGCAAGCCCAAGTTTGCGCCGGTCTCGGCCGCCTTCGACGACGAGCTGTATGAGACCCTGAAGGGCAGCTGCCTAGACGACCTGCGCCATTGCCTCGACACCGACGACAAAAACATCCGCGAGGCCCGTCTCGGCGAGCTGCGCGTCAAGATTGCCGAGCAGTTCGGCGACCGCTTCCCGGAGCTGGACGGCTCGCTGGGTGCCGTTTTGTACAAGCTTCAAAAGTTTGTGGTGCGCCGCTGGCTGCTCGACGAAAACAAGCGCGTCGACGGACGCGGTCTGCTGGAAGTGCGGCCGCTGGCCGCCGAGGTCGGGCTTCTGCCCCGTGCGCACGGTTCGGGCATGTTCACCCGCGGCCAGACGCAGGTTCTCACCAGCTGCACGTTGGGCACCATCTCCGATCAGCAGAAGCTGGACAACATCTTTGACGACGAGACCAAGCGCTATATGCACCACTACAACTTCCCGCCCTATTCGGTGGGTGAGGCGCGGCCCTCGCGCGGCCCCGGCCGTCGCGAAATCGGTCACGGCGCGCTGGCCGAGCGCGCGCTCGAGCCGGTCATCCCGCCCGAATCGGAGTTCCCGTACTGCATCCGTTTGGTCAGCGAAGTGCTGTCCTCCAACGGCTCCACCTCCCAGGGCAGCGTCTGCGGCTCCACGTTGGCGCTGATGGACGCCGGTGTGCCTATCACGGCGCCGGTGGCCGGTATTTCGGCCGGTCTGGTGACCGAGGGCGACCGCTGGCTGACCTTTGTCGACATCCAGGGTGTCGAAGACTTTTACGGCGACATGGACTTCAAGGTGGCCGGCACCAAGACCGGCATCACCGCCATTCAAATGGATCTCAAGACAGACGGCCTGACCCCCGAGGTCATCCGCAGCGCGCTGACGCTGACGCGCGACGCCCGCTACGGCATTCTGGACGAGATCATGACGCCCTGCATCGCCAAGCCGCGCGCCGACCTCTCCCCTTACGCGCCCAAAATGATTCAGACCACTGTCGACCCCGAGAAAATCCGCGACATCATTGGCAAGGGCGGCAGTGTCATTCAGAAGATCACTGCCGAGACCAACACCAAGATCGACATCGAGGACGACGGCCGCGTCTTTATTTCGGGCATCAACCGCGACGACTGCGACCGCGCGCTCAAGATCATCGAAGCCATTGTGCTGGTGCCGAAAATCGGCGATACCTTCTACGGTAAAGTCACCCGCATCATGACCTTCGGCGCCTTCGTCGAGTTCGCCCCCGGCAAGGAGGGCATGGTGCACATCTCCAAGCTGGCGCCGCAGCGCGTGGCCAAGGTCGAGGATGTGCTCAACATCGGCGACATGACCTGGGTCAAGGTCATTGAAATTGACGATAAGGGCCGCATCAACATGTCCAAGAAGGACGCCGTGCCGCCCGAGGGCGCCGAGGCCTAAGCGTTTTCCACATCAAATGAGTCACTCTACAAGGGCGTGTTTTGCGACACGCCCTTGATGTAAATTAAAGTCCCTTTCTTTTCCCGCAATGGATTACAACGATGATTCGCGAGGTTTCTTATGATTGAGAAAGTCACACTGAACAACGGCGCGCGTCTGCTGTTCGAGCCGATGGACCATGTCCGTTCGGCGGCGGTGGGGTTCTGGGTCGGCCGCGGTTCACGGCACGAGCCCGAGGCCTTGTCGGGCATCACGCACGCCATCGAGCACATGGTGTTCAAGGGCACCCATACACGCACCTCCGCGCAGATCGCCTCCGAGATGGACGCGGTCGGCGGACAGGTCAACGCCTTTACCACTAAGGAGTGTACCTGTTACTACGCGCGCGTGTTGGACGAGCATCTGCCGCAGGCCATCGACGTGCTGTGCGACATTTTTTTCTCCCCGCGCATGAGTCCGGGCGACTGGGCGCTGGAGCGCGGCGTTATTCTGGAAGAGATCGGCATGTACGAGGACACGCCGGAGGATCTTGTGTCGGAGCGGCTGTTCTCCGCTGTGTTTGATGGCACGCCGCTGGGCCGTCCCATTTTGGGCCGCCCGGCCACGCTGCGAAAGATTTCCGCGGGTCGGATCCTCTCGTATATGCAGGCCGAGTACCGGCCGCAAAACATCGTGGTCTCGCTGGCCGGACGCTTTTCCCCGGCCGACCGGCAGGCTTTGATCGCGCGTTTCTCAACGCTCGCCTCTTCGCCGGAACAGCCCGTCGCGCCGGGACGCTATGCGCCCGCCTATACGGCCAAGCACAAGGACATCGAGCAAAACCACCTCTGCCTGGCCTGGCCGGGGCTGTCCTTCCGCGACGAGCGCCGATACACGCTGCAGGTGCTGTCCAACATTTTGGGCGGCGGCCTGTCCTCGCGCCTGTTCCAGAGGGTGCGCGAGGAGCGGGGGCTTTGCTACTCCATCTATTCGTTTGCCACCGGGCACGAGGACATCGGTTTGCTGGGCGTATACACCGCGCTGACGCCCGCCACCGAGCGCGACGCGCTGGCGCTTCTGTTGGAGGTCATTCACGAGTTCCGAGACCGTGGGCCGTCCGGCGACGAGCTGTCCCGCGCCGTGCAGCAGGTCAAGGCAAACGTGCTGATGGGGCTCGAGTCGACGGCCGCGCGCATGAACCACATCGGCCGCAACGAGCTGCTGCTGGGTGAAGTTCCCGATCCTGAGAATCTTATCGAGGCCTATAACCGTGTGAGTGTTGAGGATGTGCGCGGGCTGGCCGCGGAACTCTTCACACCCGACACGCTTTCCTTTTCGGCGGTCGGACAGGTGGCCTCGGCCGACCGCTACCGGACGCTTCTGTCCGGATTGTGCTGAATTCTCTGCGGACCGACGGTTCCATAATGGTTCCCTGACCCGCCGGTTGTTTGCTTTACAAAGCCAAACTGTTTTGCACCGCCTCCGCGTTTGCCCCACCACCATTCCGTCTGGAGGGAGAGCCATGAGCCCGATCATCACCGCCCCGCGGGGCACCAAAGACGTTCTGCCGCAGCACACGCAAGCCTGGCAATCGCTCGAGGAGCGGCTGCGCCAGGTGGCGCGGCGTTACGGCTTTGCCGAGATTCGGTTTCCCACATTTGAGAGCACCGAACTCTTTCAGCGCGGCGTCGGCGATACCACCGACGTGGTGCAGAAGGAAATGTACACGTTCGAGGACAAGGGGGGCCGCAGCATCACCCTGCGTCCCGAGGGCACGGCTTCGGTCGTGCGCTCCTACATTGAGAACAGCCTTTACGCCGCCGGACTGCCGCAGAAGGTGTACTATATCGCGCCCAACTTCCGTTACGAGAAACCGCAGGCGGGTCGTCTGCGCGAACACCACCAGTTCGGCGTCGAGAGCTTTGGCTCGTCCAGTCCGCTGGCCGACGTGGAGGTGATGGGCGTGGCGCGCGCACTGTTTGATGATCTGGGCCTGAAAAACATCGAGCTCTGCCTCAACTCGATCGGCTGTCCGAGCTGCCGCCCCGCTTTCCAGGGCGCGCTGAAGGCCTACTTTTCCGCGCACGCCGCGCAGCTGTGTCCCACCTGCCTTGACCGTTTGGAGCGCAACCCGCTGCGCATCTTGGACTGCAAAGTGGACAGCTGCGCCAGCCTGCGCGACGGCGCGCCGCTTATCTCCGATTCGCTCTGTGACGACTGCCGCGCGCACCAGAACGGCGTGACCGGCGCGCTGGACGCCGTGGGCATGGCCTACTCGTTCGACCCCCACATTGTGCGCGGGCTGGACTATTACACCCGCACCGTGTTTGAGTTTGTCACCTCCGACCTCGGCGCGCAAAGCACGGTCTGCGGCGGCGGCCGCTATGACGGCCTAGTCGAATCGCTGGGCGGTCCGGCCACCCCGGCACTCGGCTTCGGCATGGGGCTGGAGCGTCTGCTTCTCATTATCGAGAAACAGGGTGCGGCGCTCGAGGCGCAGCGCCCCGACCTCTATCTGGTGAGCGCGGGCGACGACGCCCGCATCCCGGTGTTCGCGCTGACGCATACCCTTCGCGCCGCTGGATTGTCGGTCGACTGCGACCTGCTGTCCCGCTCGGTCAAGGCGCAGATGAAAGCTGCCGACCGTTCAAACGTCCGCTATTCGATGGTGCTGGGCGCCGACGAGCTTTCGCGCGGCCAGGCGGCCCTCAAGGACATGACAACCGGCCAAGCCGCCGAGGTTGCCCTCACGTCGGAGGGCATTCTGTCCGCCCTCGCGCTGTAAAGCTTCGCCGCTTCACGCAATCTTTTTAACTTGACACTGCGGCGCACTTCCCGCCGGAATTTTTCGCGCGTTCCTCTGTTTTCCGCATGCGGCTTGGCGAGTCCTCTCTAAATATCCGAATCTGGGGGATCGATTATGAATCCATATAAACGCACCCACTACTCCGGCGACTTGCGCGCCGAGCACATCGGCCAAACCGTCACGGTTTGCGGCTGGGTGGCCGGACGCCGCAACTTGGGCGGGCTATTGTTTGTCAACATCCGCGACCGCGCCGGAGAGGTACAGGCCGTGTTCGACGACACCGCCGACGCGGCGCTTCTGTCCGAGGCCGAGAGCCTGCGCTCCGAAGATGTTGTCTGCCTGACCGCCACCTGCGTCAAACGGGCGGGCGCCGTTAACCCCAACATGCTCACCGGCGAGGTGGAGCTTCGGGCGAGCGCGCTGCATGTGTTCAGCCGCTCCAAGACCCCGCCCTTTGAGATCGTCGACGACACCGACGTCAGGGAGTCGCTGCGGCTGACTTACCGCTATCTTGACTTGCGCCGACCCGCACTGCAGAAAAACCTGGTGCTGCGGCATAAGGCGGCCGCCTCCACGCGCCGTTTTTTTGGCGGCGAGGGATTTCTCGAAATTGAGACGCCGATGCTCACCAAGTCGACGCCTGAAGGCGCGCGCGACTATCTGGTGCCTTCGCGGGTGCATCCGGGTTCATTCTATGCCCTGCCGCAGTCGCCCCAGCAGTATAAGCAGCTTTTGATGCTGGCCGGGTATGACAAGTACGTTCAGCTGGCGCGCTGCTTCCGCGACGAGGATTTGCGCGCCGACCGGCAGCCCGACTTTACGCAGGTCGATCTGGAGATGTCCTTTGTCGACATGGAGGATATTTTCGATGTCTGCGAGCGCTATATTCAAACACTGTTCCGTGATGTACTTGGTGTGGACATCCCACTGCCGCTGCCGCGGTTGCCCTACGCCGAAGCCATGGCCAAATACGGTTCGGACAAGCCCGACCTGCGCGTCGGCTTCGAGCTTGTGGACATCGGCGACATCGCCGCGAGCTGCGGCTTCTCAGTCTTCTCCAAGGCGGCCGAAACCGGCGGTGTATACCTTATTAATATAAACGGTTATGCCGAGCGCTTCCCGCGAAAAAAGATCGACGAGCTGACGGCCTGGATCCGCGACCAGCAGCGCGTGGGCGGTCTGGCGTGGGTGCGCCTGATGCCCGACGGCACAACATCTTCATTCGGCAAGTTCATGACCGACGAGGAGATGCAGTCCCTGCTTTCACGTGCCGGAGCGCAGACCGGCGATGTGCTGTTCATTGTAGCCGACGCCAACCGGCGGCTGGCGCAAACGGCGCTGGGCGCGCTGCGTGTTGAGTGCGCGCGGCGGCTTGATCTGTTGCGCCGTGACGATTTCAAGTTCCTGTGGGTCACCGAGTTCCCGCTGTTTGAGTACAGCGAGGAGGAGGGGCGGTTCGTGGCCTGCCACCACCCGTTCACCTCGCCGATGGAAGAGGATCTGCCGCTGCTGGAGGCCGGTGATTTGGGCGCGGTCCGCTCCAAGGCGTACGACATGGTGCTTTCAGGCACCGAGTTGTCGTCCGGCTCCATCCGTATCCACGACCGCGAGGTGCAGAACCGCATGTTCTCGCTTCTGGGACTGCCCGATGAGGAGATCGAGTCCCGGTTCGGGCATCTGCTGCGCGCGTTCGAGTACGGCGTCCCGCCGCACGGCGGGATGGGCTTCGGGTTCGACCGGCTGGTCATGCTGATGTGCGGTGCCGAGTCGATCCGCGACGTCATCGCTTTCCCGAAAATGCAAAACGCCTCCGAGTTGATGATGGGCTGCCCGTCCGAGGTCGACGACAAGCAATGGGCGGAGCTGCATCTGAAACGGGGCGAGTCGTGAGGAGGTTTCCCTATTGACACTGACGATTGAGAACATCCACAAAAGTTTTGGCGCCAAGCAGGTGCTCAAGGGCATCTCGCTTGAGGCGACGCCCGGAAGCCCGTTTGCCCTTTTGGGGCGCAACGGCGCGGGCAAGACCACGCTCATCCGCATCATCATGGGCGTATTTGGCTCGGACGAGGGGCGCGTATTGCTGGACGGGCAGCCCATCGACCGCCGCAAGCTCTCCATGGGCTATCTTCCCGAGGAACGCGGCCTGTATCCGAAAAAGATCATTTTGGATCAGCTTGTCTATCTGGCGGCGCTAAAGGGGCTGTCCAGAGACAAGGCCATTCCGCGCATTGACGACCTGCTCACGCGGATGGACATGTTTGCATACCGCGGCAAGCGGCTCGACACTTTATCGAAGGGCAACCAACAGAAAATCCAGCTCGTCGCCACGCTGGTGGTCGATCCGGATATTCTGGTGCTGGACGAGCCCTTCTCGGGTTTCGATCCGGTCAACGCCGCGCTTTTCGAGGACATCATCCGCGAGGAGACGCAACGAGGTAAGATCATTTTCCTGTCCAGCCATCAGATGAACTACATAGAGGAATTCTGCGACGACTTGGCCATCCTGCGCGATGGACAAATCGCTTTGTCCGGACGGCTGCGCGAGCTGAGGCGCTCCTATCCGCGCGACCGCATCGTACTGTCCAGCCGACAGGCCGACGCCATCGCGCCGTTCTGTCTCAAGCTGCCCTACGTCACGGACGTAGCCGCCGAGGAACACCGGGTCACCATCACCCTTTCGAGGGCCGACGACAAGTCGGCGCTGCTGACCGCCCTGATCGGCCAGGAATTCGATCTGGACGAGGTCGCTGTGTTTGAGCCCAGTCTGCATGATATCTTCGTCGACTATACCACGGCGGCGGCCGGTGCGGAGGTGACGCGATCATGAGAGATTTTCGTACCGTTTTTTCGTTTGAGCTGCGCCACTATATCCGCAGCCGCGTCTATCTTGTCATCACGCTGCTTCTGATCCTGGTGTCGGCGGTTGTTTTTTCCTGGCCCAACATTGTCGACACGGGGACAGCCCCGGCAGACGCGCAGGAAATCTACGGAACGCTTCTTTTGCGCAACGAGAGCGAGCTCGACACGCAGAACTTGATCAACTCGCTGCACGCAGGCGGCTACATCGCCGAGCCGACCGACCTGTCCGATGAGGAACTTCGGGCAGGGGTGGACGGCGAATCCATTGATTCGGTTCTGTTTGTGCGCGCCGATCTGACCGCCGAGCATCTGGTCAAGTCGGCCGCGCTGTTTGACATTTCCTCCGAGACGTTTTCGGCGCTGCTCACCTCTGCCGCGCAAAGCGACCGTATGACGCGACTGGGTCTGACGCCGGATCAGGTGATCGAGGTGCAGAGCACGTATATCCCCACGACGGTCGACGCCACGGGCAAGGATCAGATGAACAACTTTATGCTGGCCTACATCATCTGCTTCCTGCTGTACATCGCCATTCTCCTGTACGGACAGCTCGTTTCCAGTTCGGTGGCTTCCGAGAAGTCCAACCGCTCGATGGAGCTGCTCATCACTTCGACGCGCACCGAAAGTCTCATCTTTGGCAAGGTGCTGGCCGCCAGCGTGGCCGGATTTGTGCAGCTGTTTGCCATCGTGGGTTCGATGTTTGTTTTTTACACCCTCAACGCCGAGGTATGGAGCGACAGCGCCTTTATGACGGCCGCCTTCTCGGGCAGCCTGCCTGTGATGCTGTGGGGGCTTCTGTTCTTTGTGCTGGGTTTCTTCCTCTACGCCTTCCTGTACGGCGCTTGCGGTTCGCTCGTGTCGCGCATGGAAGATCTCAACAATGCCGTCATGCCGGTCACCTTTCTGTTCGTCTTCGCGTTTATGGTTCCGGTCATGTCGCTGACCACCGGCAACGTCAACAGTCCGCTGATGGTGGTCTGCTCGTTCATTCCATTCACCGCGCCGCTGGCCATGTTCGGACGCATTGCCATCGGAGAGGTGCAGACCGTTGAGATTTTGATCTCTCTGGTTCTGCTCCTGATTTCAATTTACGGCGTCGGTCTTTTTTCCTCCGCGACCTATCGGCTGGGCGTTTTGATGTATGGCCAGCCGCCCAAACCGAAGGCGCTCCTTCGGGCGCTGCGGCGCAAGTAAGCATTTGTCTCCGGCAGGGCGTTCGCATGGGGCGGACGCCCTGTTTTTCGCTATATGCTCCCCTGCCGAGGACGGAGGACGTTACTTTCTCCCATGATGAGAAAGTAACCAAAGAATCGTTTTGGGGGATGCGGGGTTTGCTTTCCGTGCAAACGGCCTTTCCTCAAACGTTTCCATCCGGGCTTAGCCGGTCGATGCACGGTCTCCGTATCGGTCAGATCAAAGGGCGTCATACAGCGCAGAGCCTTTTGAAGTCGTACTCCCTATGCGGTGACGGCTTGTATGGGGTGAAATATGCCCTTCGAGTTGAGGCAGGGCGGCCACGCGCGCCTACAAAGGTTTGCCGCCCCACCATCCAACGTCCCCCGCAGGGCGCATCCATAACTGTTATCTGTTCTCTGTACACTGTTTACTGGAATCCCCCCGGGGATCCAACGGGGCCACAGCCCCTTGGTCGGTGAGGAAGGGATTCTTAAGGGGAACCCGATCGAAAGGGTTCTCCTTAAGCGGTTCTTTGGTTACTTTCTGTCCGCAAGAAAGTAACTCGCCCGAAGGCGAAACATCCCTCCTCTCAAAAGTCTACACATCACACATATCCCACAACAACATGTGGTACAAAAAACTTTTCTGCGTCTCCATTATCCAATATCTAGTACATCGACGATGCATTTCAGCCGCGGCGCCTTTCCCTTACCGGCGACTGAGTTATGCACATTCTCCCCCAAGTTATCCCCAGGTTTATGGAAACTTGTCACCGTGAAACGCACCCATCTCCCCTTCCCTATTCCCATTTTCCCCCAAATCGACGTCGATTTTTTTGAATTTTTGCGGTTTACAGCGGCGCGGTTCGGTGATAGAATACCCAATGTGTATGAATGACAAAAACTTGTGAAACGGGAGGACAAGCACTTTGGCTCGTAAGAAAAAAACAATGGACGGCAATACAGCCGCCGCGCACGTATCCTACGCCTTTACCGACGTGGCCGGTATCTACCCCATCACCCCCAGTTCGGTCATGGCCGAGTTGGCCGACAAATGGTCGGCCGGCGGCCTGAAGAACATGTTTGACCAGGAAGTCCGCGTGGTGGAGATGCAGTCCGAAGCCGGCGCGGCCGGCGCGGTGCACGGCTCTCTGGCCGCCGGCGCCCTCACCACCACCTTCACCGCCTCGCAGGGCCTTCTGCTGATGATCCCCAACATGTACAAAATCGCCGGCGAATTGCTGCCCGGCGTCATTCACTGTTCGGCGCGCGCACTGGCTTCGCACGCGCTGTCCATCTTCGGCGATCACTCCGACGTCATGGCCTGCCGCCAGACCGGCTTCGCGCTGCTGGCCGCGACCAATCCGCAGGAGGTCATGGATCTGGGCGCCGTGGCGCACCTGTCGGCCATCACCGGCCGCGTGCCCTTCCTCCACTTCTTCGATGGCTTCCGCACCTCACACGAGATGCAGAAGATCGAGATCTGGGACTATGAAACCCTGAAAAAGCTGACCGATATGGACGCGGTTCAGGCCTTCCGCGACAACGCGCTCAACCCCGAGCATCCCGTTCTGCGCGGCACGGCCCAGAACCCCGACATCTTCTTCCAGGCCCGCGAGGCCTGCAACCCCTACTACGACGCTCTGCCCGGCGTGGTCGAGACCATGATGCAGAGAGTCAACGCCGAGGCCGGCACCGACTACCAGTTGTTCAACTATTACGGTGCGCCCGACGCCGACCGCGTCATCGTGGCGATGGGCAGCGTCTGCGACACCATTGAGGAGACCATCGACCATCTGACCGCCAAAGGCGAGAAGGTCGGCCTGCTCAAGGTTCGTCTCTATCGTCCGTGGGTTGCGGAGAAGTTCCTGGCCACTCTGCCCGCCACCGCGAAAAAGATTGCCGTGCTCGACCGCACCAAAGAGCCGGGCGCGCTGGGCGAGCCGCTGTACCTCGATGTCATGACCACGTTGGCCGCTTCGGGCCGCAAAGCGACCGTCACAGGCGGCCGCTACGGTCTGGGCTCCAAAGACACCCCGCCCTCCAACATTTTGGCCGTGTATGCCGAGCTCAACGCCGGGACGCCCAAGCACCCGTTCACCATCGGCATTGAGGACGACGTCACCCATCTGTCGCTGCCGCTCAACGAGAACCCCGACACCACCCCGGCCGACACGGTCTCCTGCAAGTTCTGGGGACTGGGGGCCGACGGCACGGTGGGCGCCAACAAGAACAGCATCAAAATCATCGGCGACCACACCGACATGAATGTTCAGGCCTATTTCGCCTATGACTCCAAGAAGTCGGGCGGCGTTACCATCTCGCATCTTCGTTTCGGCAACAGCCCGATCAAATCGACCTACTTCATCGCCAAGGCCGACTTTGTCGCCTGCCACAACCCCAGCTATGTCGACAAATATCAGATGGTCGAGGACATCAAGCCGGGCGGCACCTTCCTGCTCAACTGCCCGTGGGATCTGGCCGAGTTGGAGGCCAACCTGCCCGCTTCGACTAAGCGCTATCTGGCCGAGAACAAGATCAACCTCTACACGGTCGACGGCATCGGCCTGGCCCGTGAAATCGGTCTGGGCGGCCGCATCAACATGATCCTGCAGTCGGCCTTCTTCAAGCTGACCAGCATCATCCCCATCGACGACGCGGTCAAGTATATGAAGGACGCCGTTGTGGCGACCTACGGCAAGAAGGGCGAAAAAGTCGTGGCCATGAACCATGCCGCCATCGACGCCGGCATCCAAAACGTCCGGAAGGTCGACGTGCCCGCCTCGTGGGCCAACGCGAAGGACAGCGCCGACGCTCTTGACGTTAAGGGCGACCGTCCCGAGTTGGTCAAGTTTGTCAAGGATGTGCTCATCCCGGTCAACGCCCAGCGCGGCGACAGCCTGCCGGTGTCCACCTTCAAGGACAGCGCCGACGGCACCTTCCCGCAGGGCAGCGCCGCCTACGAGAAGCGCGGCATCGCGGTCGACGTGCCCGAATGGGTGCCCGAAAACTGCATCCAGTGCAACCAGTGCTCTTTTGTCTGCCCGCACGCCGTCATCCGTTCCTTCGTCATGGATGAAAACGAGAAAAACGCCGCCCCCGCCGATACCAAAGCCCTCAAAATGATGGGCAAGGGCTGCGAAGGTTATTCCTTCTCGATGACCCCGTCGGTTTACGACTGCACCGGCTGCGGCTCCTGCGCCGCCATTTGTCCGTCCAAGCAGAAGGCTCTGGTCATGAAGCCGCTGGCGTCCCAAAAGAATGTACAGCCCCAATACGAATACCTCGTCTCGCAGGTCAAGGACAAGAACATCGAGGCCTTCGCCGTCAACACGGTCAAGGGCAGCCAGTTCAAACGTCCGCTGATGGAGTTCTCGGGCGCCTGCGCCGGCTGCGGCGAAACGCCTTATGCCCGCCTTATCACCCAGCTGTTCGGTGACCGCATGTATATCGCCAACGCCACCGGCTGTTCGTCCATCTGGGGCGGCAGCGCGCCGGCCACCCCGTACACGGTCAATCAGGAAGGCAAGGGTCCGGCCTGGGCCAACTCCCTGTTTGAGGACAACGCGGAATACGGTCTCGGTATGTCGCTGGGTGTGAACCAGCGCCGTATGCGCGCAGCCGACATCGCCCGCAAGCTGTCCGCCTCCGAGTACGCCTGGTCCGACCTCAAGGCCGCCATTGACGCCTGGCTGAACGTCTTTGACGACGGCAACGCCAGCAAGGCCGCCTCCGCGGCTCTGGTCGCCGCTCTCAACGACAGTCTCGACTTCACCGGCACCGAATGGGCCGGGCAGACCTGCGACTGCGAAGCCTGCACCCTCGCCCGCCAGCTTCTCACCATGACCGACGTCTTTGAGAAAAAATCCATCTGGATTCTGGGAGGCGACGGCTGGGCCTATGACATCGGCTTCGGCGGTCTCGACCACGTCATCGCCTCGGGCGAGGACGTCAACATTCTCGTTTTCGATACTGAGGTTTACTCCAACACCGGCGGACAAGCCTCCAAGTCGTCTCAGATCGGTCAGGTGGCGCAGTTCGCCGCCGCCGGCAAGACCCAGGCCAAGAAAGACCTGGCCGCTATCGCCATGAGCTACGGCTATGTCTATGTCGCTCAGATCGCCATGGGTGCCAACTACAACCAGACCATCAAGGCCATCGCCGAGGCCGAGGCCTACAAGGGCCCGTCCATCGTCATCGCCTACGCCCCCTGCATCAACCACGGCATGAAGGGCGGCCTGACCAACGCGATGGGCGAGACCAAAGCCGCCGTCGAGTCCGGTTACTGGCATATGTTCCGCTTTGATCCCCGCCTGAAGGATGAGGGCAAGAACCCGTTCCAGCTTGACTCCAAAGCGCCGTCGGCATCTTACAAGGACTTCATT
>JAVBPF010000036.1:0-25939 GCA_031549735.1 Oscillospiraceae bacterium
ACCGCTGCCGGTCACTCCGGTAATCAGCGCGACGGCCGGGCGTTGCGTTCTCTCCACAGTCAACAGTGACTCCACGACCTGCGCCTGAGATTCGGAAAGCGAAAAAGAAAGGCTGGGCGTTTCGGTCACGCGGGGAGACAGCGGCGCCTCGATTTCAAACCGTTCCAGAACCCCCGCCTTTTCCAGCGCCAAAATACTGGCCGCTTTGGCACCCGTGAAATAGCAGAGCTCACGCTCCGCTACCGCGCCGAGCTGCGCCAACATGGTGAGCAGGGCGGCCTGCTGCGGCGCGCGGGGTCGCTTCTCCTCGGCCAGCATGAGCGCCTCATCGGCCGAAATGAGCAGGGCGGCCTGCTTGAGCGTCTTGTCTTTGGCCTGCCGCCGCACCAGCGTCTCTTTTGTCACCAGTCCATGCTGGGTCAGCGTTTTGAGCGCCGCGTCCAATGAACTCTCCCCAAGCTGTTCGCGAAGCGTGACTTTGGCCTGCGCGCCGCCGTTTTCCCAAAGCTGCTGGTAAAGCTTGAGGGCGGACGGTGCGCGCGCCAACAACAACAGCGCCTCCTCATGATCCTGTCCGGGCAACAGCGCCACCATTTCGGTGCGCGCCATCCAAAATCCGGTAGGCAGCATCACGCGAAGCGCCTCAAAGCAGGTCCAAAAATAGCGGCTGCGCATCCACAGCGCCAAAGCCACCGCTGACTCTCCCAACAGCGGCTGCTCGTCGATCAGCGCCGAGATGGGTTTGACCTTCTCGTACTCCGAGCTCTCCGACACTTTAAGCACAAAACCCTCGGTCTTGCGGTTGCCGTGCGCGAACGGCACCCATACGCGCACGCCCGGCCGGATCCGATCTCTCAACGCTTCCGGTATGACGTAATCGTAGGGCCGGTCGGCCGCAAAGGGCAGATCGGACACGGCCACTTTGGCAAACAGAGGGACAGCGCGGTCGCATCCGGCGTTCATCCCTGATGCGGATCCCATTCGGCTTTGACGGTAGCCGAAAGCCTTCCGGCCGCGATTTCCTCGATGGCCAGTTTCACCGCTTTTTCATTCAGCGCCAGTCCGTTTTGCTCGCTGTCCTCGGCAATCTGCCGGGCCCGGTCGGCCGCGACGTTGACCAGCAGGTAACGGGTATCGATGTTTTTCATCAGTTCATTCAGCGACGGTTCGAGCATATGTGTTCCCTCCTGTAGGAGCTTGATTTTGTATCCGTGCCGTGGGTCAGTCAAAATGTCGGCGAAATTTAGTCCCTCGGCCCGTTTATGTTGTTCCGGACAGACGTTTGATTCTCCGGCGGCAAATCTCGGCGGTGATGACGGCTTCGATTTGGCGCGCCGCCTCGTGCACCTCCGAATTGAGAACCAGATAATCGTATTCCTTCATGCTGCCGTACTGCTCACGCGCGATGGCCAACCGTCTGAGGATAACCTCCTCCGATTCGGTGCGGCGCAGGCGGAGTCTGTTTTCCAGGTCGTCCCAGGTGGGTGGGATTAAAAATATCATCACGGCATCGGGCATAAGCGCCTTGATGTTCTTCGCGCCCTGCACCTCCACGTCCATCAGCACACAAGCGCCCTGCTTGAGCCAGGCCTCAATCGGCGCCCGGGGCGTTCCGTAGCAGCCGCCGGCAAACTCGGCGCATTCCAGCAGCCCGTTCGCTTCCTTCATCTGCTCAAAGGCCTCAGAGGTCAAGAAGTGATAATCCACGCCATCACGCTCGTTGTGACGCGGCTTGCGTGTGGTGGCCGATACCGAAAAGCGCAGCGGGATGCGATCCTCGGCCCCGCTACTCATCAGCGCGCGTATCACGGTGGATTTCCCGACGCCGCTGGGTCCGGATATGACCAGCAGGAAGCCCTCGTCGGCGACGCCGGACAGCGGCACGCCCGGATGGTCATGACTGCTCAAGGGGCATCTCCTCCTCAGCGGATTCATCCGGCTCCCGGACATCAAGACGGTGCGCCACCGTTTCGGGTTGGAGCGCCGACAGGATCACATGGCCGCTGTCGGCGATCAGCACGGCGCGCGTTCGGCGGCCGTATGTCGCGTCGATCAGCAAGCCCTGCTCGCGCGATTCCTGAACCAGGCGCTTGACCGGCGCCGATTCGGGACTGATGACCGCGATGAGCCGTGTGGCCGATACCATATTGCCGAAGCCAATGTTGACGAGTTTCATAGGAACCTCCCCGGGGTGGTGTTTTGGTTTTTCTCTACTCCAAATTCTGAACCTGTTCTCTTATCTTCTCAATCTCGGTTTTCAGCGAGACGACGACATGCGCGATGGCGCTGTCCTGCGCTTTGGAGCCGATGGTGTTGGCTTCCCGGTTGAGCTCCTGGATGAGGAAGTCAAGCTTGCGGCCGTTGGCGCCGCCGTCGTTCAGCATGGCTTCCAGCGCATCCAAATGGCTGTGCAGACGCACCGTCTCCTCCGACACGTCGATGCGGTCGGCAAAGAGCGCCGCCTCGGCCAACAGGCGGGATTCCTCGACGCCCACGCCGGACAGCACTTCCTTCATACGGGCTTCCAGCCGCGTCCGATAGGCCTCAAGCGTCTGCGGAGATTTTTCCTCCACCTCGGCCAGCAGGGTGCGGATGGTGCTCAGCCGGTTTCGAATATCGGCCGCCAGACGCGCGCCCTCAACCTGGCGCATGGCGCAAAAGCCGTCCAGCGCCTCGTCGACGACGGCCATCACTTCGGCGGTGAACGCGTCGACCTCAATTTCTTCTTTACTCTGGGTCAGCACATCGGGCAATCGCGCCAGCCCCATCACGGCGGCGTCGTTCTTCAGACCATATGTCTCGGACAGGTCGGCGAAGGCGGCCATGTACTGCTCCAGCACCGGGCGGTTGACCGTGACCGTGACGCCGGCGTCCTGCCCCATGTCGATGCTGATGAATACGTCGACCTTGCCGCGCGCCAGTCTTTTTTGCAGGCGCTGACGGGTCGCGTCCTCCAGATACAGGAACAGGCGCGGCGCGCGTACCGAGCAGTCGAGAAAGCGATGATTGACCGAGCGGATTTCCACCGTGATTCCGCGCGTGTCGGTCTTTTTTTGCGCCCGGCCATAACCGGTCATGCTGGCTATCATGAAGTCGTCCCCAATTCTCAAAGCGATTTTTGTATTGTATCATTTTGCAGACGTTTGGTCAAATGGTCTCCCTTTATCTGGGCAAGCGCTGAACCAATACGCCACAACGTCACATCGACCTTTTCGCGCCGTGCTACCGTGTCGACTCTTTCAGCCTTTCCCTAGCAGCATCCGTGTCCGCACATACATTCACTGAGGCAGTTGGCGCACATCATGGTGGTACAGCAGTCACAACAGCTCATCCCGCCGTTGCCGCCATTGCCGTAGCCTCCGCCATTGCCGCCGCGCCCGTATGGGTTGCCGTAAGGATTCCCGCTTTGCGTCCCGCCGCCGAAGGGCCCGCCGCGCCACTGTCCGTTCATGCGCATCTGGTTGTAGGCCGCGGCATATTCGCGGTTGCCTGGCTCCATCGAACAGGCGGTCTGCATATACCGCAGGGCCTCGTCAAACCACCCCTTGCGGTAACACACCGACCCCATCAGGAAGTTCCATTCGGCGTTGCGGTCGTCCATGTCGTACAGCAACCGCTCGGCCGCGTCAACGTCCCCCGCCTCGATGGCCGACCGCACGCGGGCAAAAGAAGACCCGCCGCCGCGGCGCTCCTCCTGGATGGCGTCGTAGGCCTCGTTGATCTCCTGCATTTTCTCCTGAGCCAGATCTTCGAGCGCGTTGCCCGTATAGTTGTCGGGATGGTATTTTCGGGCCAGCTCGCGGTAGGCCCGTTTGATTTCATCGTCTGATGCGTCGCGTGACACGCCCAAAATGACATAAGGATCCTTCATATCTGTTTCTCCTTTGATGCGCCCGGGACTTCCCGGCGCGGTTCGGGGAGGTTTTTGCTCTGCTTCTTCCGCCATTGCCCCTGCCACACCAGACGCTCGACCGCGGGCAGGCCGCAGTACACCGTGTTGCCGACGAGGGCCATGGCCGGGTGTTCGGGCAGTTGTGACGACGCCTCTTCCATCTCTCTCCGGCTGGCGGCCAGCGTCAGCGCCAGCAGGGAGCGCTGTTCTTCGGTCATGACCTGTGTGAGAAACGGTTCGGCACCCCCGACGCGCGGCGGCCGCTCGAGTCCGAACCGCAGCGCCACCGGATTGAAACGGTGTTTCCGGAGATCGGCCTCCAAATCGTCCACCGCGTCGATGAGGTAAATCCAGCGGCCGGCGTGATAGTACAGTCGGGACAATGGTTCATCGGGCGCGGCCGCACTCAGCCCGGACATAAACGAGGCGAAGACATGGGCGGGTGCGTCCAGTGAAGGCAATCGCTTCCGTTCAACGCGTGCCAGCGTCTCGCGCATCTCGTCCGTCGCCCGGGCCCATTGGGCGCGCGCGGCGCGCGCCTTTTTGACCGGACGACGCATGAGCGCCCCGAGCAGACGCGCCGACAGGCGTTTCAGCCCCTTCTCGTCGGCCAGCGTGTCTTTGACTTTGACATCGCAGAGCAGGACGGTGAGGTCGGCCGCCGCATCCAAACTCGGATCAGAGCAGGCCTGGCACCGGCGCTTGAACGGATGCAACGGACACCGCCGACCGGTAAATCCGGGGGGCGGTGTCGACAACGACTGTGTAAACGCGAAGAACAGCAAATCATACTGCAGCAGGAAGCGGGTACGAAAGCCATACCGTTTCGCAAGGGTATGGCACAACGCGCAATAGTGCGCCTTGAAGGCCTCGAAATCGCGGACTTTCAATTCGCAGCGCAGCGGACGCATGTATCCAAACAGAGAGACCAGCCCCTTCCCGGGAATCTTGTGATTACCCGCGTTGTTTCCCGGTCTCAATGGACGTAATGACCACCCGCACCTGACGGCGCATGAGACGCGAAACGGTCCACACAACCAACAGGCCAACCGTCAAGCCGCCCAGCGCCCCCACAACCGGCCCAACGGTACCGGCCGGCGGCAGCAACGCCCCCAA
This sequence comes from Oscillospiraceae bacterium, assembly GCA_031549735.1. GTDB lineage: Bacteria > Bacillota > Clostridia > Oscillospirales > UBA929 > JAVBPF01. Next base: position 5,009 of record JAVBPF010000036.1, read on the forward strand.
CAACAGGGAAACGATGGGCAGCAAATAGACCAACGCGGCCAAGCCCAGAATCCGCCCGGTTTCGGACGAGATGGTCACCCGGTCGCCCACCGATGCGCTCATCGGATTGTCGGCCTCGGTCGTCAGCGATTGGCCCGCCGACACGCACATCCCACACGCGGCGCAGGTCTGCCCGCACGCGGTGGGACGCGCCACTTCCACAAGCGCACGGCGCGCCGATAGTATCTTTTTGACGATGCCTGATTGTGTCATTTCACGGCTTCTTTCGACTAGATCATGTATTCCCCCATGGGGGAGGGGGATTCGTCCCCGTGGGAGATGGAGGCACTCCAAAACTCCGGCTCGACCAGGTCTACTCCGCAGGCGGGGCTACGTCAATGATGACGTGCAGGTCGCCCACCGCGCCGACGTCGGCATAGCCTTCGATCAGGACCTCGGCCGCCACTGAATGGCGTCCCTGTGTCAGCATCTGACCGGTCGGCCGGACCACAATTTGAATATTTGTCTCGTTCAACAGCGCCAGTACCTCAGCCCGGCCGCGCACCAGTACGTTCACCGTGTCCGATACCGGGGTGGCCACCATGCCGTCGGGCAGGTCGCCGGGTTCGACATAGATATTTCCTTTGCTCACCGGGAACTGGCGGCTGGACAGACCGGTGAGGCTTATGGTCACCGTGGCCTTGGTCTCTCCGCTTTCGTTGGTGGTATCGTTCGGAATGAGGATGGTAAATGTCTGTTCGGCCGTATCGGTGAGCTGCGACAGGTCGATGGTGCCCAACACAATTTTGTTGACCGACTCCAGCACCGCCGGATCGCCCCGCAGCCGGATGGTGGCCGGACTGACGGCTACCTGCGCGTTGCTTTTCAGCGCGCCGCCGCCCTCCTTCAGATCCACCTCCAGGCTAACATCCTTGTACCTGGATACTTTCAGAGCGACCGTCACCTGTCCGGGATTGAAGGTCAGCCCTTCGGTCGGCAGCTCCTGCCCCTCCATATCAATCAGCTTAAACTGCATCGGCATGTCAAGGCTCTTGTCCAAGTTTTCTTTTTCCGGCTCCACCAGCAAATACGCCAGCTTGTTGAGCTGTGACGCCGTGCCCGTAACTTCAACAGTGGACGGGTCGCAGAGAATCTCTTCCAAATCAAAGCCCTCGGCCACCGTGCCCACAAATTCGGCGTGGACGTCGTAGGTTCTGGTCTCAATGCGGTCGGTCACCAGATTGATCTGCAAACTGGCCGGACTGACAATGATCAATCCCTCAACCGGCAGCTTGACCACACAGTTCACCGTGACGTTGCCCGCCGCGGTGATGTTGGACAAATCCGCCACCGCTTCAATCGTATTCTCATTGCACTGCGCCAAACCGGTGCGCTGACCGCGCACCCGAATGGTAATCTCGGTGTCCAGGCCGGACACCACGGCCAAATCCCGCTCGGCCAGCAGCGTCTCGGCGCCGACGAACTGCGGGTGAATGGTGAAGAGCTTTGTGGTTTCCGGGTCAAGCTGCACCATCACATACAACCAGACAATGGCGGCCAGCAGCAACGAAAGCGCCCAATAGGCGATGTTATGCTTCTTAATCCACTTCATCTTGCTTACCATCCTTTGCGCGGCGCGTGAAGAAGCGGGACACGCCTTTTTTCTCCTCCTCGGGCGGAATGAGTTCTTTGGTCAGCAGAGCCTCCAGCGTTTCGGGGGCCAGATGCCGCTTGATCATGCCGCCTTCGGCCACCGAGATGGATCCCGACTCCTCGGATACGATGATGACGATGGCGTCGGAGTTTTCGGACATGCCGATGCCCGCTTTGTGGCGCATCCCGAACTCTTTGTTCAGGTTGTTGCTTTTGGTCAGCGGGAGCATACAGCCGGCGGCGGCGACACGGACGTCCTGAATGATGACGGCGCCATCGTGCAGCGGCGCTTTGGGATAGAAGATGTTTTTCAACAGCTCGGCCGTGACCTCTCCGCCGATCATGGTGCCGGTATGACAAATTTCATCGAGCAGGGATTTGCGCTGGAACACAATGAGAGCGCCCTCACGCTGCCATGACAGCGAGCTGCACGCCTGCACGGTCTGCAGAATGACGCGCTGCATCTGCGTTTTGGGGTCTCGGCTGAATATTTGTGGGAAACGGCTCTGTCCCATACGTTCCAACATGCGTCTCAACTCAGGCTGGAACACCACCAAAAGCGCCACCAGTCCAATTTGAAGCGTATTGGACAATAAGTAATACAATACATTCAGCTTAAGGATTTCCGATGTCCAGAGCACCACGAGCAAAATAATCAGGCCGCGCACCACCAAGAAAGCGTTTGTGCGCCGCAGCAGCTGAATGGCCTTGTAGATTAACACCGTCAAAATCAGGATATCCAGGATATCCGTGATTAGGATGGCGCTGGCGTATCTCCACATATTTTGAAAAATATCGGCGATGACGTCCATGCTTGTCAAACCCTTCGTTCACGCGCGCAAACCCTGTCGGCGCGCTTGGAATTGATTCCCGTCCAAAACCGGTCGGAATGTTCCGTATTTCCTGCAGTTTCAAATGAACTTGTATATTGTATCACAACTATACCACATTGGAAAAGGTAAAGATTAAATTTCTATGAATTGTCGGGAAACGGTATAAAACGAGGGGTACGGCGCTATGGCCATACGTCCTCGGTTTTTGGTTTGGATTTCGCCTCAACGAGGACGGTGGAGGACGCTCGCTCTCGTCGACGGCTTGTGCGGGTTTCAACAGGCTTCAAAGATGAAACGAGGGCGGCCACATCGGGCCGCCCCTACGACGGGTGCGCAGAACACCTGTTGTTCCTCGCCTCCCGATCTGTTATCTGTTGTCTATTCTTCAGCCCGCGTAGTTTTCGACTCTGAGCACTTCAACAATGTTTTCCAGTGCCGCATCGGCCTGTTCGTAGGGCAACTGGCAAGTGCCCACCTGCCGGTGTCCGCCGCCGCCATACGAGAAGCACAACGCTCCGATGTCGGTCTTGCAGGTGCGGTTGAACACACTCTTCCCGATGGCCAGCGACACATTCTTCTTGTTTTTGCCGTCGACCACCCAGACCGAAACATTCTGGTTCGGGAAGATGGCATACAGCAGGAACCGATTGCCGGCATATATGGGGCTGATACCACGCAAATCGGTGACGATGACATTGCCATACAGCGTGGTGGCCGCCATGATCATGTTGATATACAGCTCGGATTGCTCATGATAGAGCTGCACCCGTTCGGCCACATCGGGCAGCTCCAGAATCTCCTTGACTGTCAGCTCAGCGCATTTGTCGATCAGCGTTTCCATCAGCTCGAGGTTGGAAACGCGAAAGTCACGAAAACGTCCCAAACCGGTGCGCGGATCCATAACAAAGCCCAACAGGACGCCGCCGCTTGGGTCCCTGATTTCTTCCAGCGTAAGCTGTCCCGAATCGACCTTGTCACAGTCAATGACCAGTTCGGAAAAGTGGGACAAGCGATTATCTCCGTCGTAGTAGTCGTAGATGACCCGGGCGGTCGAGGGCGCCAGCCGGCATTCGCCCAGCGTCCTGTTGTCCCGACCCATGCGAGCCAGCTCGGACGAATGGTGGTCGAACCACATGCCGCAGCCCTCCGCGAAGGGCACATTGGCCAGCACATCGTTTTTGGTGACCTCAACGAGGCCATCCTGTACATCCTTGGGATGGACAAATGTCCATGAATCCACAATGCCCAAATGCTTGAGCAAAGCACCGCAGACCAACCCGTCAAAATCCGAACGCGTGAGCAGACGCATACCCAGATGCCTCCTGTCGATCGATACGAAGTTTGTATGTTTGTTGCCTTAGATTCTCCCGATGTCTTTCCTGTATTGCATACCGTCGAAACGGATGGACTGTCCGTCCGCATAGGCGGCGTCGATGGCCTCGCGCAGTGTCGGCGCCAGCGCGGTGACGCCCAGTACCCGGCCGCCGCTTGTGACGACCCGGCCGGTCTCGTCGCGCGCCGTTCCGGCGTGGAACACCATATGCCCGGGCTTCTGCGACTGCGGCAGCCCTTCAATGACGCAGCCCTTTTGAACAAGAGTTCCGGGATAACCGGCACTGGCCAGCACCACGCAACAGGCCGCCTCTTCCTTCCAGCGCAGCTCAACTTGATCGAGCGTCCCGTTGCGGCAGGCCAGAAAGATCTCGGCCAGATCACTGTCCAGCAACATCAGCACGGCCTGTGTCTCGGGATCGCCGAAGCGGGCGTTGTACTCAATGACACGCGGGCCGTTTGGCGTCAACATCAGGCCGAAGTACAGCACGCCCTTGAAGGGACGGCCCTCGGCCGCCATGGCGCGTATGGTCGGTTCAAAAATCTCCGCTGCGCACCGCGCCGCCAGCTCCTCGGTGTAGCCCGGCGCGGGCGAGATGGCGCCCATACCGCCGGTGTTGGGTCCGAGGTTGCCGTCGAAGATCGGTTTGTGGTCGCGGGAGGGCGGCATGACCCGCACGGTTTGACCGTCGGCAAACGCCAGTACGGTCACCTCCGGGCCCGTAAGCTTTTCCTCGATGACCACGCGCGCGCCGGCTCCGGCAAACTTTTTATCCTCCATCATCTCGCGGACGGCATTTTCGGCTTGCTCCACCGTTTCGGCGACCACGACCCCCTTGCCCAGCGCCAGACCGTCGGCCTTGACCACAATGGGCGCGCCCTGACTTCGGATGTATGCCAGCGCCTCATCCGCGCTGTCAAACGACGCCCAGCGGGCGGTGGGAATGTTGTATTTTTGCATCAGGTTCTTGGAGAAAATCTTTGAGCTTTCAAGGCAGGCCGCCGCCGCGGTCGGGCCGAAGGCGGGAATGCCCTTGGCTTCCAGCGCATCCACCATGCCCGCCGCCAGCGGATCATCGGGCGCGACCACGACCAGATCCACCTGTCGCTCCGCGGCCAGCGCCACCATGCCGTCGATGTCGGTGGCGCTCACCGGCACGCATTCGCACAGGTCGGCGATCCCGGCGTTGCCGGGCGCGCATATGAGTTGGGTATCGGGGCGCTGCGCAAGCTTCCACGCGATGGCGTGTTCCCGGCCGCCGCCGCCCACTATGAGTATTTTCAAGGGAATTCCTCCGGTTTGGTTTCTTTGTTGTCAAGTCTCGCAACGGTCGGTCGTCCCAGCGGGGGACGGGAGATGTTCCTTTCTCCTAAGATGAGAAAGGAACCAAAGAATCATAAGGACGCGGGGTGGCTTTCTGTGCAGACAGCCGCGCTGTAAACGTTTTCATCCGGGCTTTGCCGTTTGATGCACAGTCCCCGAACCGGTGCGATCAAAGGGTTTCATTCGACGCAACGCATTTCAGAGTCGTACTCCCTATGCTGTGATGGCTGGCAGGGATGGAACCCCGCCCTTACGGAGCGTGAAATATGCGGCGCGTCGACGAGGCTCTTTAATGTCAAGCCTCGTACGCGTCGCGCGGCCGGCAAAATAAGTCTTACGCCTTCCGGAAATGCCGCCGGGTCTTCCGTGAGACACCCCGGCCTGTTTTCCGGGCGCGGCGCGGCCTTATTTCTCCTGCGCGTCGACGAGGCTCTTCAATGCTTAAAGTGCCTCGTCTCGGTGAAGCACATGGCCAGGCCCAGCTTGTCGCAGGCGTCGATGGACATCTGGTCATTTTTGGAGCCGCCCGGCTGCCAGATGGCCGTAATGCCGACTTTGGCGGCCAATTCGACACAGTCGGGGAAGGGGAAGTAGGCGTCCGAGCCCATCACGGCGCCCTTTGCTTCCTCGCCGGCCTGCTTGATGGCCAACTCCAGCGCACCGACGCGGCTGGTCTGTCCCATGCCCACGCCGACAGTCCGACCGTTCTTGACCAGCACAATGGCGTTGGATTTTACGTGCTTGACGATCTTCCAGGCAAAGTCCAGCGCCTCGGATTCCTCGTCCGTGGGCGCGCGCTTTGTGACCACGCGCGGCCCATCGTCGCCGTACAGTGTGCCGTCGCGCTGCTGCACCAGCAGACCGCCCGAAACACGCTTGAGGTCGTAATCAAACGGGATGTCGGGGTGACCCATCTTCTCCAGCGCGAGGATGCGTATGTTCTTCTTCTGCGTTAAAATCTCGATGGCCTCGTCGGTATAGCCCGGCGCCAGCACGATCTCAATGAACAGTTTGTTGATTTTGGCGGCCGTTTCCGCGTCGCACTCACGATTCATGGCAATAACGCCCCCAAAGATGGACACCGGATCGGCCTCATAGGCATTGTCCCACGCCTCGGAGATATGCTTGCCCCGGCCGACGCCGCAGGGGTTGGTGTGTTTGACCGCCACTACGCAGGGCGCTTCGACCTCGCGGATAATCTCCAGCGCCGCGTTGGCGTCCTGAATGTTGTTGTAGGACAGCTCCTTGCCGTGCAGCATTTCAGCGGCCGGCAGCGTGCCATCGTAGCAGCCCACCTCGCGGTAAAACGCCGCGTTTTGATGCGGGTTTTCACCGTAGCGCAGCGACTGCACCTTTTCATAGGTGAGCGTCAGCGTTTCGGGGTACTCGGTGCGCAACTCATGGCGCAGGTACTCGGCAATGAGCGCGTCGTAGTGCGCGGTGAGTTCAAACACCTTGGCGGCCAGGCGGAATTTATCCTCGCGGGACAAGCCGCCGTTTTGCAGCGCCTGTCCGACCCACTCGTAGTCGGCGGGGTCGACCACGACCACCACATCCTGCCAGTTTTTCGCGGCGCTCCGGATCATGGTGGGGCCGCCGATGTCGATGTTCTCAATGGCTTCGGCCAGCTCCACGCCCTCCTTCAGGATGGTCTGTTTGAAGGGATAGAGGTTGATGACCAGAATGTCGATGGGCTCGATGCCGAGCAACTCCATCTGCGCCATATGGTCGGGGTTGTCGCGCATGGCCAGGATGCCGCCATGCACCATCGGATGAAGCGTCTTCAGACGTCCGTCCAGACATTCGGGGAAACCGGTGATGTCGCTGATGCCGACCACCGACACACCGCCCTTGACAAGCGCTGACTTGGTGCCGCCGGTTGAAACGATTTCGTATCCGAGGCTCTCCACCAGTTTGGCCATCTCGACCACGCCGGTTTTGTCGGAAACGCTGAACAGCGCACGCTTTTTCATCTAACCCATCCCCTATCTTATATTCAAAAGGATCGTACAAATCATCATATCACGGGAAACGGCGAAAAACAAGACACGCCACCCGGTCAGGGTGGCTTTATGTTGTCGAAAAACTCCGTTTTTTCGGGCAAGGGGGCAGGCCCCTCTTGTACTCCCCCAAAAAGAAATCATCGCGTATCTCTCGTTACTGTCCGGTGATCCGCACCCAATGTTTCTCCACAGACAGCTTGCCCTGGCAGAACAGACGCACCGCCCGCGGCAGGATGTCCCACTCGGCCTCCCGCATCACACGCCGCTGCAACAGTTCGGGCGTGTCGCCCGGCCGCACCTTGACCGCTTTTTGCAGAATGATGGGGCCGCCGTCGGCCTGCTCGTTGACAAAATGCACCGTGGCGCCGGTTAGCTTCACGCCGCGTTCCAGTGCGGCTTTATGCACGCCCAGCCCGTAATAGCCCATGCCACAAAACGCGGGAATAAGCGAGGGATGGACGTTGATGACCCGATTGCGGAAAGCCTCGCAGAACGCCGGACTCAACACATACATGAATCCGGCCAGCACAATCAAATCGCAGCCGGTCTCCTGAAGCGCCGCGACCAGAGCGTCGGTATAGGCCACACGATCCGGAAAATCCGCCGGCCGCAGCACACGGCTGGAAATCCCGGCCTTTTGAGCCCGTTCCAGCGCATAGGCTTTGTCCGAGGAGGACAGCACCAGCGTGAGCCGCCCCGGGCCCAGCCGTCCGTCCTGCTGCGCGTCAATCAGCGCCTGCAAGTTGGTGCCGCCGCCCGATACCAACACGGCGATGCGTTCGGCCTTTGCCCCTCGTTTGCGAACACCGGCGTCTTTCGGCATCACCGAGCGCGCGCCGTTTCCCTCATCACTCAAACGAAATCCCCTCATCTCCCCGCCGGAGCTCGCCGAGCGTCACTACGTTCTCACCCAGTCCCTCCAGCAGCGTCAGCGCCTCCTGGGTCCGTGTCTTGTCGACGCAGAGCACCAGGCCGACGCCCATATTGAAGGTGCCGTACATGTCCTCAAAGCTCAGGTGCCCCGCCCTTTGCAGCAGTTCGAACAGCGTCGGCGGCTTGAGCGCCTGCCGGTCGACGACCGCGGTGAGGCCCTTCGGGAACATGCGCGGGATGTTTTCATAAAATCCGCCGCCGGTGATATGCGCCACGCCATGCAGCAGCCCGGCGTCGGCCAGCTTCAAAATCTGACTCACATAAATGCGCGTCGGCGTCAGCAGCGCCTCACCCAGTGTGGAGCCCAGATCGTCGAAATGGGAGGTCATGCCCTCCTGCGAAACGATCCGCCGGATCAACGAAAAGCCGTTGGAGTGCGCGCCTGAGGACGGAAGCCCCAGCAGCACATCGCCGGGCGCGCAGGCCTGTCCGTCGATGCGCTTGTCGTGGTCGACCAACCCGACACAGAACCCGGCCAAGTCGTATTCATCCTCGGGGTAAAAGCCGGGCATTTCGGCCGTTTCGCCGCCCACAATGGCGCAGCCCGCCTGGGAGCAGCCCTCGGCCAGCCCCTTGACGATGGACTCGATGCGCTCGGGCTTGTTGCGGCCGCAGGCGATATAGTCCAGGAAAAACAGCGGTTTGGCGCCGGCGCAGGCCACGTCGTTGGCGCACATGGCGACACAGTCGATGCCGATGGTGTCGTGCTTGTCCAGCAGGAAAGCGAGCTTGAGCTTGGTGCCCACGCCGTCGGTGCCCGAGACGAGCACCGGCCGCTTCACGCCGGTCAAATCGGGTTCAAACTGGCCGCCAAAGCCGCCCAAATCCCCCAATACGCCGGGGATTCTGGTCGACTCGACATGCTTTCGGATTCGCTTGACGGCCTCATAGCCGGCTTCCACATCGACGCCGGCCCGGCGATACGCCTCGGACATGTGCCCGCCTCCCTATCATTTCAGTGTTGTTGGTTTGCGCTTTGCGTCGGTCTTACTCGCCCAGCAGGCGTCTCAGGATCTCCTTGTAAGCGTCCTCTACCCCGCCCAGATCGCGGCGGAAACGGTCCTTGTCCAGCTTCTCGCCGGTCTTGACGTCCCAGAAACGACAGGTGTCGGGGGAGATTTCATCGGCCAGGATGACCTCGCCGTTCGAGGTGCGGCCAAACTCCAGCTTGAAGTCGATGAGTTCGATGCCCAGATCCTTCAAATAATCGGACAGGATTTCATTGACCTTAAAGGCCATGACGTTGATCTTGTCCATTTCCTCACGCGTGGCCACTTCAAGCGCCAGCGCGTGCCAGTCATTGATGAGCGGGTCGCCCAGCTCGTCGTCCTTATAGCTGTACTCCAGCACGGTGACCGGCAGCTTGGTGCCCTCCGGGATGCCGAGGCGTTTGGACAGCGAACCGGCGGCGATGTTGCGCACGATGACCTCCAGCTTGATGATGTCCACGCGGCGAACCGCCGTTTCGCGGTCGCTGAGCTGCTCGACAAAATGGGTGGGGATGCCTTTGGATTCCAGCAGCTTGCAGAGATGGTTGGTCACACGGTTGTTGATGACGCCCTTGCCGACGATGGTGCCCTTTTTCAGGCCGTTGAAGGCTGTGGCGTCGTCTTTGTAGTCGACAATCAGAATTTCGGGGTCGTCGGTTTTGTAGACCTTTTTGGCTTTGCCTTCATAGAGCTGTTCCCGTTTTGTCATGGTGTACGTCCCCTTTGTATATGAATGTGAGATAGTGTGTTGTTTCGGTATCGCTCCCTGCGGGGGAACGGAGGACGTACCTTTCTCCTTGATGAGAAAGGTACCAAAGAATCACATGGGGTACGAGGCTGGCTTTTTGCTCAGGCAAGCATAGCGCAAACGCTTCTATCCGGGCTTGGCCGGTGGATGCACAGTCCCCGGATCGGAAAGGTCAAAGGTTGGCTTGGGGCGGACTGCATTCGTTCGTCGTACTCCCTAATCCTTGACGGCCTGCGGGGTAGTAATGCACCGTACCATGGTAGATAAGTCCGTCATTCCCCTTGTCCCATCTCCATTGGGAATCCAAAGGGCCACAGCCCTTTGGTCGGTGCAGGAAAGGAGTCCAGAGGAAAACCCGATCGAAAGGGTTTTCCTTTGGCGGGGTTTTGGTTCCTTTTTGTCCGATCAAAAAGGAACTCGGCCGTCCGCAGGCAGGCGAAACACTCTTCTTTGGGAAGAAAGTCACATCGCCGCGTCGTCGGCAAGAATCTTCTCTTCCATCCTGCGCTTGTAGTCTGCCAGTTTATCGGCCAACGCCGCATCCTCGATGGCCAGCATCTGTACGGCCAGCAGTCCGGCGTTTTCCGCGCCGTCGATGGCGACGGTGGCCACCGGCACGCCCGCGGGCATCTGCACGGTGGACAGCAGCGCGTCCAGGCCGTCCAGGGTGCTTGCTTTGATGGGCAAACCAATCACCGGCAGCGTGGTGTGCGCGGCCATGGCGCCGGCCAGATGCGCGGCCTTGCCGGCGCACGCGATGATGACGCCCGCGCCCTTCTCCCGCGCCGTCTGTGACAGCTCGGCGGCGGCGGCCGGAGTGCGATGCGCCGAGAGCACACGGGTCTCGACCGATACGCCGAAATCGTTCAGTGTCTTTACGGCGCGTTCCACGACGGGCCAATCGCTTTTAGAGCCCATCACGACAATGACTTTTTTCATGGAGATTTCCTCTTTTCAGGTGCAAATAAGGGTTCGACGGTTTCCGTCCGAATCGGGATGAACCTGCGCCCTATTCGAACACGCCTTTGTCCTTCAGAATCTTGGTCATTTCCTCGACGCGGACGTCCCACGACGCGGCTTTGCCGTAAGAAATGCGCTGGTTCTTCATCCACGCGCTCTTTTCGGTCAGCGCCCGCGACGCTTTCTCCAAAAACTCCTGATGGTTTTCGGCGATGTAGACCGCGTCGGCATAGGCGCGCACCTGCTCGGGCTGCGCCGTCGTGACAATCGGCTTGCCAGTGGCCAGATATTCGTAGAACTTCAGCGGACTCACGTCCCGCGCCAAGTCGCCGGTGCGGAACATGTTCAAACAGACGTTGAACCGCGCCAGATAGGCTGGCAGCTCCTTGTGCGGGACAATGCCCAGAATGTGAATGTTTTTTCGCGCCAGCAGCGGCGCCGTATCCACGCCGGGGTGCGCCTTGCCGATCAGCACAAACGACCAGTCGGGGCGCTGGTCGGCCAGATACAGCAGCAGATCGAGGTCGATACAGTGCTGCAGCATGCCGACGAAGCCGAAAATGGGATTTTGAATGTTGAAGAGCCCGTCGGGGAAGGGCAGTTCATCCCCCGCGGCCCGGTTGAACAGCTCAAAATTCGCGCCGTTGGGAACCAAAAACGTGTTGTCGTTGTACTGTTTCAGCGTATCATACAACCCCTGCGCTGTGGCAAAGACGACGTTGGCCTTCTCGGCCAACCGCTTTTCCATATCATCGACCACTTTGGGGTTCATCATGCCTCCGTAAGCCGAATGGCGGTCGACGCAGTCATAGACCAACGCGCTGTGCGGCACATGGTCGACCAAATCGACCGATGTGGGGCTGTAGCACCACAAAACAGGATCGACAAAGCCATGCATGGTCATCATTTCTCTGACAAACCGGCTGATTTTCTTCTGATTGTGCCGGTTGATCTCCGGGTAGCGATTGAACATCGGCCAGACCGGCGGCGTGGCGTACACCGTAACGCTGTCGGTGACCGGCTCGCCCTCACTCTTCCACTGCCGCAGCCGCCCGGCCGTTTGCGGATCCTTGAAGGGCGCGGCGCGGGATATGGGCGGGTCAAAGTAGAGAATCCGACCGACCTTGACCCGCCCCATCACCTGCTGCTTGCGCGTGGGGAAGGGGTGCCAGTTGGAGGTGGACATACAGACAATGTCATTCATCTCAGCATTTCTCCCAATATCTCGACGTTGCGGCGCTCGACCGTACGCAGCCGCTCCACCGCCTGCCTGCGCGCGTCGCTATCCTGCTCCTCGGACATGGCCGCGTCGATCAAATCCATAAGCGCCTGTGCGGACACCTGCTCAAATGGAATACAGTGCGGGTTGCCCATGTACCGCATAAAGGCCGATACTTTTTCGTCGTACGCCACGCCGATGAGCGGCGCACCGCAGCCCGACGCGAAGATGAGCGCGTGCAGCCGCATTGAGACGACCAGCCTCATGCGGGCGTAGAGGCCGATGAGCTCGCCGGCTCGTCCGATATACGGAAACAGCGTGGCTTCGCTCTCCATTCCTTCGGTCACCTGTGCGGCGGCCATGCCGTCGCCGCTGCGCTCGATGGGGATGAACACCGGTGTCAGCCCGTATCTTTTCTTCGCGTAGTCGGCCGCCGCGATCCAGTCCGGGACGCTCTCCTCAAAACCTGGCCACCGGCGCAATGAAAACGCGATGAATGGCCCGTCCGGATCCAGTCCGGCCACACGCAGCAGGCTCTCGACCGTATCGTCGGGCGCGGGCGGCAGGGTCAGCGCCGGGTCGGCCGACACGATGATTTTCGGCCCGCGGACGCCCAACCGTTCCATATCGTCACGGGAGCTCTCCTCCCGCAGGGTGGCCGCCTCCACATGACGGGAAAGCGTCCGGCGCACCATCCGGGCCGCCGCCTTTCCGCGCACCGGGCCGACACCACAGCCGTACATCAGCACGCGGGCGCCCATGCGGTGTGCCACGGTAAGAACACATAGATAATACCACAAGGAGCGGTTGGATGTCACGTTCTGTATCAGATTTCCGCCGCCCGACAAAAACAGCTCGACACGGCGCGCTGCCCGCAGAACACCGAACGGGTGGAACAGGTGCACCGCCTCGACGCCATGCGTCTTACGGGTACGCTTGGGGTTGCGTGACAACACGGTGATGTCGGCGTCGGGGTCGACCTGCCGGATTTCTTGAACAATACCCTCCAAAATGGCGTCGTCGCCGGTGTTGTCCCGCCCGTAAGCCCCGCAGACAAGCACGCCGCTTCGCTTTTTCTTCGGGCGCACGGCGCGGCGCAACAGAGTTTCGTAAATGTCTCGCTGATTTTGCACCATGGCGTCCAGCGAAAACAGCCGGGCGGCCTTTGTATACAGCCGCCGGCCCATCTCGGCGCGGCGGTCGGCGTCCTCATAGAGCAACGCAAGCCGCTGCCCCAGCGTCGTTCGGTCGCCGGGATCAATCAGGTAGCCGCTGACATAATCGTCGATGAGCGCCGGGATGCCGCCGACACGGGTGGCCACGGTCGCCTTGCTCTCCCGCGCGCCCTCGATCAGCGCGTAGGGAAAGTTTTCAGTGTCGGAGGTGAGCAGGTTCATGTCGATGGCGCGGTAGAATGAGGTCATATCGGCCATCCAACCGGCGAAATGGATTCGTTCCCCGCCGGGCAAAGCGCGCGCCTGCGCCGTCAATTCGTCTTTCAATTCGCCGTCTCCGGCGACGACCACTTTCAGCCGGGGGCAACGCTCGGCGATGTCGCCGAAGGCCGAAAGGAGTAATCCAACATTTTTGACCGGCGTCAGCCGGGCGGCCAGCCCCACAACCACGTCATCCGGTTCCACTGTAAGGCCGTGCTCGCGCCAGTAGGCCGCGCGGTCGAAGGGCCGCTCCCCGCGCTCGGTGTCGAACGGGAGGCCGTTGTACAACGTAAAAATCTTACGCGGCGAGAATCGCCGCGCTGTCAGAAGATCGGTCATGGTCTGTGAGATGCCGATCAGCGCCGTCATGCGCCGGAGCGCCCAGCGGTTGATCAGTCCAAAGGTCAATGCGGCCAGCGGCCGGCCGCGGTAGTCGTGACGGTAGTCGGAGTGCACCGTGGTAACGCAGGGCAAGCCGGTTTTGCGCGCCAGCAGCGCGGCCATCATATTTCCCCGCGATCCGTGGCTGTGCAGCAGAGTAGCGCCTGTGTCCCGCGCCAGCCGTATAAGCTCGGCCAGATTGGCGCGCAACCCGCCCGAAAACACCGTGGTGGGGATGTCCAGCGCCTTGGCCTCCTCGGCGAACGCGCCCTCGCGAAACACCACCAGGCGCAGCGGCTGGGTCTCCTTTAATTCCGCCAGCAGGGTCATGATGTGCGTTTTGGCGCCGCCCACGTCGCCGCCGCTGATGAGATGCAGGATCATGAGCGCCCACCTTTCCGTTCCCCTCTGTCGTTGCACAATACAATAACTCTTGTCAAAACCCGGACTGTATTATACAATGGCAAGCGTTGGCGGTCAAGTATGACAGACGGGCGGCGCGGTTCCGATCCGCCCCTCAATGTCCCGCCTTACCCCCGGCAGGAGGTGGAATTTTGGATTTAACCCAGGGTTGGATTGACCATTTCGTTTTCCCCTTGATGGAGCGTTTGAAACACAACCGCATCCGGATCTATGCCAAGGGCCTTATGAAAACGCAGTCGGCGCCTCCGGAGCATCTGGGCGAGCTGCAGCGCAAACGTCTGTTCAAGCTCTTTGCCCACTGCCTGTCCCACGTTCCGGCTTACGCGCAGCCCGAGACTGAGGAGTTCCAACTCAACCGGCTCTGGCGGCATGTGCCTCCGTTGGAGCGCGAAGTGTTTCAGCAGAACGCGGAGCGTTATCTTGCCCAGCCGAGTGATAAGACGGCGTTAATCCGCAACGCCTCCGGCGGCTCGACCGGCCAGCCGGTCGTGTTTTACATGGATCGCCGCACCGTCGAGCATTACGAGGCAGCGAGACAGCGAGGACTTTCCTGGTGGGGACTCACGCCGGGCAGCCGCAGTATGATGATCTGGGGCAATCCCAAGGAGACCGGCCAAGTGGGGCGCTGGAAGTTCAGGCTCAAGGAGCGGTTTCTGAAAAACCGCATCGTGGTGCCGGCCTTTGATCTCACGCCGGCGCAGATTCCCGAGCTGGTACGTAAAATCAACCGGTTCAAACCCGCGTTTTTCTATGGCTACCCCTCGGCCATTCATCAGCTGGCGCTGCTTATCCGCCGTTCCGGACTGCCGCTCACGCACAAGCCGAAGGTGATTGTGTGTACGGCCGAAATGCTCTACGAGGATCAGCGGACGGTCATGGCCTCGGTGTTTGGCTGTCCGGTCGCCAACGAATACGGCGCGCGGGACGCCGGGATTCTGGCCTTCACCTGCCCCGAGGGTTCGCTGCACGCCACGGTGGAAAACGCGCTGTTCGAGGTGCTCGACCCCGACACCTTCAAGCCGCTTCCCATGGGCGAAACCGGGCTTCTGGCCGTGACCGATCTGCACAATTTCGTCCAACCCCGACTGCGCTATCTTTTGGGTGACCTAGCTTCCTTTTCGGACGAGCCTTGCGCCTGCGGACGTACGCTCCCGGTGTTTTCCAGTCTGGAAGGCCGGCATGTGGACATGTTCGTTCTGCCCGACGGTTCCCATATCAACGGACATCGTTTCGGCATCCTGTTTTTGCAGCTGGAGCGGGAAGGTGCCGCCATCGAGCAGTTCCAGATTGTCCAGCACGCGCCCGAGCGCGCCACGCTCATGCTCAAGCGGCGCGAAAACGCGCCCAGCAAACGCATTCAGCTTTTCGAGGAGAGCATGGCCGCGCTGCTGCCCGGCGTTGAAATCACGACACAATTCGTCGACGACATTCCCGCCACCGCCTCGGGCAAGATTCGGTATTCAAGGCGAGAATTTTGAAAAATTACTTTTTTGAAACAAGTTTCTAAAAAGTACAGGCTCTCGACCTGCGGGTCTCGCAAAGAAATGCTTTGGTGAAGTGAATTCCCCAAAGTATTGATTCACATTGCTTTTGCGAAAATCGACGGAGCAAGAACCTGGCCTCGGCCAGGCTCCGCACGATTTTTGCAAAAGGACGAGAGATGCGTTGTCGGCTCCCCTGCAGGTTCTCCCGATCGCTTTTGTTTTGTCAATACGAAAGGATGAAGCATCATGAAAATCATCAACGAAAAAGGAAAATTCCTCGGCCTCATCAATCTGGTCGACCTGTTGGTCATTGTCGGCCTTCTTGTCGTCGGGCTCGGGCTGTTCTGGAAATTTGCCGGTGCGGGACTGACCAGCGGTCAGGCTGACGGCACACTGACCTATACCGTACGTGTCCGTGCGCTCAATCCGCGCATTGAGACCGAAATCAAAAAGAATCTGGCGATCGACAATCAGCTGATCGCCGGTACCGCCTACATCGACGACGCCTATGTCACGGATTTCTTCACCGAGCCGTATATCATTCAGACCCCCACCGCCGACGGCCGCTTGGTGGATGCTGTTGACCCGACACGTGTGGACGCTGTTTTTACCGTAACGGCCAAGGTCGCGAAGGATGCGCCCATCATTAAGGTCGGCCCGCAGGAGATCCGCGCGGGTACCGGCCACTTTCTAAAAACCAAGTACTTTGAACTGGCCTCCACGATTGAGACGGTGATGTTTGATGAGTGATTCAGCTGTGGGCGCGCGCAAGACTTCGGTTTGGCGCGGCTCGCTTTTGGGGCGAATGTTTGTGCGATTGGGCGAATACGCCCGTTATGGCTGGATGGCCGCCTTCTTCCGTTTTTGGGGACGTCAATACGGGACCTCGGTTTTCAAGCGTGTTCTGGACTCCTTTTTGGGCGCACCGGCCTCGTTCGTCACGCACTCCCGTTTCTTCGGGCTCGGACGCCGCTGTATTCTCGCCTTTCACCGCTGGGGCGGACGCATACAGCCATATCTCGGTCAAAGCACCATCGTCCTTTTTTTTCGAAGGATCCGCCACAGTACGGCCATGGCCGGAAGTGTGTTTTTCCGTTTCGGCGCGTTTACATGGCGGCATTTTTTCCTGTTCATCTTTGCGCTGTATCTGCCGCTCGATATTTTTCTGCGTCAGGTGGTGCAGGTGGAGTTCCTGGCCTCCAACTGGGATGAGCTCTTTCTAATCGTCTGCTTTCTCTATCTGTTGGTGTCGCCCTTTTTGTCCGAGCGCCCGGCCGGCTCATCGGCCACGCCGCTCGATGCGCCGCTTGTGTTCTTCATTTGTCTGGCGCTGTTTTTGATGCTGGTCGTCTCGCCGCTGTTTGGGGTGGCCATCTCCGGGTTCCGCGCCGTCTGTCAATTTATGCTCTGGTTCTTCATCATCGCGCGGCTGGCCAAGGGACGACAGGAAATCCTATTTGTTGTATCAATGCTGGCGCTGTTGGGCTTCGGTCTGGCGCTGCACGGCATCTACCAGTTTATCGTGGCCGCGCCGATTCCGGCTTCCTGGGTCTCGGTCAAGGAAGCGGGCGTGCGTACGCGCGCGTTCTCTATCGTCGGCAGTCCCAATATTTTGGGAGACCTCATGGTGATGCTGGCGCCGCACGCAGCGGCTCTGGTCTATGTGGTGCGCCGCCCGGCCGCCAAATTCCTCTTCTTCGTCGCCACCGTCTGCATGGGACTCTGCTGTCTGTTCACCTTCTCGCGAGGCGCCTGGATGGGATTGGCCGTCGCCATCATTCTTTTTGCCCTGCTGCGCGATCGGCGGCTGCTGCTCGTCCTCGTCCTCGGCGGAACGGCGCTGATGTTTGTCCCGCAAGTGTTTAACCGTATCGCCTTCCTGTTTACGTCGGATTTTACCGTCAACAACGAGACCGGCGGACGCGCCATGCGCTGGACACAGGGCATGAGCATTCTGAACCGTTCCAACCCGATTCTGGGTTTTGGCCTGGGCCGTTTCGGCGGCGCCGTGGCCATGCAGAATCAGACGGTCGACACCGTTAATTACTTTTACCTCGATAATTACTATATGAAGACGCTGGTCGAGATGGGTTACCTGGGTTTGAGCGGTTATCTCTTCCTGCTTGCGTCTCTGCTTGTCTCCGGACTGCGCGCACTGTTCCGCACCCGCAAGGTCTCCATGGACTACACTCTTTGTTGCGGGCTGCTGGCCGGCATGATGGGCGTTCTCACACACAGTTTCTTTGAGAACATCTTTGAGGTGCCCTATATGAACGCCTATTTCTGGGGCATGGCCGCGCTTCTGATGGTGATCGGCTTCAAGCTGCACACGGGACGCGTCGCCGGCACGGCATCAAAGCCCACTTCCGTGATGGCAAGCGAATGAAAGATTGATGTCAATTTGTTCGGGAGCAGCCCAGTTTTGGGCCGCTCCCTTGTTTTTTGCTTTCTTTCAAGCGTCTATTCCCTCTCCGCCTTCATATACTGAATTGTGGAGGTGGACAACATGTTCAAACATCTGCGTCGGGCGCTTCCCGTGCTCCTGGCCGCGTCGGCCGGTTTTCTGGGCGCTTTCTTCCTTTTTCGCGCGCCGCCGCCCGATGTGGTCTCGGGCGCGCTCAACGCCACGTTTTACATCGACGGGCTGGGACTGAAGATGACCGACGGCTCGAATTTTTATACGGTCGGGCTGGATCAGACGCAGGGGATTCTCACCTGCCTTGACCGGATTCCGACACGCGGTGTTTTCCCGGAGAAGCAGGAAGGCGCCGCCGTGATCCTCACACAGCTCTCCGGGCTGAACCGGTGTGATACCTACCTGGCTGCCACGGCGGTGCGGCACGGCCGCGTCCGCGGCAGCAATGCCATCTGTCTTGGGCAGGATGTTTTGGTGGTCGACGTCGAGGTGCTCGACGAAATGATCTGGGTACATTATCTCGAGTCCGATCGCAGCGGCGGCGACCGCCCCGCCGAGCCCGTGATCCGGCAGTTTATCTATCGCAAGGGCATTTTGGTGGCGTTGTCGTAGAGGCTGCGCGGCCTCGAATCATCCCCCAAACCGACAGGAGGGGCGGCCACTCGGCCGCCCCTCCTCTTTGGGAAAAGCTGATGGATTTGCTCTTTGACAGGCCTTAGGAAACCTGCACGATGACGGAAACCATCTGATCGGAGGTAATGTCCTTCACTGTGAGGATAGCACTACCAGCCTTCACACCGGTAATTGTTACGGTAGCAGACCCGAAGTTGTCCGCCGTAACTTTGGCGGTGGCAATGGCTTCATTGCTCATCGCGACACCCAAAACCAACTTAATGTTGGCCGGAGTCCACGAAACAGACAGGTTAACGGTTTTGTTTCTGGCAACCTTGACAGAGCTCGGCGCCTTGAGAACGACTTTCTCAACAGGCACATAGGAGAGACCGGAAACGGCTGTCGTCAGTGCGTCGCGGGCATCCTCATACGCCTGAACAGTCGGGGTCTCGGGGTTGTTCTTGATGGCGTTGGCGGTGGCCAGAGCGGCGG
Organism: Oscillospiraceae bacterium; assembly: GCA_031549735.1. Taxonomy (GTDB): domain Bacteria; phylum Bacillota; class Clostridia; order Oscillospirales; family UBA929; genus JAVBPF01. Next base: position 24,226 of record JAVBPF010000036.1, read on the forward strand.
CAACAGAAGCCCAATCGGTGTAAGCGGTGGGATCAAGCGCTTCTGCCGCTGAAATGGCAGCATACAGATCCTCCATTGAGAAGACTGTGATGTCGCCGGTCAGGTTGCCGCTGAACTGGTAGAACTCGTAGTCGGACGAGTAGGTGGTTTCGCCGGCAGCCACACCGGTGATCACGAGGTCTGCCACGGTGGCTTTGCTTGTGTCCGCAACAGCCATGTCGGTGAAGACCGCGTCTTCCATGTAGACGGCGGCGGTCTTGCCCACAGCCACGACAATGGCGGGCATCTCGGTCGGCTCAACGATGAGGATGAGGTTATCCAGGGCGGCATTCAGAGCGGCGGCTGCGGCGTCTGCTTCAGCCTTTGTCGCGTCGCCGTTCAGGAACACTTCCACACCGGCGAGGTAAGCCACGGTGGCGGCGGCCCAGGTTCTGATGAGATAGTCGTCCCCGTCGAGGGAATCGTATTTCGCGATGGCATCGGCCAGGGCGGTCTTATCGGCCTTCACGTCGGAGTTAGCAAACGGGTCAAGCAGTGTACCGAAGACCTGCCATTCCTTCACGCCGACGCCCTTGCCGTTACCGGTGCTTCTCTTGGTCTGTTCGACGCGCAACGCGCGGCATTCGAACGGCTCAAACGTATGCGCGATCGGATAGAAGGTGCCGTTCGTGGTTCCACCAATGGTGGTTCCCTGCGAATCATACACCGTAACCCAAGTGTCGCTGTCCAGCGGGAGATACTTGTACACGACGCGGTTGGCGGCCTGAACGTTTCCGTCATAGGTATACATGATCAGGTTGTCGGCCGAGATTCTCGCGCCCATGGGCCACTCGTACTGGAGCCACTCAACGGAGTTGTTGTTGCCGGTGCCGTAGGTGCCCCAAGCATTGGCCATGCCGGTGCCGGTGGTCTGGTTGTTGTTGATATTGTATCCCTTGGAGTCGTTGTACTGCGGGGAAACACAGCTCACATTGCGGCCGCCCAGGAAGGCGACGTTTCTCGTACCGGCGGGCGCGCCCGTCACGGAGACCGGCGTGAGCTTGACCATCGCGTTCATCAGATTCTCATACGCGACGTTGATCTCGGCCGCCGAACGCGAGGCGTTGTCGATTACGGCCTTGGCCGCTGTTGCGGCGGCCGCGACGCCGGAGGCGCTCCAGTTGGAGAAGCGGCTGGTGGTTCCGAGGGTTCCGCCGCTGGCCTCGAGGCGGTATGAAGTGCCGTAACCGGAAACCTGGGTGCTGCTGGTGCTGCCCAATGAGCCCATCTTCGTATTACCAATACCGGCATACTGCTGCTCAACAAAGTACAGCTCTTTCAGTTCATCCAGAGTCGCCGTGACGGGGGCGATATCGCCCACGGTGGTGTACTTGCTCTGGGTCACTGTACGCCCGATGGCGTCGGTCACGACGAGGGTCACCTTGTAGGTACCGTACTTGGTGAAGGTAAGAGCCGCGGCGGCGGTGTCGCCGTTTGCGATGGCGTTACCGGCAATCACCGGGGACACGGACCAGGCATAGGTAAGCGCGCCGTTGGGGATGCCGGTCGTAGCGGCGGCATTCACGGCCAGAGCCAGGTTAATGCCGGCCTTATCGGAGACGTTCATTGTCGTGATGACCGGGAGCGCGGACTCGCTCAGAGGCTTCACAGTCACATCGACGGTCTTGGTGGTCGTCTGCGCATAGATGTCGGTGACAGCCACTTGCAGGACGTA